>PKZM01000098.1 GCA_003133065.1 Acetobacteraceae bacterium
AAAACTTTTACCCCTGCGCCTTCACCAAGAGCCCGGCACGTTCGTTACGGCGCGTACCTGAACAGATAAAAGTTTTTTGGTTCTTTTTTTCAAAAAAGAACGCTTTCTTTTCTTAGAGCCGGAGAGCCTAGCCGCCGGTGACGCTCATATGGCGGGTGACGGCGCTGCGGCCGACGATGAAGTCGTGGCCTTTCGGCTTGCGGGAGATGGCCTCCGCGATGGCGGCATGCAGATCCTCGCCGCGGCGCAGGGGGGTGCGCAGGTCGGCGGAATCATCCTGGCCGAGGCACATATACAGCGTGCCGGTGACGGTGAGGCGGACGCGGTTGCAGTCCTCGCAGAAATTATGGGTCATGGGCGTGATGAAGCCGAGGCGGCGTCCGGTTTCGCGCACGGTGACGTAGCGGGCGGGGCCGCCGGTGCGGTAGCCGGACTCATCGAGCGTCCAGCGGCGCCCCAGGCGCGCCCGGACCAGGGACAAAGGCAGGTATTGATCCGCGCGCGCGGGGCCGATATCGCCCATGGGCATGGTTTCGATCAGGCAAAGATCGAAACCATGCCGGCCGCACCAGGCGACAAGGTCGTCGATCTCGTCCTCGTTCTCGCCGCGCAGCGCGACGGCGTTGATTTTCACGGCCAGGCCGGCGTCGCGGGCGGCGAAGATGCCGGTCAGCACCTGGGCGATGCGGCCCCAGCGGGTGAGGCGCGTGAAGCGCTCGGGGTTGAGGGTATCGAGGCTGACATTGACGCGGCGCACGCCGGCGCGGGCCAGGGCTTCGGCGTGGCGGGCGAGTTGGGTGCCGTTGGTGGTGAGGGTGAGTTCGTCCAGGCCATGGCCGAGGCGGGCGCCCAGGCTTGCGAACAGGCTGAGCACGTGGCGCCGGACCAGCGGCTCACCGCCGGTGATGCGCAGCTTGCGCACGCCGGAGTCGATGAAGGCGCCGCACAGGCGGTCGAGTTCCTCCAAGGTGAGGATTTCGGGCTTGGGCAGGAAGGTCATGTCCTCCGCCATGCAGTAGACGCAGCGAAGGTCGCAGCGGTCGGTGACCGATACGCGCAGATAGGTGATGGGTCGGGCGAAGGGGTCGATCAGTTGGGACATTGACCCAGTGAAGTCGCGGTGATGGGGCGCCGGGTCAAGGGGGACCAGCGTTTATGGCGTGATGCGGGTGGGGGTATCCTGGACGGACAGGGCCACGACCGCGGTGTTGATCAGAATTTTACCCGCGTTCTCGAAGTTCACGGTGACCCGGGTGCCGGCGACGGACTGGACCTGGCCGAGGCCCCAATCGGGCTGGGCCGGGTGGAGGACGAACTGGCCGGGTTCGTAGGCGGACTGAAAGCCGGTCATTGTCACCTCGCATCGATCCGGCCAGCATAGAGCATATTCGAAGGATCGGACGCATGGAACTCTCCCCGGCCCCGGCCGGTTCCCCGCCGCCGGAGGCACTGATGGTGGCGGGCACGTTGTGCGCGAAGCTGTGCCACGATCTGGCGGGGACGCTGGGCGCGCTGACCGGGGCGCTGGAGATGGCGGAGGCGGAGGCGGATGAGGAGGCGCTGTCGGTGGCGCTGGCCTGCGCGCGGGAGCTGACGGCGCGGCTGCGGCTGCTGCGGGCGGCGTGGGCGCCGGAGGGGGCGGGCGGGGATCTGGGCATGCTGGTGCGGGGGCTGCCGGGGATAGACCGCCTGCAGGTGGATGCCGGAGCGGGCGCGGGCCTGGATGGGCCGGGGCAGCGCCTGGCCTTGGCGCTGCTGATGGTGGCGGCCTCTGCGCTGCCGCGGGGCGGGGCGGTCCGGCTGGGCGTGGCGCGGGGGGCGTTGAGCGTGGAGATCGATGGGCCGGGATGGGCCTGGCCGGCGGCGCTGGCGGGCTGCCTGGGCGAGGCGCCTGGGTTGGATCAGGCGGCGGGGAGCCCGCGTGACGTGGCGTGTGCGATGGCGGCGCTGCTGGCGGCGGAGGCCGGGCGGACGCTGACGCTGGCCGGGCGGTGCCTGACGGCACGGTGAGCGCCGCCGCGCATTGCGGCGGCGGTCTGGCGATGTATCTGATGCGGCATGTCCGACGCACGCCTTGCCATTGCACCCTCCCCTGCCCCGGCGCTGACGCGGGGGCTGATGTGTGTGCTGGCGGTGGGGGCCGGCGTGTGCGTGGCAAATATTTATTATAATCAGCCGATGCTGGGGGTGATGGCGCGGGCGATGCCGGGCGGTGGCGTGGGCCTGGTGCCGATGGCAACGCAGCTTGGTTACGCGCTGGGGCTGCTGTTGCTGGTGCCGCTGGGCGACCGGATCGTGCGGCGGCGGGTGATCCTCGCACAGATGGCGGCGATGGCGTGTGCGATGGCGGGGGCGGCGCTGGCGCCGGGGGCGGGCTGGCTGGTGGCGGCAAGCGTTGCGGTGGGGGTGGCATCGAGTGCCGCGCAGCAGATTATCCCGCTGGCCGCGGATCTGGCGGACCCGCGGCGCCGTGGCGCGGCGGTGGGCCTGGTGATGAGCGGGCTGCTGTGCGGGATATTGCTGGGGCGCACGCTGGCGGGAGCGGTTTCGGCCTGGTTTGGCTGGCGCGCGATGTTCGGGCTGGGGGCGGGCATGTCGGCGGCGATAACGCTGGTTTTTGCCCTGACATTGCCGGTGACGGCGCCGAACACCGATGTGGGATATGGGCGTCTGCTGGGCTCGCTGGTGACGCTGGTGCGGCGGCATCCGGCGCTGCTGCGGGCAAGTTTGGTGCAGGGGTGTCTGTTCGGGGCGTTCAGCGTGTTCTGGACGGTGCTGGCGTGGCGGCTGGCGGGGCCGGCGCTGCATCTGGGCAGTGGGGTGGCCGGGCTGTTCGGCCTGGTGGGGGTGGCGGGGATTGGGGCGGCGCCGTTGGCCGGGTGGATCGCGGACCGGCGCGGGCCGCAGATGGTGGTGGGGCTTGGGTCTGCGTGCGTGGTGGCGGCGTGGGGTGTATTCGGGGTTTTCACCGGCCTGGCTGGCTTGGTGGCGGGTGTGTTGATTCTGGATCTGGGTGTGCAGGCCGCGTTGATTTCGAATCAGGCGTTTGTGTACGGGTTGCAGCCGGATGCGCGTGGGCGGATCAACACGGTGTTCATGTGCGTGATGTTTTTGTGCGGTGCGCTGGGTTCCGCCGCCGGCGGCCTTGCGTGGAATTATGGGGCGTGGCGTGCGGTAGTAGCGGTTGGCATCGTGTTGCCTTTGCTTGGCCTGACGCTGCATCTCGCCGCTGTTGGCCGACACCCCTACAGATAAACGTTTTTTGCTTCTTTTTTTCAAAAAAGAAGAGTCTTCCTTTCTGAATAGTCTCACCCGGGCCGGGCCGCGGTTCGTTCACGAAATCTTCGGGGTCTGCACGGATGCTGCTTGTGGCAGCAGGCCTGTGGGGCGCGATGGACGATCTACTTCCCGAGTTTTTGGCCGAGACGAACGAGAGCCTGGCGGAGCTCGATCTGGCGCTGGTGAAGCTGGAGCGCAATCCGGAGGATCAGGCGACTTTGTCGCTGATTTTTCGTCTGGTGCACACGATCAAGGGGACGTGCGGGTTTTTGGGGCTGCCGCGGCTGGAGCGTGTGGCGCATGCGGCGGAAAACGTTCTGGGGCGGGTGCGGGACGGCGAGCTGGCGGTGACGCCGGATGTGATCAGCCTGGTACTGGCGGCGCTGGACCGGATCAAGGCGATCGTAGCGGGGCTGGGCAGCACGGGGGCTGAGCCGGCCGGGGATGATGGGGCGGTGATCGCCGATCTGAACCGGGTTGCCGCCGGCGAGGCGGCGGCCAAGCCTGTTGCCGCCAAGAGTGGCGGGGCGGCGGAGAGCGCGTCCGCGTCCCCGTCCGCGTCCGCGCCGGAGGAGGCGCCGCATCCTCCGGCCGATACGCAAGGCGCCGAGGGCGCGGTGGGTGCGCAGACCATTCGGGTGACGGTGGAGGTGCTGGAGGAGCTGATGACGCTGGTGGGCGAGCTGGTGCTCACGCGCAATCAGTTGCTGCAACTCTCGCGCACCCAGGGCACCACGGCGTTCAGCGCGCCGTTGCAGCGGCTTTCGCATATCACGTCGGATTTGCAGGAAGGGGTGATGAAGACCCGGATGCAGCCGATCGGCTCTGCCTGGAACAAGCTGCCGCGGCTGGTGCGGGATCTGGCGCAGGAGACCGGCAAGAAGATCGTGCTGGAGATGCGGGGGCAGGAGACCGAGCTGGACCGGCAGGTGCTGGAGCTGATGCGCGATCCGCTGACGCACATGGTGCGCAACAGCGCCGATCATGGGCTGGAAACGCCGGAGGAGCGGCGGGCGGCGGGCAAGCCGGAGACCGGGCGGATCATGCTGAACGCCTACCATGAAGGCGGGCACATCATCATCGAAATCGCCGATGACGGGCGCGGGCTGGATTTGGACAAGATACGCGCCAAGGCGCTGGCGAAGGGACTTGCCACCGAGGCGGAGCTGGCGGTGATGACGGAGGCGCAGATACGCGCCTTTATTTTCCGCGCCGGATTTTCCACCGCGGCGGCGATTACCGCCATTTCGGGCCGCGGTGTGGGCATGGATGTGGTGCGCTCCAATATCGAGCGGATCGGCGGGACGATCGAGCTTTCCAGCACGTTCGGTGCCGGATCCTGCTTCACGATCAAGATTCCGCTGACGCTGGCGATCGTGTCCGCGCTGATCGTTTCGGCGGCAGGCGAAAAGTTCGCCATTCCGCAGATCAGCGTGATGGAGCTGGTGCGGGTTGGGCACGATACGGACAGCGGCGGCGCCGGGACGGACGAAAAAGGCGGCGGCACCGGCATGGCGATCGAGCATATCGGGGAGACGCCGGTGCTGCGGCTGCGCGACCGGCTGCTGCCGCTGGTGTCGCTGAGCAGCTTGCTGCGGATGGATGCGGCGGCGGGGTCGGAGACGACCACGGTGGTGGTGACGGCGGTGGGCAGCGGGCTGTTGGGGATCGTGGTGGACGAGGTGTTCGACACCGAGGAAATCGTGGTCAAGCCGGTGGCGCCGATCCTGCGCCACGTGACGATGTTCAGCGGCAACACGATCCTGGGCGATGGTTCGGTGATCATGATCCTGGACCCCAATGGGGTGGCGCGCAGTGCCGGCGTTTCCTCGCGCAGCGCGCCGGGGGCCGGCGAGGCGTCGCCTGGACAGCGGAGCGGGACCGGCGAGCGGGTGGCGCTGCTGCTGTTCCGGGCCGGGCCGGCCGGCGCGACCTATGCGGTGCCGCTGAGCCTGGTGGCGCGGCTGGAGGATATTCCGGCGAGCAAGATCGAGTATTCCGCCAGCGGACCGGTGACGCAGTATCGCGGGCAGTTGATGCCGCTGGTGGCGATGGACCCGGGCAGCCGCTTCGCGGTGCGCAGTGGCGCGGCGGAGGATGAGGCGGCGAGCCAGCCGGTGCTGGTATTCGCCGATGGCGAGCGCAGCATGGGGCTGATGGTGGATGCCATCATCGATGTGGTGCACGACCGGCTGCGCATAGAGCTGGGCGGCGGCCAGGAAGGTGTGCTGGGCACCGCGGTGATCGCCGGCCAGGCAGCCGACGTGCTGGATACCGGGCACTGGCTGACGCTGGCCTGGCGGGACTGGTTCGGCGGCGACAAGCCGGCGACCGCGGTGCGGCACCACGTGCTGGTGGTGGAGGATAGCGATTTCTTCCGCCAGTTGCTGGTGCCCACGCTTTCGGCGGCCGGGTATGACGTGACGGCGGCGGGCAGTGCCGCGGAAGCGTTGCGGCTGCGCGATGGCGGGCTGGTTGTGGACGCGATCGTGTCGGACATCGAAATGCCGGATATGGACGGGTTCGGGTTCGCGCAGCGTGTGCGGCAGGGCGGCGCCTGGGCGGAGCTGCCGATGATCGCGCTGACCGGGCGCGGCGGGGCAGCGGACGAAAGCCGCGGCCGCGACGCCGGGTTTACGGATTACTGCCAGAAATTCCAGCGCGAGGCGCTGATCGAAAGCCTGCGGCAATGCCTGGCGCAGCAGGTGCTGGTGTGAGTGTTCGTCCGCAAACGTCGAGACGAACACCCAGGCGAATTTGCCGCACGGCAAGCATGGCACAGCCAGGGAAGATACGATCATGAGTTCTGCAGCCACGACCAGTTCCGGCGGCCAGGGGGGTGCTGCTGCCAGCCAGGCCTATGTGACGTTGATGCTCGGCGATCAATTATGCGGCGTGCCGGTGCTGGCGGTGCGCGATGTTCTGGCCAAGCAGCCGATCGCGCGGATACCGCTGGCGCCGCCGGAAGTGGCGGGCAACCTCAATTTGCGCGGGCGCATCGTGACGGCCATCGATTTGCGGCAGCGGCTGCATTTGCCCAAGCGTGCGCCGGATGCGGGTGCGATGTCGGTGGTGACTGAGCAGGGCAGCGAGCTTTACGCCTTGCTGGTGGATCAGGTGAGCGAGGTGGTGACGCTGAAGGCCGCGGATATGGAGCGCAATCCCCCCACGCTGCCGCCGGTATGGGCGGAAAACAGCCGCGGCATCTATCGCGTGAGCGAGCGGCTGATGGTGGTGCTGGATGTGGACAAGCTGCTGCAGATCGATACCGGGATGGCAGCGTGAGCGGCGCCCATACCGGGCGGTTCTGCCTGGTGGTGGATGACAGCCGCATGGTGCGCCGCCTGGCGCGGCGGATGCTGGAAAAATGTGGCTTTGCGGTGGAGGAGGCGGAAGATGGCGCCTGTGCGCTGGTAGCGTGCCGCGCGCATCTGCCCGATGCGATCCTGCTGGACTGGAACATGCCGGTGATGAACGGCATTGAATTTCTCCGCGCGCTACGGCTGGAGTTCGGGGCGGACAATCCGCCGGTGCTGTTCTGCACGACGGAGAACGAGCTTCGTTTCGTTGAGGAAGCGATGGAGGCCGGTGCGCAGGAATTCATCATGAAGCCGTTCGACGAGGAAATTCTGCGCGGCAAGTTCGAGCAGGTTGGGCTTCTGTGATCCCTTTGAGGGCCGCACCGGCGGCGGCGCGGCCGGGCGCATCGCCGGCGGGGGGGCAGAAGATACGCGTGATGATCTGCGACGATTCGGCGGTGATCCGCTTCGCGATCGGATCTCTGCTGGGCGCCGAGAAGGACATCGAGGTGGTGGCGCGGGTGGCGCATGGGCGGGCGGCCCTGGATGCCCTCAAGCAGCATGCTGTGGATGTGGTGGTGCTGGATATCGAGATGCCGGTGATGGACGGGTTGACCGCCCTGCCCCTGTTGCTGGAGGCATGCCCGGGACTGTCGGTGATCATGGCGTCCACACTGACGGAGCGGGGGGCGGAGATTTCCATGCGGGCGTTGCGGCTGGGGGCGGCGGATTACGTGCCCAAGCCCAGCGCCATGGCGGTGGCGGGGGACCAGCGGTTCGGCGCCGAGTTGATTGCCAAGGTGCATGGGCTGGCGCGATTGCGGCGCACCCGCCATGCGCCTGCGGCAGCGGCCGCAGGCGCTGGCGATGGGGGGCAGTTTCCGTTGCGCGCGGCCGCCCGCCAGGCGCCGCTTTTGCTGGCGATCGGCAGTTCCACCGGGGGGCCGAATGCGCTGTTCGCGCTGGTGCAGAGTCTGCCGCCGACGCTTGGGGTGCCGATTGTGCTGACGCAGCATATGCCGCCCGCTTTCACCACGATCCTGGCCCAGCATATCGACAAGCTGGGCATTCTGCCGTGCGCGGAGGCGCGTGACGGCGACGCCCTTGTGCCGGGCCGGATCCTGCTGGCACCGGGCAACCGGCATTTGCTGGTGCGCCGCTCCGGCGGTTCCATGGTGGCGCGGCTTTCGGATGCACCGCCGGAGAATTTCTGCCGGCCCGCGGTGGATCCGATGTTGCGATCGGCGTGCGAGGCGACGGGCGGGCGGATGCTGGTGGCGATGCTGACGGGAATGGGCCAGGACGGTTTGCTGGGTAGCCGGCAGGTAGTGGAGGCGGGGGGCACGCTGGTGGCGCAGGATGAGGCGACGAGCGTGGTGTGGGGCATGCCTGGGGCGGTTGCGCGTGCCGGGCTGGCGCATGCGGTGCTGCCGCTGCCGCAACTGGGCGCCAAGATCGCATCGCTGATCGCCGGGGGGAAGCGCGGATGAGTGCCGCTTATGCCGCGCTGGCCGATATGCTGAAGGCACGATCGGGGCTGATTTTAGGGCCGGACAAGCTGTATTTGCTCGAGACGCGTCTGGCGCCGATTTTGAAGCGCGAGAGCTTGCGCGATCTGGCCGAGCTTTCCGGCCGGCTGCGGCCAGGCAGCCCGTTGGAGCGGGACGTGGTGGATGCGATGACCACCAACGAATCCCTGTTTTTTCGCGACAGCAAGCCGTTCGATGCGTTGCGCAAGAGCGTGTTGCCGCGGCTGCATGCGGCGCGTGGAGCCGGGGTTCCGCTGCGGATCTGGTCGGCGGCGGCGTCCACCGGGCAGGAGGCGTATTCCATCGCGATGGTTGCGGCCGAGCTGGCCGGGGCGATGGGCGGGCGCCGGGTGGAGATTTTGGGCACGGATCTGGCGCGGGAGCCGCTGGAGCGGGCACGGCAGGGGATTTACACGCAGTTCGAGATTCAGCGCGGGTTGCCGATGCAGATGCTGGTGAAGCATTTCGCCAAGGAGGATGCGCAATGGCGAATCAAGCCGGCGCTGCGCGAGGCGGTGACGTTTCGGGAATGGAATTTGCTGAGCGATTTGCGGCCGCTTGGGGTATTTGATGTGGTATTTTGCCGCAACGTTCTGATTTATTTCGATCCGCCGACGAAGCGGCGTGTGCTGGACGCGATTGCCCGGCAGACAGCGCCCGATGGCGTGTTGTTTCTGGGCGGCGCGGAAACGGTGCTTGGCCTGACCGAGGCCTTCGCCGCCGTTCCAGGCGAGAGCGCGATGTATGCCCGTACAAAAGCGGCTGCCGGTGCCGGCTAATGCGCCAAAGTTTTGTGGTAACTGCCCGGTCTGTCGCGGTGCGCACATTGTGGGATGAAACCACAGATGAACACAGATGTTGCCGACGCCGGCACAGCCAGACGAGAGAATAACCACGACGCCACCAGCGAACCCGGGAAAATCAGTCTACGCGGCACGCAAGGCTTTTAGAGCGCCTTTCAAAACCNNAAAAGAAACCGGAGCGCAAAAGACGGGCGCCAGGGCAGGTTTTGAAAGGCGTTCTCAGGAGGCCTCGGCGTGCGGCCTGGGCTGCGTGGGCACCACCGACAGGCCTGGGTGCCGCCTCTGGCCCTGCTCATGCGCGGGCGACGGCACGGGGTGCAGTGCGGGGCGGCCGAGCAGGAAGCCCTGCACATAGTCGCAGCCCTCGGCGCGAAGGATGGCCATTTGGCGGGGTGTTTCGATCCCCTCCGCCACGATGGATACGGCCAGATTGTGGCCCATGCCGATGATGGCGCGCACGATGGTGCCGGCTTCTTCGCTTTGGCCGAGCCCGACGATAAAGGATTTGTCGATCTTGATCTTGTTGAAGGCGAAGGACCGCAGATAGCTCAGGCTGGAATATCCCGTGCCGAAATCATCGAGCGAAATATGCACGCCTTGTGCGTGCAGCTCGGACAACACCTTGATCGCCTGCTTGCTGTCGTTGATGAAAACGCTCTCGGTGACTTCTATCCCCAGCCGGTACGCGGGCAGCCCCGATGTCGCTAAAGCGGCGGCGACCACACGCGGCAGGTCCGCACGGCGCAGCTGAATCGCGGAGACGTTGACGGCAACCCAGCATTGGTCGGCCCAGGCGGCGGCCGCGGCGCAGGCGGTCTCGATCACCCATTTGCCGATCTTGTCGATCTGGCCGGTCTGCTCTGCCAGCGGGATGAAATCCCCTGGGGCGACCAGGCCGCGCGTGGGATGGCGCCAGCGCACCAGCGCCTCGTACCCGTCGGTGGCCAGGGTGCGGCAGTTCACCACCGGCTGGTAGTGCAGTTCGAGCTCGCCGCGATCCACGGCGTGGCGCAAATCCTGTTCGAGCCGGTGACGGTCCTGCAGGTTGGCGTCCATGGTGGGTTCGTAGAAGCGGAACGTGCCGCTGCGTTCCTCCTTCACGCGGTAGAGCGCGGTATCGGCGGCCTGCAACAGCGATTCCTGTGTGCCGCCATCGGCCGGGTACAGCGCGATACCGATGGACACGCCGATTTCCATTTGCCTTCCGGCCAGATTGAACGGACGTTCCAGCACCTGCACCACACGACCGGCCAGGTCGGCCGCACGCTCCGGCTGGGCAGCCAGGGTGGAGACGATCACGAATTCGTCTCCGCCGACCCGCGCCAGCGTATCGGCCGAGCGCAGCACGGCTTGCACGCGCCGCGCCACCTGGATCAGCAAGGCATCCCCGCAGGCATGGCCAAGCAGATCGTTCACCAGTTTGAACCGGTCGAGATCGAAGTAGAGCACGGCGACGGAGTCCGCTTCGCGGGCTGCCGTTTCCAGCGCGTGGCCCAGCCGATCATTGAGCAGCAGACGGTTCGGCAAATCCGTGAGCGCGTCGTGATGGGCCAGGTGGCGTATCCGGTCCTCATCCCGCCGCCGGTCGGTCAGGTCGCGCAGCGCCAGAGCCATGGCGGGCCGGCCGCCATATTCGATGGCGCTGGATGTGTATTCCACGGGGACCAGCGCGCCCGGTGCGCGGGCAGTGAGTTCCGTATTGCCCGGCCCATCGGACGGGGCGCTATCGCGCGCCAGGATGGCCTCTATGTCGGGGTTGGAAAACAGATCCGTCAGGCGGGTGCCGAGGAGCTGCTTGAGCTTCATGCCGAACAGCCGCTCGCCGGCGCTGTTGATTTCCAGGACAGTGAAGTTGCGATGGATGATAATGACTTCGCGGGACAGGTTGCTCAGTTTTCTGCTGCGATCCAGCTCGCTGACCGCGCGGCCGGCAAGGTGCTGGTCCATCATGGCGGCGCCCAGGCTGAGCAGCAGGATGGCCAGGCTGACGCACCCGACCACGACAGCCATCGATTGCGATCCGAGCATGGCGCTGCCCAGAAGCAGCGGCGCCCCCGGCAGGATGACCATCGCCGACATGCCGGTGAAGTGCACGCCGCAGACACACAGCGCGAGCCAAACCGATACCTCCGCCCGGCGCCCGATGCGGCCGATCTTGCCCGCGCGGGCAAGGGCAATGATGCCAAAGACGATGCCGACCAGAATGGAGGCCACGACCTGCCCGTGGTTCAGGCTGAGTGTGCCGGCGAGGCGCATGGCGGAAATCCCGGCATAGTGCATGGCACTGACCGCCAAACCGAGCGCGGTACCGCCCATCAGCACACCCAAACCCCGCGCGCGCGGCAATTTCCATAGCGCGAAGGCGACCGCGGTGCCGGCAATTGCGATGGCAATGGAGGCGACAGTGGCCGGAACATCATAGGCGATGGGCAGATCGGGCATGAATGCCAGCATGGCCACGAAATGCAGCGACCATACGCCGGCGCCGAATGTGGCCGCCGCGGCGGCCATCCAAAGGGTGGAGAGCCATGAACCCGTGGTGTCCGACACCGTGGCATCGGCACGCGCCACCAAGGTGAGGGCGGTGAGACAGGCGATGGCGCAGATGCAGGCCGCCAGGGCGACCAGGCGCAAATCATGCTCAGTGGTGATGCAGTTGAAGACAGTCAGCAAAACACTGCACGCATTGGGTGAAGTCCCTGAAACACACTCTACTATATGGTGTGGCAAATCAAGGACTACCAGCACGCGAAAGGCCGGGCACAGTGTTGTGACCGGCCAAAGCGGCCGGGTGTGTCTGCTCAGGGGTAAGTTTTTTTCTTATTTTTGTAATGAACAAGAAAGAATCTTCTTTCTTGAAAGAAAGAAGCAAAGACCTTTTTGTTAGTGGCCGGCGTTCTCCGCGGAGAAATCGGGGGCATCCAGGCCGCTGGCTTGCAGGTGGTCGACGAGGGCGGCTTTGAG
>PKZM01000079.1 GCA_003133065.1 Acetobacteraceae bacterium
GGACGAGCCCACCATCCCCCTGCGCCACATCGAAGCGATGATCACCGCCCTCGCACCACCCCACAGGATGGATGAACGAAGCGACACCCATCATTCCCCCCCGCCCCTTGACCCTGAGGTCCAAACGCCACCCCACCCACCCCCCATCACTGCGCCAGTGGCACCGTCAACTGCACCCCATTCACCCGCGCCGCGCCTTCATCGGCCATGTCCTGGGCACTCGACCCCGGCGGATAACCGTCCCCCTGGGGCGGGTAGTGCAGGCTGAACACCTTCGGCTCCAGCGTCGTCGTCGGGGTCGTATCGACAACCGGCGGCGTGACGGACTCATCGGGCACCGGCGCGGCACTCACGGTCGCGGTCGGATGCGCCCGGGGTGCGCCGGGCAGGGGCGCGATGCCGTAAGCCGCCCGGCGGTGGTGGCGCGCGGCACGGTGATGCACCCCATGGCGCGGCCCCGGCCCCGGATCACCCAGGGCCGGCAACGCGCCCAGCAATACGGCCAGACCGGCCGCGGCAGCCGGCACTCTGTTCGAAAAACGACTCGTCATGGCATACCTCCGGCAAGGCCCTGTTGGGGCGGTCACGTGACGTAACGGGCCAGCCGGCGTATGCGTTTCCCGTCAATCGGCCGCTTCTGTGGCCCGGCCATCTGTTCGAGTGTGAAGACGGCAATGACGTACGGCGTGGATGAGTGCCGCTATTGCGGCGTGGCGATCAAGCAGCGCGGCCCCGACGCGATGGAAGACTACATCAAGAACCTCGGTAAAAAATCCCCGATGCCCGAGGCCAAATGGCGCGCCCTCGGCATGCGCGCGCCGCCCACCCTCGCTCAGATGAACTTCCCCACCCGGGGCTGCTGCCAGACCTGCGCCCTGCGCGTCGCCACCCGGCGCGCCAGACCTATCAAACCGATGATCGCCCTTGCCATCTGCGTGGCGATCCTGGCGGGGGTCATTTTTTATACGAGCACACTTATTCATTGAACAAAAAAGTATGTTCTTTTTTGAAAAAAAGAACCAAAAAACTTTTATCTGTTCGGGTGCGTCGTGGTGCGGGCGTGTCTACGGATTGTCCCTTGCCACGCGGGGGTAATCCAACCTTAATCGCGCGCATGGATACACTGGACGTCGATATCAACCCTGCGCCGCTACAGTTGTGCGCGCAGACGGATTTGCGGCGCATCGGCGCCAACCCCAACCATTGGTACCCCCTGGCATGGTCGCGGGAGCTCAAAGCCGGCCGCGCCATCGGCGTCCGCTTCGCCGGCGAGCCGATCGTGCTGGTGCGCCCGGTCGATGGTGCCGTCTTCGCCCTGGAGGATCGCTGTGCCCACCGCCAGGTGCCGCTGCATGATGGCGTGGTCGATGGCTGCGCGGTCCGCTGCTGCTATCACGGCTGGACCTACGACAGCACCGGCAAATGTATCGAAGTGCCCTATCTGGGGCACGACAAGCTGCCCAACGGCGTGCGCCCCTATCCGTGCCGCGAAGCCGCGGGGCTGATTTTCGTCTTCCCCGGCGAGGCCGCGCTGGCGGAAACCGTTCCCTTCCCCATTCTGGGCGCGTCCGACGACCCGCGCTACCGCACCCGCCGCTTCGGCAAGGAGGTGGCCTGCCACTTCAGCTTCATGCATGAAAATCTGACGGACATGAACCATCAGTTCCTGCATCGCAAGCAGATGGGCCAGGTGCGTCCGCGCCATCGCGGCATGCGCATCGGGCACGATTGGATGGAGGTGGATTACACCTTCGGCCGCACCGGCGGAAAGCAGCCGCTGGGCGAAGCGGCGATCCTGGGCAAGCGCCGCCGCACCGGCGAGCAGAACCACCGCGAGCTGATGACCATACGCACCGAATACCCCTACCAGAACCTCAAGATCTGGACGGACACCGACCTGCCGGTGATGAACCTGTGGATCGTCTACGTGCCTCTCGATCGGGAGCAGCGCACCAACCGCACCTTCGGCCTTCTCTCCATCCAGCGCCCGAAGATCCCCCTGCTGCTGGAGTTGGCCTGGCCCGTGCTGGTCTGGTTTACCGAGCGGATCTTCACCGAGGACCGCTGGATCGTGGAGGAGGAGCAGAAGGCGCACGACGCGCAAGGGGCGGACTGGAACCAGGAAGTGTTCCCCGCCATACGCGAACTGCGCGCCCTTCTGGGGCGCTGCGGCCTGCCGATCAGCGCCCAGGCCGAGCGATATCTGCCCCCGGCCACGTGCCGCCCCGGGCCGCGCTCCGAAGCCGACCTGCATCAAGCGGAGGCCGCCGCGTGAAAATCAGCGCCCGCAACCAGTTCGCCTGGCCGCCACGGTGATGATGTGCGCCGTTGCCGGCGCGGCCTGGGCGCAGGCAATCGGCCTCGGTGTGAAGCTGGATGGCGATGTGCAGGCAGAACAGGGGTTTTCGGCGGACCAGGTGAAGGCCTTCCCGCCACGGCATGTGGATGTGTCCTACCAGACCATGCACGGCACCGCCTACCGCCAGGACGACCGTCCCGGCGACCTGCCCGCCCTGAAACTGATCGTCCCCGGCGACAGGATGGGCGCCCGCATGATCCGCGACGTCACCGAAGTCGAGGTAGACTGACCCGCGAGGGTCGCCGATTCATCCATCCTCAACCCCACCATTGCAGTTTTGCGCCCGCAGAGGGCCTTGATGACCATAGTTTCGGGCGCTGGGGCACTGACACCCCAGCCGATATCGAGCGAGGCGCGCAGCAGCGCGCTCACCGCCGTGCGCCCGCCGGGAAGTTTCGCGGTGACGCGATTCTCGCCCGGGCAGGCTGGCGCGCTCGTGCCATCCCCCGCGGAAGCGCCGCAGGCCACAGCTTCGCCGCAGGGCGCGGTGCCGCCCCGGGGGCGATTGCTGGATCTGCTCGTTTAGGCGTGTTGCCTTCGTCCTTGAAAGAAAGAAGCAAAGACCTTCTACTCGTTGGCTCGCTGGAGAGTGCCGCCAAACATCACGGGCCCTGTGGGTTGGCCGGTGGGGGAGCCGCCTTTGGGTTCCAGGCTGACGAGCAACTGGGTGCCGGCGGCGATGGGCAGGATCTCGCGGCCAGACGGGGGGATCACACCCAGCGGCTCGGGGCGCAGGGCACCGGCGGCGAGCGACCACAGCTCCAGATCGCGATCGGTGGCGATGTGAATCGCACCGCTGGGGCGCACCACGATGCCCCCATGCGGCCCGCCGAACGCCACCAGAACCGCCGCGGTGGTGCCGATCGGGGTCAGCACGGCGAACACCGGCGCCGGCGCCGGGTGCAGCACGATGAACGCGGCCAGGCCGGCCGCGACCGCCAGGCTGGCGATGGCGGTGCCGCGCCACCAGCCGGGCCGGTTTTCGTTGGCCGGCGCCGGCACATCCAGCGCGCAACTGGCCTGCACGCGGTCCCACAGCGCCTCGGGCGGTGGCACCGGTGTCACCAGCAGGGTCAGCGGCGTCAGCCGCCCCTCCCAGGCGCGCACCGCGGCGGCAAAGCCCGGATCGGCCGCGATGCGCGCCTGCGCTGCGTCCGCCTCGGCCGCATCCAGCGTGCCGAGCACATACTCCGCCGCCGGGTCGGGCGGGTCGATATCGGAGCCGCTCATGTTGCCAGGCACGCCTTCAGGCCGGTCAGGCTGCGCCTGATCCAGGATTTCACCGTGCCGATGGGCGCCTCCAGTTTCGCCGCGAGCTGGCTGTGCGAATACCCCTCCACGAAGGCCAGCACGACCAGCCGGCGGCGTTCCTCGCTCAACGTCTGCAGGCAGCGATGCAGGGCGCCCCCATCGGTGGCGGTCAGAAGGGCGCTCAGCGGATCGGGGCCCTGATCCGCCTCCTCCTTCACCGGCTCGTGGCCCAGAACCTCGCGGCCGCGACGCCGCACCATGTCCAGCGCGCGGTAGCGCGCCAGGCTCATCAGCCAGGACGATGCCTCGCCCCGGGTCGGATCGAAGCGCGCCGCCTGCTGCCATACTTGCACGAAGGCATCATGCGTGGCGTCGGCCGCCAGCGCCGGATCGCGGGTGATCCGCATGGCGACACCATGCAGGCGCGAGCTCCACTGGCTGTAGAGCATCCGGAAGGCGGCGCGGTCTTTCTCGGCGCAGCGGCCAATGAGCTCGGCGGCGGTCGGGTTGGCGGCATCGGCCGGCATGGAACTGGATACCCTTCGCATGGTTGGAAAACGGGCGAGCACCGCCGCCGGATGCAGCTCCCGCTGGCGGGTCGCGCCCCACAGTCAAAAGACTTTTGCGTCTTTTCTTCAGAAAAGAAGACCTCTCTTCCTACCCAAACGCCATCGCCAGCGTCTGCGCGATCATCGCCGGCCGCGTCTCGCCCTCGATCTCCATCGTGTTCTCGAACCCGATCAGCGTGCGGCCGGCGCCTTTCGGCTCCACGGAGGCCAGGCGCAGCCGGTTGCGGATCCGCGCCCCCGCCCGTACCGGGGAGAGGAAGCGTACCCGGTCCAGCCCGTAATTCAGCATCGCCTCGATGCCGAGCCCCCCGGCCCAGGCCTCACTGGTCAGGCCCGGCAGCAGCGACAGCGTGAGGAACCCGTGCGCGATGGTGCCGCCGAACGGGCCGGCGGATGCGCGTTCGCGGTCCACATGGATCCACTGGAAATCCCCGGTGCAGGCCGCGAAGGCGTCGATCCGCGCCTGGTCGATCAGCAGCCAGTCGGAGAGCGCGAGTTCCTCGCCGATCCGCGGCTGCAAGGCGTCGGCGACTTTCGACATGGGCGTCTCCTTGGGGTTTGGCGGCACCCTAAGGGGCGCGGAATTGATCGGCCAGGAGGATTTCGCCGTCCCTTTCCGCGCTTTCCCGCCCTGCCGATCGGCGGCATAGTCGCGCCATGAACGATGCACCCCACACCCACGCCCCGGTCCAGGCCGTGCTCGACCATCTGTGCGCCACGCGGGCGGATGCCCATGGCCGGCTGATGGATTTTCTGCGCATCCCCAGCGTCAGCGCGCAGCCGGCCCATGCGGCGGATTGCCGCCGTGCCGCGGACTGGGCGAGGGACGAATTCGCGGCGATCGGGTTCTCCGTGCGCATCGTGGAAACGGCGGGGCATCCCGTGGTTCTCGCACAGTATCCCGGGCCGGGCGGCGAGGCCCCGCATGTGCTCTATTACGGCCATTACGATGTGCAGCCCGCCGAGCCGTTCGATTTGTGGACCAGCCCGCCCTTCGATCCGGTGATCGTGCAGGGCCGGCATGGCCCCCGCGTGGTGGCCCGTGGCGCGGTGGACGACAAGGGCCAGGTGATGATGTGGCTGGACGCGTTCCGCGCCTGGCATGATGTCGCCGGCGGCCCGCCCGCCCGCATCACCGTGGTGCTGGAAGGCGAGGAGGAGGTTGGCAGCCCCAATCTTGAGCCGTTCCTGCGCGCGCATGCCGATGCCCTGCGCGCCGACGTGGCCGTGATATCCGACACCGGCATGTGGGACATCGACACCCCGGCAATCACCACGCGCCTGCGCGGCCTCGTCTATACCGAGATCCGCGTGCGCGGCCCGGTGCGCGACCTCCATTCCGGCCTGTTCGGCGGCTCCGCGCTCAACCCGATCAACGCGCTGACGCGCATCCTGGGCGATCTGCACGATGCGGAAGGCCGGGTGACACTCCCCGGCTTCTATGATGGCGTGGCCGAGATATCGCCAGCCCAGGCCGCCGAATGGGCGCGGCTCGGCTTCGACGAGACCGAATTCCTGGGCGAAATCGGGCTGCGCGAACCGGCGGGCGAGCATGGCCGTGGCGGCCTGGACCGGATGTGGGCGCGGCCGACCGCGGACATCAACGGCATCTGGGGCGGCTACCAGGGCGCGGGCGCCAAAACCGTGATCGCGTCGCAGGCAGGGGCCAAGGTCTCGTTCCGCCTGGTGGCCGGCCAGGACCCGGCGCGCATTCTGGAGTCCTTTCGCGCCTTCGTCGCCGCCCGCGCGCCAGCCGATCTGGCGGTGGAGATCGACAGCTTTGGCATGGCGCCGGGCTTCGAGGTTGCGGCCGGCAATCCGTTCGTCAGCCTCGCCCGCCAGGTTCTCGCCGAGGAATACGGGCGGGACGCGGTGCTGATCGGCAGCGGCGGCTCCATCCCCGTGGTGGAAAGCCTGCGCCGCATCCTGGGCCTGGACACGCTGCTGATGGGTTTTGGCCTTGCGGACGACCAGGTGCACAGCCCCAACGAGAAATTCGACCTGCGCTGCCTGGACCATGGCACGAATGCGCATGCCAGGTTTCTGGGTGCGCTCGCGCGCTAAGACCAAACTCCGCAGCGCGGCACCAAGGAAGAAAGATAACCACGAAGGCACCAAGACACGAAGAAGGCCACGAAGAAGAGGCCTGGAGGTTTTTCTTCGTGCCCTTCTTCGTGTCTTGGTGCCGTCGTGGTTGAATCTTTCTTCGGTGCCGGCATCGAATGCGTCGCGGCTAGGCGTTGCCCGAAAGTCTCNNTCGACTTTGGGTAGGCGGCCGGAAAATGCTCTAGGTCTTTGTTTTGGCAAGCATCTTTATCCGACGGGTAACCCCATGTGGTCGGATGATGCTCTAGCCGCGATACCCCGGGCGGCTGGCGGAGAGTCGGTCCAGGATCGCCTGCGGGCCAGTCGGGTCGGGCGCATACAGAACCACCTGCCTCGCCGCTGCCCACGCCTCATCGATGCGCTCCAGCCGGATCAGGCAATCGCGCAACGCGATCCAGCCACCTTCGTGGACCGGATCCAGCGCCACCGCGCGCGAGAACGCCTCCAAGGCCTCCTCCATATTGCCGCTGCGCCACAGCAGATGCCCCAACCGGTGCGAAAACATCGCGTCCTCGTCCAGCGATGCGGCGCGCTGCTGCCAAGCCAGCGCGCCCGCGAGATCGCCCTCCGCCTCCAGGATCCGTGAAAGTTCGTGCGCGCCCATGGCCGATCCCGGCGCTTCGGCCAGGCCGATCTCCAGCTTGGCGCGGGCGCCCGGCTTGCCGGATTGCGCGTCGAGCACGCCCTCCTGCAACGCCTCGCTCCAGCGTGCCTGCATGAACCGCAGAACGTATTCGTCGAAGGTGAAGCCGCCCTCCCATAGGAACGGATAGCATGTGTGTCCGCTCACCCAGCGCATGCCGAAGAACGCGGCGACCGACGGGTGCACGGGCACGAAGCGCGGGACGAACGGCGCCTCACGCAGATGATCACGGATTCGCTGGCCGTATTTCGCGTCCAGGCCGATCCGGTCGCATAGCGTTCCGGCCAGGTGCCGCGCGATCCGGCCGCCGAAATGGAAGGCGGACTGGAATAGCCGCTCCCGGCCGAGAAAACGCTCGATGATGTCCGCGCAGGCATAGCCTGTGGCCGAATCCAACTGGCGCTGCCCCTCCATCGCCAGTTCATAGAGCCGGCCGACATGCGCCTCACGCGCTACGTCGTGGGTGCGGTAGAGAGCCAGGGCTTCCTCCGGCCTCGTGCCGGCGATCAGCAGCTTCGCCAGAAAGCGATCATTGTATTCGCGCGTGTAGGGTTGGTTGCCGTAGCGATGCGGCGGGTTACAAGGATGGCGCACATCCTGGTACGGGTAGAGAAATCCGCCATTCACGGCCGGCACCAGGTGCAGTGTCACGCCTTGCGGAATGTGGTCGTGCGTCAGTGGCGGCGGCTGCAGCGTGGCCTGGGCGACCACGCATTCGGCCCGGGCCAGCCTGGCATAGGAGTCATCGTTGATACCGTTATAGGCATCCACGAAATCGGTCGTTATCCCCAGCGCCCGCGGCACGAAACGCTGGACGATCCGCGCCAGCGTCTGCACCTGGCAGTTGCCCAGAAACACGATATGCATGCGCGGGCCCTATCTGGCGATCCTACCCGCTCATGACGCCACGCACCCAAAGGTGCAAAAGTTTTTTGGTTCTTTTTTTCAAAAAAGAACATTCTTCCTTGCTTATTTCAGTACGATCTCCACCCGCCTGTTCTGCGGCTCCCGCACCCCCGGCGCGGTTTGCACCAGCGGGTCGGCCTCGCCATAGCCGTGGATGCTGATCTCGCTTTGGCTCACGCCGTCACGCACCAGCTCGGCCTCCACGCTCTGGGCGCGGCGCACGGAAAGCTTCTGGTTGTAGGCGGCTGTGCCGGAAAGATCGGTGTACCCGTTCACCTCGATCCGCGTCGTTTGAATATGCGTCGAGGCTTGGGCTGCTTCGGCCACAATCTGGCGGGCGCGGGCCGAGAGGTCGGCGCGATCCCANNCGAAGAACACCAGATAGGTGCGGCTCGGCGTGGGGGCCGGAGGGGCAACCGGCGCCGGTGCCGCCTCTGCCGTAGGCGGCGGGGGTGGTGCAGGGGTCCATAGGGCGTAGCGCAGGCCGAGCATGACCGTGTGGTTGTAGTCGGTGCTGGTCTCCACACGGCCGCTGGCGAAGCCGAACGGCTTGGGGCCGGTTGGGCCTTCCGCGCCGGTCGATATGCCGTTGTATTGGCCATCGCCGATCACGCTGAAGAAGCGGTACTCCGCCGTCAGCGCGAGGCCGGGCACGAAACTGACGGGAAAAGACAGGCCGAACATGGCCTGATAGGCGACATTGCCGCGTGTGCCGCTGCCGCTGAAATCATAGGGCGCGACGGGGCTGGCCACCTGGACGTGGCTCCAGTTTGAAAAGCTGTAGCCGGCGCCGATGCCGAGATAGGGGTAAATCCAGGGCGAGCCGATATCCATATCGAACACGCCGTTGACCATGCCGCCGTAATTCTGCTGCTCGCCGCCGGCATGGGTGGGGAAGGCGGTGCCCAGGTACTGGCGCAGGCCGTTATAGCGCCAGTCGCCCTCCAGCTCCACGCGGAAGCCGTTGCCGAAGCCGTAGCCGATGGCACCGATTCCGGCTGCGCCCGCGGTGTCGAAGCGGAGTTTGCCGGCGGGGAAGGCGTCGTTGAGCTTGAGGGTTTCGTCCTGGAGCAGGTTGGCGCCGCCGCCGAGGCTTATGTAAGGGCCGGTGACCGGCTGGGCGGAGGCCGCGCAGGCGATGGCGGTCAGCGCGGAGGCAGTGAGGGCGAGACGCATGCACGACTCCAAGAAAAGGCCAGGGGGGCGCCGCCCCCCTGGACCCCCCGCTGGGGACTCGTCCCCAGACCCCGGCTTCGCCCTGGACCCGGCACGGTGGGGGATCGCAAGGCGAAGCCGGGGTCTGGGGCCTAGGCCCCAGCGAGGGGTCCTAGGGGGGCAGAGCCCCCCCAGTCTTACTTCAGGATAATCTCAACGCGCCGGTTCTGCGGCTCGCGCACACCCTTGGCCGTCGGCACCAACGGGTTGCTCTCGCCGTAGCCGTGGATGCTGATCTCACCCTGGCTCACGCCATCACGCACCAGCTCGGCTTCCACGCTCTGGGCGCGGCGAACCGACAGCTTCTGGTTGTACGCGGCCGTGCCCGACAAGTCGGTGTAGCCGTTGACCTCGATGCGCGTCGTCTGCACGTGGGTCGAGGCCTGGGCGGCCTGAGCCACGATCTGGCGGGCACGGGCGCTGAGGTCCGCACGATCCCAGTCGAAGAACACCAGGTAGGTACGGGCAGGCTCAGGCGCAGGTGCCGCAACCGGCACCGGGGCTGCTGCCGGCGGGGGCGGCGGGGGAGCCGGGGAGAACAGCGCGTAGCGGATACCGACCAGGCCCGTATAGTTCAGCGAGTCCGGCACGCGGAAATCCACGCGCGTGGCAACGCCCGGGGCGAAGAACTGGCCATGGAAGTTCTCGTCCTGCGGAATAGCCGATACGCGGCCTTCCACCGTCAGCGCCAGGCCAGGGATCGCGGCGATGTTGTAGGCGACACCCAGAATGCCCTGCGCGGCGAAATCGCCCTGCGTGTTGGTCTCGCGGATGAAGATCGGCGCGCCGCCGGAGTAGCCGGAGGCGTGGCCGTTCTGGAACTGAAGCTGATCATAGCCGGCGCCGACGCCGACATACGGGGTGATGCCGGGCAGGCCGTATGGCGTCAGGTCGAAATCGTACAGGACGTTCACGAAGCCCTGGTATTGCTCTTCCTGGCCGCCGGCGCTGAGGCCGCTGAACGATGTAAGCTTGTTTGTCAGGTAGTTCCCGTTGATTTCAACGCGGATACCGTTGCCTAGCCCATAGCCCACCGCGGCGGAGCCGATGATGTCGGTGTCGGTCTTGATATGGCCGTTGCCCGCGCCGTAGTACCCAACACCGAGATCCGGGTAGGTAATGCTGTTGAGCTTCTGGTCATCCAGATAAGTTGCACCCACGCCAAGGCTGACATACGGGCCGGTGACTGGCTGCGCAAAGGCGACCGCGGGTGCGGCCAGCGTCGAGGCAACCAGAAGCGCATTCCTGAGCTTCATATATAACTCTCCTGTTTCATGGTCCTGGCCCATGCGCAGAGGTGAACCGCGCCTGGCATCCGGGGACGACAACGCTGCATCTATGACGATGGATCACGCGAAGCGAGCGCCGTGCGGCGAGTGGTGTTGCACTGTGGCATTGCCGACACAGTGGTTTAACACCGGCCTGTAATCCTCAGAGCTTGCTCACAAAGACGTGAATATCGCAGTGCGGCATACGCGTGTCTGCAACGAATTTGGGCAGCAATAGGCCGCCGTGACAGTTTTGTGGGCAAATACAAGCACCAAGCCGGAATTTGGCCGAATCGTGGACGCGGGCGGCCGGAGCGGACCCGCATTTTGCCGCCTTTGCAGCCGTCGCGTGTGGCGTTACGGCGCCGTGCAGCCCCCGCTATACGCATGCCTGGGCAGCTTCACCTGCGCAGCTCTGCTGGGGTCAAAATGACTCGCCAGACCGCCCGCGCGGCGAGGGACTCTATCCGATGCCGCGGACCACGGGGATTTCGAGGTCCTTGATCTTCTTGCGCAGCGTGTTGCGGTTCAGGCCGAGCATTTCGGCGGCTTTGATCTGGTTGCCGCGGGTCGCCGCCAGGGTCATGCGGATCAGCGGGCGCTCCACCTCGGCGATCACCTGGTCGTAGATGTCGCGGGTGGGGATGCCGTCGCTGCTGCCGGCCAGCATGTGGCGGATGTGGCGTTCCACCGCTTGGCCCAGATCCTTGGTACCGCCCGCGGCTTCCTCGCCGCGGTCGGGCATGGGTTCGGCCAGCTCACCTTGGATCACCTCCGCGGTGATCACCTCCTGCGGGGTCAGCGCGGCCAGCCGGCGCATCAGGTTTTCCAGCTCGCGCACATTGCCGGGCCAGCGGTATTTGCGTAAGCCATCCACCGCGCCCTGGTCCAGCGTCTTGGCCGGCAGACCGCTTTCGCGCGCGCGGTCGAGGAAATGCCGGGCCAGCACGGCGATATCCTCGGCACGTTCGCGCAGGGGGGGCAGCCGGATCGGCACCACGTTCAGGCGATAGAACAGATCCTCGCGGAACTGGCCGGCGCGGATCGCCTGGCGCAAATCGCGGTGGGTGGCGGCGACGATGCGGACATTGGCGCGGATCGGCTGGCGGCCGCCCACGGAGGTGAACTCGCCCTCCTGCAATACGCGCAGCAGGCGCGTCTGTGCCTCGGGTGGCATATCGCCGATTTCGTCCAGGAACAGCGTGCCGGCGGCGGCCTGCTCGAAACGGCCCTGGCTGCGGTTATGCGCGCCGGTGAAACTGCCGCGCTCATGGCCGAACAGCTCGCTCTCGATCAATTCGCGCGGGATGGCCGCCATGTTGATGGCCACGAACGGCCCGGCGCGGCGGCGGCCGTAATCGTGCAGCGCGCGGGCGACCAGTTCCTTGCCGGTGCCGCTCTCGCCATTCACCATCACGGTCAGGTCGGTCGTCGTCAGCCGCGCGATGGTGCGGTAGATCTCCTGCATCGCCTGGCTGCGGCCGATCAGGGGCAGTTTTTCCTCGCCGTCGCGGGGCTCGATGGAGGGGTCGGTCATCGGGGAGGGCACGGCCAAGGCGCGCGCCACCACGGCGAGCAGCTCGGCCAGGTCGAAGGGCTTGGGCAGATATTCGAAGGCGCCGCGCTGGGCGGCCTTCACCGCCGTCATCAGCGTGGATTGCGCGCTCATCACGATCACCCGCAGCTCCGGGCGCTGGCGCTTGATGCGCGGGAGAAGATCCAGGCCGTTATCGTCGGGCATCACCACATCGGTGATCACCAGGTCGCCCTCGCCCTCCTCGACCCATCGCCACAGCATGGCGGCGGAGCCGGTGGCGCGCACCTGATAGCCGGACCGGCCCAATGCCTGCGTGAGAACGGTGCGGATCGACCGGTCGTCGTCCGCTATCAGTACAGTCGGAGGTGTCGCCAACAGTTTAGGTCCACCTATGCAAAGTTAAGAAGCTCAAAGAAAGCAAAGGTCTTCTTTTCTGAAGAAAAGAAGCAAAAGACTTTTGACTGTTGGCGTGTACCTCGCCGGCAGCGTGCGCACAGGGATAAAAGTTTTTTGGTTCTTTTTTTCAAAAAAGAACATGCTTTCTTAGTTCGCCGTCGCGTTGTCAAAACGGTCTTCTTTGAAAATCGGCAGGAAGATACGGAATTCCGTGCGGCCCGGCCTGCTGTCCACTTCGATCAGACCCCCATGTTCGCCCACTAACTTCGCGACGAGTGCAAGCCCCAGGCCAGTGCCGGAGGGCTTGGTGGTGACGAAGGGATCGAACAGGCTGTCGGCGATGTCGGCGGGGATGCCGGGGCCGCTGTCGCGCACCGTGACCACCAAAGGCAGATGCACGCGCCGGCGCGTGCCGGGCACAGTGACATGCACACCATGCTGGAAGGCGGTCATCAGCGTGATCTCGCCCTGGTCGGAATCGGCGCTGATGGACTCGGCGGCGTTCTTCACCAGGTTGAGGATCACCTGGACCAATTGGTCGCGGTTGCCCCATACCGGCGGCAGCGAGGGATCGTAGCGCTCCACCATGCGCAGATGCGCGGCAAAGCCGGTCTGCGCCAGGCGGCGCACATGCTCCAGCACGCGGTGGATGTTCACGGCATCGCGCACGATCGGCTTTTCGCCGAAGGCCTCCATGCGCTCGACCAGGTCGCGAATGCGATCGGCCTCGTCGCGAATCAGCACGGCGAGCTCGCGATCGGCCTCGCCGACCGTGTTTTCCAGGAGTTGGGCGGCGCCGCGTATGCCGGAGAGCGGGTTCTTGACCTCGTGCGCCAAAATTGTGGCCATGCCGGCGACGGAGCGGGCGGCGCTGCGAAAATTGAGTTGCCGGTCCAGCGCGCGGGCCGCCGATTCATCTTGCAAGGTGAGCAGCACGCAGCCGGGATCCTCCGGCACCAGCGTGCCCTGAACGGTGATCCCCCGCCGGTGCATGCGCGGGGTTTCCAGCGTCAGGTCGTGGTCGGAGACCACCACTTCGCCGGAACGCACCTGCTCGATCAGCGCGAAGATCGGGCTTTCGGGGGGGATCACGTCGCTGAGGGCGAGGTTGCGCAGTTGCGAGACGGACAGGCAGAGGAACTGCTCGGCGGCGGAATTGACATAGCGGAACCGGTTTGCCTCATCCAGCAGCAGACACGCCACCGGCAGGGCCGAGAGCATGGAAGAGGGATCGGGTGCCGCGCTGACGACGGCCAGTTTGCCACGCGCGCGCGCCATCGGAAGCCTCATGCCGCGAGCGCTTCGGCGGCGGGTGCGGGCTGGCCGGCGTGCGCCCAGTCCCGCCGGACACCGGCCTGAATCAGCGGGGCGTAGAACGCCTCGATGAGGGCGACCACGCCAGCCGGATCATCCAGGCGCATCACCGCGCTGCGGAACCCTGCCGAGCCGGGCAGGCCGCTGGAGTACCAGGCGACGTGCTTGCGGGCGAGCCGCATGCCCGCATCGGTGCCGAAATGGGTGAGCATGGCATCGTAGTGCTCGCGCAGGATGGCCTTCTGGGCTGCGAGGTCGGGGTCCGGGAGATGTGCGCCAGTGCTCAAAAAATGGGCAATCTGCGCGGGCAGCCACGGGCGGCCATAGCAGGCGCGGCCGACCATGACGCCATCGGCGCCGGAGCGTGTTTTGGCGCGCTGGGCATCCTCCACGCTGAGGATGTCGCCGTTGACGATCACCGGGATGGACACCGCGCGCTTGACCTGGCCGACGAAATCCCAATCGGCCGTGCCGGTGTAGAATTGCTGGCGGGTGCGGCCATGCACGGTGATCATGCGGATGCCGCATTCCTGCGCGACCTGGGCGAGGCGCGGGGCGTTGAGGCTCTGATGGTCCCAGCCCATGCGCATCTTCAACGTGACGGGCACCGCGACGGCGCGGGAGGTGGCATCAAGGATGCGCGCGGCTGCCGCCTCATCGCGCATCAGCGCCGATCCCGCCTGCTGGCCCACGGCGACCTTGCGCACCGGGCAGCCGAAATTGATGTCGATCACCTCGGCCCCGAGATCGGCGGACATGCGCGCGGCTTCCGCCATCGCTGCCGGTTCGCAGCCGGCCAACTGGATGGCGCGCGGGCCGGTGCCTTCATCCAAAGCGGCCATGCGCAGCGTGTTGCGGTTCTCCCGCAGCATGGCCCAGGAGGCGATCATCTCGGAGACCACCATGCCGGTGCCGAGCCGCTTGGCCAGGCGGCGGAAGGGCAGGTCCGTGACACCGGACATGGGGGCGAGGATCACCGGCACATCGAGCTGCACGCCGGGGCCGAGCGTGACAGGTGCGAGCGTGGTCGGTTCTGCGTTGCCCATCATTTAGGCAGGTTAGCCGGGTTGCGGGCATGCTGCAACGCGGGGGGCTCACGTTGCTGTGAGATGTGGCATTTTGGGTGCAGGTACACGAAGGAAGAAAGTGTTCTTTTTTGAAAAAAAGAACCAAAAAACTTTTGACACGTCGCGTGTGCTGCCGGCGGCTCCGCGACAGCNNAAGAACCAAAAAACTTTTACCCTGACGCCTTTCCGACGATCCGACACCGCCGGCACGGCGCGTACCCGAACATACACAAGTTTTTTGGTTCTTTTTTTCAAAAAAGAACACTTCCTTTCTTATTGACGACCGTTTGCCGCTCCCCCACACCGCGCCGATGCGCATCGCGGCACTTATGGTAGCGGCAGGATCAGGCAGCCGGTTTGGCGGGGCAGCGCCCAAGCAGTTTCTTATGCTCGCGGGGCAGCCGGTGATGCGGTGGGCGGCAGAGGCGCTGCTGCGGCATGTGGACTTGTTGCAGCCGGTGGGCGAGGCGGTGCCGATCCGGGCGGCGCTAGAGGGGTTGGCGCATTTGGCGCCGGTGCCGGGTGGTGCCACGCGACAGGAGAGCGTGCGGGCGGGGTTGGAGGCGCTGGCGCCGTATGAACCCGATGTGGTGCTGGTGCATGATGCGGCGCGGCCGGTGATTCCTCCGGGCACGATCGCGGCGCTGCTGGAGGCGTTGCGCAGCCATCCGGGCGCCATTCCCGCGGTGCCGGTGGCCGATACGTTGAAGCGGGCGTCCGGCCGCGTGATCGATGCCACGGTCAAGCGCGCCGGTCTGTTTCGTGCGCAGACGCCGCAGGCCTTCCATTTCCCGCTTCTTCTGGCCCTGCATCGCGGGCCGGCGCATGAAGACGCCACCGACGATGCCTGGCTGCTGGAGCAGGCGGGGCACAGCGTGATGCTGGTGCCGGGTGCCGAGGAGAACGTAAAGATGACCTTTCCGAGCGATGCGGCGCGCCTGGAGCGCCATCTTTGCCCGCCGATGGTGCCGCGGGTGGGCACCGGGTTCGATGTGCATGTGCTCAAGGCTGGGCGGCCGATGATCCTGTGTGGGGTAACGATCCCCTTCGAATTCGGGCTGGATGGCCATTCGGATGCGGATGTGGGCATCCACGCCCTGTGCGATGCGATCTATGGCGCCCTGGCTGAGGGCGATATCGGCCGGCATTTTCCGCCAAGCGACGCCGACTGGAAGGATGCCGACAGCGCGCGTTTCCTGCGCCATGCCGCCGGCCGAATCGCCGCGCGCGGCGGTGTGCTGGCCAATGCGGATGTGACGCTGATTTGCGAGCGCCCGAAGATTACCCCGTATGCGCCTGCCATGCGGGCGCGCCTGGCCGAGCTTCTGGGCGTATCGATCGATGCGATTTCCGTCAAAGCCACCACCACCGAGCGCCTCGGCTTCACCGGCCGCGGCGAAGGCATCGCCGCCCAGGCCGCCGTGTGTGTTCTGTTGCCCGCGCGTTAAGCCTGTTTGGACATGCGCGCTGGCGGCCATATGGCGCGACGTTTGTGCGGTCCGGTGCTCACGGCCGCAAAACGCCGCTCCGCTCCGGTTCTCCAAACGACGCACCATATGACTCGCCATCCCCCATTTCCGAACAGGCCTTAAAAGATGAAAGTTTTTTGGTTCTTTTTTTCAAAAAAGAACAGTTTCTTTCTTCCTGTCTTTCTTGCCGCCTGTGCGCCACCGGCGCCGCCACCCTCGCCCCGGCCACCGCCGATGGATTGCCCTGTGGTGCCGCGGGGCTTGCCCTCCGCGCAGGCCGCGCCCAAGCCGCCGGTGAGTGCGGCGAAGTTGACGCTGGAGCCGGGCCACTGGGACTGGGAGGGGCACGACTATGTTTGGGTTTCGCCCGAATGGGTGCCACGGCTGAGCGACCGGCCGATGTGGCTGGCCGGGCATTGGACGCAGAATGGTGGGGCGTGCGTGTGGAACCCCGGCCATTTCATTTCCTGATCGCATGGCCTGACGTGATAGGCTGTCCGCCATGAGCGAGGCGGCCACGATGGACAATTTGGGCCCGAGCGGGGCGGATGGGCCGTTCGTGGTGGCTGGGCATGTGACGGCGCTGCGGCTGTTCGATCTGGCTTATGCGATCGATCTGGGTGAGGCGGAGCGGCTTTGGGCGCTGCAATCGCGCCAGGGCGCGCGGTCTCGCCTGACCGGCACGCCGCCCAAGGCGGTGGCGTTCGGCGATCCGCCGCTGGGGCTGGTGTTGCCGCCGATCCGGCTTCTGCTGCTGGAGGGGGGCGCGGCGGTGGAGGT
>PKZM01000020.1 GCA_003133065.1 Acetobacteraceae bacterium
CCAGGGGGCTCTGCCCCCTGGCCTTTTTTTTCTTACTGTATCTGCTTCGGGTCCTTCGGCGCAGCCCCCAGCCCATTCTTGTTCAGGAACGCAAACAACCGCACCGCCATGCTCTGCGCCCCCGCCGCCGGCATCACAATCCGGCTCACCACCACCTTCTTCAACACCGATGGCGTCTCCGAATAATCATACCGCGCCGAGACGAACGCGATCGAGATCATCCCCTGCACCAGCGAAATCGACTGCACGTCCGATGCATAAAACTCCGGCGCCATCAGATCCTCCACCAGCGGCGGCGCGGGCTTGGCCGCCGGCAGAGAAGCGGGGGCGGCGGGCTCCGGCGCCACGGGGGTCGCTGCTTCCCGCACGTCCTCCGCCTTCAGCGCAGCGGCTTTCTTCTTTTTTTTCGGCGGCGGCTCCAGCACCGGCGGCTCGGCCGGCAACTCTGTCTTCGGCGTCTTTTTGGCTGCCATGATGCCCTTCGTCTGTCTCTTAAAGGCCTGGTGAGGCCGGTCGTGGCGCAGCGCGGCGCACCACACGTATCAATCAGCCCCATCCGGCGCGCATCTGTCAAAACCCGGCCATCTGTTAAAAACCCGGGCGGCGCTGTAACCCAGCCTGGTGAGCCACTCCGATCCCGTTCCTCTCGCGCAGGCGTTGCTGCGCTGCGCCAGCGTCACCCCGCAGGATGAAGGCGCCCAGGCGATTCTGGCGGCGGCGCTGACGCCCATGGGCTTCACCGTGCACCATCTGCCATTCAACCGCACACCCAACCTGTTCGCCCGCCTCGGCACCGGCACGCCGCATTTCTGCTTTGCCGGCCACACCGATGTGGTGCCGCCCGGGCAGGCCTGGCGCCACCCACCCTTCGCGGGCGCGATCGAGGACGGGGTGCTGTACGGCCGCGGTGCCTGCGACATGAAGGGCGCCATCGCTGCCTTCGTGGCCGCCTGCGCACGCCACCTCGCCAAAGGCCCGCCGCGCGGCTCCATCAGCCTGCTGATCACCGGCGATGAGGAAGGCCCCGCCACCGATGGCACCGTACGCGTGCTGGAATGGATGGAGGCGAACGGCCAACTGCCCGATTTCTGCCTGGTGGGTGAACCCACCAATCCGGCGGCGATCGGCGATATGATCAAGATCGGCCGACGCGGTAGCCTCAATGCCACCATCACGCTGCACGGCGTGCAAGGCCACGTGGCCTATCCGCACCGGGCGCATAATCCCATCCATCCGCTGATCACCCTGCTGTCCGAGCTGACCGGCACGGTGCTGGACACCGGCACGCAACATTTCGAGCCCACAAGCCTTCAGGTGACCAGCATCGATGTGGGCAACCAGGCGAACAACGTGATCCCGGCCAGCGCCACCGCGCGCCTCAATATCCGGTTCAATGACCGGCATACGGGTGCCAGCCTTCAGGCCTGGCTGCGCGAGGCAGTGGACCGCCATGCTCCGCCCCACGGCGCGCGACAGGCGAGCCTGGACGTGACCGTGAGCGGGGAAGCCTTTCTCACTGCCGATACCGGGTTCACCACCCGGCTCGCGGGGGCAATCGCGCAGGTGACCGGGGTGCAGCCGCGCCTGGATACCGGGGGCGGCACCTCGGATGCACGCTTCATTGCCCGCACCACGAAGGTGGCGGAATTCGGCCTGGTGGGGGCGACGATGCACAAGACCGATGAATGCGTGAGCGTGGCGGATCTGCGCCTTCTCACCGACATCTACGCGCAGATTTTGCGGGATTTCCTGGCATGAGCTTGCAAGACGGCAAGCCGGACCCCCGACGGATGCGCCCCAACGGCCGGGTGGTCTGGGGCTTGCTGCAGATCGGCTTTGGCCGCTCGGCCGGGTTTGCCCAGTTCGGCGCGAGCAACGATGCGTTCCTGGCTAGCCTGGCACCGCTGGTGGCGTTTCTGATCGTGATATCGGGCCTGACGGCCTGGCACGTGGATCCGGTGTTCGGGCTTGCGTTTTTCCTGCAACTGCTGTGCGGTCTGCTGGCCCCGGCGGTGATCGCGGACCTGTTCTGCCATCTGTGGGATCGCCGGCAGAACTGGGCGTTATACGCCAACGTGCTGAATTGCGGACAATGGCTGATGATGGCCGCGGTGATCGTTCTGCTGCCCCTGGCCAGCGTATCCGTCGCCTTCGGCCTTTCGCCGAATGATGCCGCCATGCTTTTGCTGGTGGCGTTCACGATCTACGCGTTGTGGTTTCAGTGGTTCGCGGCCCGCCAAGCCCTGAATCTCTCGCGCGGCCGTGCCGTGCTGGTGACGATCGGCGTGGTGTTTGGCACCGGGCTTATCGTGCAGATCCCCGCCTATCTCGGCGGGCGTGATGCCATGACGCGCCTGAACCTGCCGCCGCCCGCCCCGGCCAGCCACCCGATTGCGCCGTCCGCCACGCGGGCGACGTGACGCAAGCCTCAGGGATCCCTGAACGGGTCCTTGGGGTAGACGACGCCGGTGAGACACAGCCCCTGCGGCGGNNACCATGTTGCGCACCTGATGGTGCAGGAAGCTGCGCGCTTCGGCGATGATCTCCACGATGTCGCCGTCGCGCCGCACATCCAGCCTGTCCAGCGTGCGCACGGGGGACGTGGCCTGGCAGGCGCCGGCGCGAAAGGAGGTGAAATCGTGCCGGCCGAGCAGAAGCTGGGCGCCTTCATGCATCGCCGCCACGTCCAGCGCGGCGGGCACATGCCACACGCGGCCGGCGAGCAGGGCCGGGCGCGCGGGCCGGTTGAGGATACGGTAGCAATAGGCGCGGCCGATGGCGGAGAAGCGGGCGTTGAAATCCTCGGCCACCGTGGCGGCTTGCACCACCGCGACGGGGTGCGGCTTGAGGTGATGGTTGATCGCGGTGAGCAGCCTCGGCGCCTCGATCTCGCGCGCGAGGTCCAGGTGAACGACCTGAGCCGAGGCATGCACGCCGGAATCGGTGCGGCCGGCTGCGGTGATGGGCACATGCGCGCCTGCCAGCTTCGCCACCGCCGCTTCCAGCACCGATTGTACGGAAGGGCCGGTGATCTGGAACTGCCACCCGACGAAGGGTGTGCCATCGTATTCCAGCTTCAAAGCCCAGCGTGTCACGAGAGGTGCTGGGTCTGCCAGCCAGCAACGCCGCGCAGGAACGCATCGCCGGGCACCGCCGGCTTGCCGGGGCGCTGCACGCGCAACAGGCGCAGGGCGCCGGAGCCACAGCCGACGGTGAAGCCGGCATCCAGGATGGCGCCGGGCGGGCCGTTGGCGGCGGCAGGTTCGGCGGCGAGCACTTTGAGGGTTTCGCCGGCGAGGCTGGCGAAAGTGCCCGGCCAGGGGGTCAGCGCGCGCACCTGGCGGTCCAGCGCGGCTGCATCTCGCGTGAAATCCAGGCGGCCATCCTCGCGGGTGAGCTTGGCGGCGTAGGTGACGCCGTGTTCGGGCTGTGGCCGTGGCGTGGGCTGCTCGGCCAGCGCGCGCAGGATCAGCCGGGCGCCGAGGGCGGCGAGCGTGTCGTGCAGCTCGGGCGTGGTTGTGCGGGGGCCGATGGGCACGGCTCCGCGCAGCAGCATCGCACCCGTATCCAGCCCCTCATCCATGCGCATGATGGTGATGCCGGTCTCCGCATCGCCGGCAAGGATGGCGGCGTGGATGGGGGCGGCGCCACGCCAGCGGGGCAGCAGGCTGGCATGGATGTTCAGGCAGCCGAGCGCCGGGGCTGACAGCATGGGGGATGGCAGGATCAGGCCGTAGGCGGCGACGATGGCGGCATCCAGGTTAAGATCGGCGAAGGCGGCGTGCTCGGCGGCGTCCCGCTTCACCCGCGCGGGCGTGCGCACTTGTATGCCAAGCGCGTCGGCGGCTACGTGCACGGCGGATTTGGTTAGGGCGTGGCCGCGGTGGGCGGGGCGGGGCGGCTGGGTGTAGACGGCCACGACGTCATGCGCGGCCGCCAGCGCCCGGAGTGCGGGCACGGCGAAGTCCGGACTGCCCATGAAGGCGAGCCTCACTTGGTGAGGGCCGCCCTCTGCTCCTTGGCGAGCTTTCGCATCAGCATGTTGCGCTTGAGCAAAGAGAGGTGATCGACGAACAGCACGCCGTCCAGATGGTCAATCTCGTGCTGCAAACAGGCCGCCATCAATCCCTCCGCATCGATCTCCCGCCGCTTGCCCTCCATATCCGAATAGCCGACGCGCACCATGGCGGGGCGGGAGACATCGGCGTATTGGCCGGGAAGTGAGAGACAACCCTCCTCCCGCGTTGCCCAATCCTCACTGACGCGCAGGATCTCGGGGTTGATCAGTACGATCGGGGAAGGTTTTTCGCCGGGCATCAGATCCACGATCGCCAAACGCAGGCCTACATCCACCTGCGGCGCGGCCAGTCCGATGCCAGGCGCCTTGTACATGGCGGCGAACATGCGCGGCACCAGGGCGCGCACACGGTCCATGTCCTCGGTTTTGACCGGGCGGGCCTTGGTTTTCAGGGTCTTGTGGGGGGCTACCAGGATTGGCAGCAGAGTTTCGACTGAGTCCATCAAACGGATGTATCGCGCGGGGCCGAATGCTTCAAGAAAGGAAGGAAGTGTTCTTTTTTGAAAAAAAGAACCAAAAAACTTTTACCCCGACGCCTTCCCCGTGATCCGACACGGTCAGTGCGGCACCTACTGAACAGGCAAAAGTTTTTTGGTTCTTTTTTTCAAAAAAGAACATCTTTCTTCTAACCTTGCTAATCGGTGCGCTTCCCCCTAGGTAGCTTGTTTCCCTTTTCTGCTGCCGTGGAGAGCCCGTCGTATGGCGCGTGTAACCGTTGAAGATTGCGTGGAGCGGGTGCCCAACCGCTTCGAGCTGGTGCTGCTGGCGGCCCAGCGGGCGCGCAATATCAGCCGCGGCGAGGAGCTGACCGTGGACCGGGATAATGACAAGAACCCGGTGGTGGCGTTGCGCGAGATTGCCGACGAGACGATCGAGCTGCCCAAGCTGGAGCAGGATCTGATCAAGTCGCTGAGCCGCTCGCCGGAGCCGGAGCCGGCCGATGAGGAGGTGCTGGACCTGATCCCGACNNATGCCGCAGGAGGAGATGTCGCCCGACGATATCGAGGCGGCGATCGAGGCGGAACTGGGCGGCCGCGGCCGCCGCTAAAAGGAGACCCCGGGGGCGCCGATGTCAGTGCATGGAACCCCCGGATTTGATCATGCACCTGGTCTAGCCCGTGCGCCGGAGGGGGGCGGGGGGCTGATCGCGGCGCGCGAGCACCGGCTGACCGAGAAGGTGCGCGCTTACGCTCCCGGGGCGAAGACCGAGCTGATCGACAGCGCCTACGTGCTGGCGACGCGCGCGCATGCGGCGCAGACGCGCGACAACGGCGACCCCTACATCACCCATCCGCTGGCGGTNNGACCGCACCAAGCAGGCGGAGAATTTCCGCAAGCTGGTGCTGGCGATGAGCCGCGATATTCGGGTGCTGCTGGTGAAGCTGGCGGACCGGCTGCACAACATGCGCACGCTGGGGTTTGTGCAGAAGCCGGAGCGCCGGGCGCGGATCGCGCATGAGACGCTGGATATCTACGCGCCGCTGGCAGCCCGCATCGGCATGGATGCGCTGAAGACCGAGTTGCAGAACCGATCCTTCGCGGAGCTGGAGCCGGAGGCGCACAGCACCATCCAGGCGCGGCTGAACTACCTGCGTGGCCAGGGCGCGGACGTGATCGACGAGGTGAAACGCGAGTTGGCCGCCGTGTGCCGCGAGAGCGGCGCCACCGTGCTGGAAGTTTCCGGCCGCGAGAAGAGCGCTTTCTCCATTTGGCAAAAGATGCAGTTGCGCAACGTCGCGTTCGAGCAGCTTTCGGACATCATGGCGTTCCGCATCGTGGTTCCCACGCGCGAGCAGTGCTACATGGCGTTGGGGGCGGTGCATAATGCGTATCCGGTGATCGCGGGCCGGTTCAAGGATTACATTTCCACCCCCAAGGCGAACGGCTACCAAAGTCTGCATACGGGCGTGACGCTGCGGCACCCGCGCAACCAGAAGATCGAGGTGCAGATACGCACCAAGGAAATGCACGAGGTNNGGCCAACTGATCCAGTTGCCGCGCGGCGCGACGCCGATCGATTTTGCCTATGCCGTGCACAGCCAGGTTGGTGATACGTGCGTCGGCGCGAAGGTCAACGGCCGGCTGATTCCGTTGCGGCACGAGCTGCAGAACGGCGACCAGGTGGAGATCATGACGGCGCGGGGCGGCACGCCTTCGCCATCCTGGGAGCGCTGGGTGGTTACCGGCAAGGCGCGGGCGCGGATACGGCGCTACGTGGCGGGGCAGCAGCGGGCGCAGACGATCGAGCAGGGCAAATCCGCACTTGCCAAGGCGTTCCGGCAGGAAGGCCTGGATGGGTCTGAAAAGGTGCTGGATACGGCACTGAAAGCGCTGAAATGCGCGAATCTGACGGATTTGTACGCAGCGGTGGGCAGCGGCAATGTCGGGCCGAAGGATGTGGTGCACGCGGCCTATCCGGAGATGCTGGAGGCGGCGCGCGGGCCGCGGATGATGCCGTCGATGCTGGCGCGGCCGGCGAGTGCGAAGCCGCCCTCGCGCGACAGCGGCATGGCGATCACCGGCCTGGTATCGGGCATGGCGGTGCATTACGCGGGGTGTTGCCACGCGCTGCCGGGAGATCCGATCGTGGGGATCGTGACCACGGGCAAGGGAGTGACAATTCACACGAAACGCTGTCCCACGCTGGAGTCTTTCGCGGCGACGCCGGAACGCTTTATCGATGTGGACTGGGATTACAGCGTCGCCGGCACCGATGGGCATGGCGGCACGGCCAACAGGCATAATACCCATACAGGGCGGATCAGCGTCATCGCGGCCAATGAGCCTTCGACATTGGGCAACTTGACCAATGCTGTGGCGCGTCAGGACGGCGGTGTGACGAATTTGAAGATTGTCAACCGCCAGCAGGACTTTATCGAAATCCTGGTGGATGTGGAGGTGCGGGATTTGCGGCACCTTTCGATGGTGATCGCCGGCTTGCGGGCGGTGAGCGGGCTGACCCAGGTGGAGCGTGCGCACGCATGATGGTGCTGGGGCTGGGTGCTGATCTGTGCGACATCCGCCGCGTGGAAAAGGTGATGGAGCGGTTCGGGGACAAATTTATCAACCGCGTTTTTACCGAAGCCGAGCGGGCGCGGGCGGGGCGGCGGACGGAAGCGCTGCATGCGGGCACGTATGCGAAGCGGTTTGCGGCCAAGGAGGCCTGCGCGAAGGCCCTGGGAACGGGGTTTGCACAAGGGGTTTTTCATTCGGATATGGGTGTGGTGAATTTGCCATCGGGCCAGCCGACGATGGCGCTGACGGGGGGTGCGCTGGCGCGGCTGCGCAGGATTACGCCGCCGGGATGGGTCGCGGAGGTGGCGCTGACGATGACGGACGAGGTGCCGTATGCGTTCGCGCAAGTGATCATTTGGGCACGGCCGGGATAAGAAAGCCGTTCTTTTTTGAAAAAAAGACCCAAAAAACTTTTATCCCTTGGCGTATGTTTCCGGCGAGTCGCGCCCCAAAAGTAAAAGTCTTTTGCTTCTTTTCTTCAGAAAAGAAGACCTTTCTCTCTTCCACTCAGCGCCCCTCGGACCGCGTATACGCCGCGAACATCGCCCCTACCGCGAGGCCCACACCCAGCCAGAAAACCCCATGGCCGCAGATCGCGACGAGCAGCGTGGCGGAAGCCAGGCCCATCGCGATGCGCGTGATGCCCAACAATGCCGCCATGCCCAGGCGCCGGCGTGAGACCGGCTGCCAGTGAATCACCGGCGCCATGCGTGGCGCTTCCCAAACGGCGTATTGCCCTGCCATCATGCCAACTCTCCTGTTCGCCGCGGGTGCTGGCGGCTCTGGCAGAGACTAGCCGAAAGAACATAAAGAGAACAAGTGGTATTTTATGCGAAGACCGGTTCGTTGACCGCCAACTCGTGCGGTGCAGGTGCCGACCAGCCGGAGGCGCCGCGCGGCAGCCACTCGATGCCCTCGCTCGGCCCGGTGTCGGGCCGCACGCCACCCGTGATGTTGATCAGCACGCAATCCTCCGGCGATATACCATCCTCCCGCGCGAGGCGCACGATGGCGGCGACGGCGGCGGCAGCGGCGAAACAGGGGGACATGCCCTCATATTCCTCCACCAGCAGGCGCGCAGCGCGGATCTCCGCCTCGCTCACCGCGATCAGGCCGCCGTTGCTTTCCAGCACGATGCGCCGCACATGGGGATAGGCGCGGGTCGGATCGCCGCGCAGGATCGCCTCCGCGATGCCCGCCGGGCGCGTCACCAGATGCTCCGGCCGGATGTTCATGCTGCCATCGCCGAAGGCGTGCACCATCGGCGCGCAGCTTTCCTGCTGCACGCAGAGAAGCCGCGGCAAGTGCCGGATTTCGCCCAAGCCCAGCAATTCGCGCGCACCCTTCCAGGTGGCATACACGCCCATGGCGCTGGAAACGGCCTGGACATACCAGTCGATCTTCTGGCCGATCTGCTGGCAGGCCTCGAAGAAAGCGAGTTTCAGCCCGTCTCGCCGCCCTGGGTTGAAAAAACCGCTTTCGGCCGCAATCCCGTGTGCGCGCGCGTATGAAGCGGCGGCGTCTGATGCCTCCACAAAGGTTGCGTCACGCAAGCCGAAATGGGTCACCTGAGGGCTGGTGGCATGCTGCACCCGATTCACGAAACCCTCTGCCGTGAACAGGAAGAGATGCATATCCGGGTAGTTCGCCAGCGCATAGGCGAATGAGGTGGAGCTGTTGCCGGTGGAGGAGGCGCAGAAGGCGCGCACGCCACGCTCGTGCAGATAGGGCAGGCAAACGGCGGCCATGCGATCCTTGGTGGACCGTGTCGGCAGCACCGTTTCGTCCTTCAGAAAGAGCTTATGCATGCCAAGGTATTTTCCCAGGCGCGTGGCATGTACGGTCGGGGTGTAGCGCGCATCCGGCACGGGGGAATTTGCGACATCGATCGGCAGCAGGCCGGCGAAGCGCAGATAGGGATTTTCCGACTCGTCCAGGCTCACCCGTGCCAGGTCGTACTCGACATCAACCAGCCCGCCACAGGAATCGCAGGTTGGGTGAAATCCCTCAGGATACGCGATGCCGCATGAAATGCAACGATCTTTCAAAATACCCTCCGGGTGGCGACGGGAAGGCGTTTTTTCTTGAAAAAAAGAACCAAAAAACTTTTGCCTGTTCGCCTTCCCCACGACCCGACACGGCAGGCACAACGCGTATCTGAACGAACAAAAATTTTGGTTCTTTTTTTCAAAAAAGAACGCCTTTCGTTTGTCGCATTAATTACAATAACACAATAATATGCTTGCCTGACCGAGGCTGACAGGATTATCGTTTCTTTACAATATCTTTCCCGGGCCCGATGACGTGCTCACAGCTATCGCCGCGCCAACGCTCGACCATGGCGGCCCCGTAGGTCTGAGGTTCGAGAATTTTCCCGCCGGTGCCTTGCTGGCGACCCTGCCGGAGCGGTTTGCCGTCATCGTCGCGCGGTATCCTGAACGGCTCGCCATCGCGGATGGGGATGTCCGCCTGACCTATGCCGCGCTGGCTGTCCTGGCCGGCGGGATTTCCGCGTCACTGCCACCGCGTGGATGGTCGCGCGGGATGCCCATCGGCATATTGCTGGAACAGGAGGCGCGCGCGCTTGCATCCATGCTCGGCGTGCTGGCGGCCGGCCATATCGTGGTGCCGCTGGATGCGGGGCATCCGCAGGAGAGAATTGCGGCCATTGCCGCGCATGCCGGTCTCGGCGCGGTCATCTGCTCCGCGCGCCTGCGGGATCGGGCGGTGTCTTTGGCGCCGGCGGGCGCCCCGATCATCTGCCTGGAGGATGTGACCGGCACGCAGGAATTCATCGCCTACCCCGGCGGCAGCCCTGATGATCTGGCGATAATTCTATATACTTCCGGCTCCACCGGGCCGCCCAAGGGCGTGATGCAGAATCATCGCGGGCTGCTGCATGATGTGATGCAATACGCCAACGCCATCCACATCCGGCCGGATGATCGCCTCACGCTTCTGTATTCCCCCGCCACGGCGGGCGCGGTGCGCGATATCTGGGGCGCGCTGCTGATGGGGGCGTCGCTGCATGTGTTCCAGCCGCGCGAAGGCATGGATGCGCTCGCGGCGTTCCTCCACCGCATCGGGCCCAGCATCTACCACTCAGTCCCCGTACTGTTGCGCCATCTGTCCGCGCATCTGGCGGCCTCGGCCGGGCGCCTGGCCTTCCCCAGTATCCGTCTTGGCTACATCGCCGGCGACCGGCTGGATGTGAAGGATGTGCGCGCCTTCTTCGGCGTGTTTCCCCAGGCGCTGCTGTATACCGGCTTTGGCTCTACCGAGGCCTCCACCATTTTCCGCCACCGCTTTATCCGCCCGAGCACGACGCTGGAGGGGGAAATCGTGGCCGTCGGCCGGGCGATGCCGGAGCGGCACACGCTGCTGCTGGACGAGATGGGCAGGCCCGCGCCCCCCGGCGATATCGGGGAAATCGTGGTATGCAGCCCGTTCATCGCCCGCGGCTATTGGCGCGCGCCGGCGCTGACCGCGGAGCGCTTCATGCCGGATCCTCAGCATGTGGGCTGGCGGCATTTTCGTACCGGCGATATGGGCCGCCTCTGCCCCGAGGATGGCATGCTCCAGCATCTCGGGCGCGCCGATCATATGGTTAAGCTCGGCGGCCGGCGCATCGAATTGCCGGCGGTGGAAGCTGCCCTCAAAGCCTTGCCCGGCGTGCAGGAGGCCGCCGCCCTGATCCGGCCGCCCGCCGATGGCGCGGCCGAACCGGTGCTGGTGGCGCATTGGCAGGCGGCAGCGGGCGAGCCGCCCACCGAAGGCGCGTTGCTGGCCCGCCTTCGCCATGTGCTACCGCCTGTGATGGTGCCCGCCGAGCTGGTCCGCGTGCCCGCCCTGCCGTTGCTGCCAAACTTCAAGGTGGATCGCAAAGCCCTGGCCAGCATCGATGCCGGCCTGGCGGCGTTCGTGCCGGCGGCCGCCACGCCGGCGCACGGCACCGCGTGCCTGGTGGCCGAGGAGGCGGCGCGGCTGCTCAAACTTCCAGCCGGCCTGGCAAGCGATCGCAACCTTGCGGCCATGGGGATGGATTCGATCGGCCTTGTGGATTTCGCGCTCGCGCTGGAAAACCGGCTTGGCCGGGCAGTGCCGCTGGAGGTGATCCTCGCCGCGCGGTCGGCCGATCGGATCGGGGCCTGGCTGGACGCGACCTCCGCCTCCGCCAAGCCGGGTTCTGCCGGGCTTGTCACCCTGCGCCACGGCCGAAACCCGGATTTGCCGCCGCTGCTCTGGCTGCATGGGCTCAGCGGCGATGTGTATGATCGCGTGAGTGCGCTGCTGCCGCTGATGCCGCCTGACAGGGATTGGCTGGGCCTGCGGGATCCGGCCTTGCGGCAGCTCCACTGCGCGGCCGAATCGGTGGAGGATCATGCCACCCTGCTGCTGGCATCGCTGCGCGCGGCCGGGCTTTCCGTGTCGCGCGGGGCGATTCCCATCGGTTGGTCCTATGGCGGGCGCCTGGCGTGGGAACTGGCCAGCCGGATGGAGGATGCGGGCTGGCGTGTGCCGCAGGTGGTGGTGATCGATGCACCGCCCTGGCCCACCGGCATTCGCCCTGCCTTTGCCACCGCGAGCACGGATATGGAGGCGATGCGTGCGCACCATTATCGGCTCGCCGCATCCTACACGGCGCGCGCAGCGCCGCTGAATCTCGTGCTGATCCGTGCCCGCCAGCATTTGGCCAGCAGGGCGGAGGATCTCGGCTGGGGGGCGCTGGCGCGCCGCGTGACGGTCGGTTGGGTGCCGGGCCGGCATGACGTGTTCACCGCTGGGCGCCTGCACCATCTGGCGGCCGCGCTGTGCGAGGGTCTGGATTGCCCGCAACCGCTTGCCGGTGTGGCGGCGCCTTTTATGGCCGCAGACGGCGCATCAATGGCTGCTCCAGGCGCATAGAAACCAGCATGCCGCCGCCAATGGCAGCGGCGCTGAGCGCCAGCCACGCGGTCAATCCGGAAGGCAGGCGCGCGCGCTGCCACACCAGCCAGGCCGCACCGATGCACAGGAACTGGAACAGGTAGATCGAATAGGAGGCTGCCCCCAGGCGGCGCATCCAGCCGGGTACGCGCAGGCCCCCTGTGCGCTCCCACGCCACGATGCCCAGGATCAGCACGGCGCAGGCAAGCCCATAGCAGAGGCGCGCGCTTGTGCCGTAGCCGTTCAGCTTCCCCAGGCTCTCGGCCGTGCCGACGCTGGCCAAAAGCGCCAACCCCGCTGCGGCCACGGCGCGGGGTTGGGGCACGTCGGCATGGGCCAGCCACCAGGCCACGCAGAGACCGGCATAGAAATCCAGGCTATAGGCGCCGCAAAACATCGGCGGCATTCCGGCTGGCACCACGCGCGGCACAAAAAGCGCGGTCAGCAGCCACGCCAGGATCAGCGCCAGCAGTGCGGCGCCCAGGCGGCGATTCAGGATCAGCACGCAGAAAACGGCGTAGAACACCATCTCGTATTGCAGCGTCCAGGCGATGCCGAGCACGGGCTCCTGCGATGCGGGCAGCAGCAATGCCGAGGAGAAGATCCGCGCGGCCGTAGGCGCGGCATGTGAACCGAACGCCGCCATCAGCAGCGTGCACCCCAACGCGATCCAGTAGATCGGCAGCACGCGGACCGCGCGGCGCCGCAGGTAATGCCCCAGGCGCGCCGGCCGCCCCAGGTCGCGTGCATGGACATGAAGGATGATGAAGCCGCTCAACACGAAGAACAGATCCACCCCGGCATGGCCCCACTGAGTGGCACGCACCAGAGCGGGCATGGGCTCGGCCTGATTTACATGGCGGGCGACGTGGTAGAGGACGACCGCGCAGGCCGCGACGCCGCGCATGGCCTCGATGCCATGCAGCCGGTGGGTCGCGGGGGCGGGAATCATTGGGAAGAAGCAAGCACGTCTTTTTTGAAAAAAAGAAGCAAAAAACTTTTGCGGCGCTGTCGCGGAATCGCCTTCTCGTTACGTGGCCTGCTCAAGGACTGCGTCGTCCCACACGCCCTCCTCGATCGCGGCGGGAGGCGCGCGCAGGGCAAGTTCAACCCCCAGCATGTGGCGTGTCACCGACAGCAGCGCCACGATCAGGTACAGGCCTTCGAAATACGCGAAGCTGAGGGCGGCGCCCGCCACCATATACACGATCAGCGCCAGACGGATCATGCCTGCCAGTTCACGCATCCAGGCCAGGTCCTCGTACGGCGCGGCGCGGCGCCGGATCTGCCCGCAGACGACGATGGATACCACCAGCATGCCCACGAACAGCAGCTCGCCGGTAAAGCCCAGATCCCCCAGCACCTCGAAATAGATGCTGTGCGCGGCCATGCCGGTCTCCCGCACCGTGCCGCTGGGGATGAAGTCCAGTGCGCCAAGGTTCAGGCTATAACGCTGCCACACGCTGGTATCTTGAATGGCGTGGAAGCCGCCGCCGGTCAGCGGGCGGTCCACCGCCAGCATCGTGCTCACCTTCCAGGCGGTGATCCGCTCCATGAACGACCCATCCTGCTCCGCGCTGGAAATCGTATCGATGCGGTTGAACCAGGCCGGGGGCGCCAGAACCAGCAGCATGGCCCCCCCGGCCATGACCAGGATGAGGTTCCGCAGCTTGTTGCGATTGAGCGTGATCAGGCCCAGCGCGAAGGTGACCAGGCCGATGAAGCCGCCGCGCGAAAATGTGCCCACCACCGCGAACCCGCACAGGCAAAGCGTGACCAAAATGCAAAGGCGGGAGAGTTTTGGTGCGGTGGTCTGATAGAGATACAGGAGCAGCGGCATGCACATCAGGATCGCGACCGCGAAACTATTGTTGTCGCCCATCTCGGCCACGCCCAGCACATGGTGCCCACCGCCGGAAAGCACGACCTTCAGCCCCTCATCCACACCATTGAAGGCGAGGCCCAGCGTCATGGCCAGGATTACCCCCTGCAGCCGCCGCCGCGTGGTGACGACCGATGTGAGCACGAAACATAGCACGATGATCTTGGCGACCTTGCCGAACAGGCCCCAGTTGAGATCGAGCTGCGTGACCGCGAAACCGGCCGAGAACAGGCCGACGACGAGCAACCCGAGCATGGCTCCCATCAGCGGGTCGAGATAGGGCCTGCGGCCGTCCCGCCGCAGCAGCAGCGCGCCGACGGTCAGCACCGCCACGATCTTGCTGAGCGGCAGCGAGGTCATGAAGCCGTACAGATATTCGTCGGGCGAGCAGAAGGACAGCCACGCCCACACCATCGCGCCGATATGCGGATAGCGCAGGATCATTGGCAGATAGGCCACGAAGAAGGCGGCGAACGCCAGGTCGCGCATGGCGGGCGGCGGCCGTCAGTCTTCGCGCGTGTAGAAATAGGCTGGCAGCGGGCGATGGTCGCACTCCGCACCCGGCTTGGTGTCGAACAGCCCCAGGCCGCTGAGCTGGCGGCCGGGCGGGTCGTTGCGCGCCGACCAGACCACCAGCAACAGCATGATCAAAAGGTTGAGGCAGAAGAGGGCCGCTTCCATCAGCGATTGCTCCGCGGGAGGGGCGGCAGACGCGGCTGGCGGGCCATCCCGCCCGGCCTCCTACGTGAAGTTGGTGATACCGACAAGCTCGATCTGCTCGCCGCCGGTGGTGGTGAGGTAGGTACTGCCGCCGATGACCTGGTCTTGCGTGAACACCGGCGCCGTACCGGAGGCGCCAACGAACTGGTCATCGCCGCCCCAGTTCATGATCGTCAGGCTGCCGCTGCTGGCGGGCGAGATGTCGTAGCTGACATCGCTGCCGCCCCACACGGACATGGCGCCGCTGCCCAGGCTGACGGTATCGGCGTCGCTCCCGAGGGTCAGGTTGGCGGTGCCGCTGCCGCCGGTGAAATCATCGCACCCGCTGCCGCCGGTGAGCGTGATGTTGCCAGTGCCGGCCGTGATGCTGTCGGCGAGGCCCCCGGGGCTGGATCCACTGGTCAGCGTGAGGTTGCCGGTGCCGGCGACCAGGCTGGTCCCGCCGCCGACCGTGGCATAAAGCCCGGCATACATGCCCGTGGCGGCCGAGACGGTGGCGGCCCCGCCGCCGACCGTGAAACTGGCCATGCCGCCGCCGAGCGAATCGGTCATCGCGAGCGTGCCGCCGGCAAGCACCGTGACGCTGAGATTGGCCGAGGCCGCAGCGGATACGACGGCCGTGGCGCCCGCCCCCACCGTCGCCTGGCCGGTGCCGGCCGCGCTGAGCGTGTCGTTCCCCATCAGGTCCAGGTTGGAATAGCCTTGGCCCAGCGTGATGTTGGCTGCGCCCGTGACGCTGACCGCATTGTACATCCCATCGACGCTGAGCTGGTCGGTGCCCCGGCTGAGCAGGGTGCTGTAGCCTGCGATGCTGACGGTATCGGCGGCATCGCTGGCGGTGGTGACGGTGTTGAAGGTGCCGGCAAGTGCCGCATCCAGCCCACCGGCGCCGCCCACGATGCTGTCGCCGCCGATCTCGTCGGTCACGCTGACCAGCCCGGCGCCGCCCAGCACCGTGTTGCCGCCGGCGAGGAGCGTGATGGTGCTGGCGGCTGCTTCGGAGATGGTGTTGCCGCTATTGGCCGTGACCTGGTCGCAGCCCGCGCCGATCAGCGTATCGCCCGACGCCATCACGATCTCGTCCGTGGCGCCCGCATAGGTGCTGAGCAGATCGCCATCGAAAACATTGGCGTCCAGCCCGGCCAGGCCGCCGGCGATGGTATTTCCGCCAGCCGGGTCGGAGACGGTCAGGGGCGAGCTTGCATCGCCATCGACCACGTGGCCGCCGGTGTTGAGGACCACGCCGCCGCTGCCCGCCGGGGGCGAAGCCGATACGCTTGCGGGCGGGGTGTTCACGGGCGCGCCGCCAATCTGGCTGCCGCTCGTCTGGCTTCCGCCGGTCGGGCTGCTCGCCGCCGGATAGCCGGGCAAGGCTACGCCTGTGAGCAGAATTTCCGTGCCGTCGGTGAGCGTCAGTTGCGTGTTGCCGCCGGTGATGGTGCCGGAACTGATGGCCTGCCCGGTGAAGCCGTTGAAGATGAGCTTGTCGGTTCCCTGCTTGAAGCCGCTGATCGTGTCTGTGCCGTCGCCGCCGGCGGTGAACACGTAGGTGTCGCTGCCGGTGCCGCCGGTGACGGATGTGCTGGCACTGCCGAAGACCACCCGGTCGGTGCCGGACCCCAGCGCGAAATTGTCGGTGCCGCTGCCGGCCGTGACGGTTTCCGGGCCCGCCCCGCAGACCACGCTGACGCTGCCGAGACCGGCGACAATATGGGCGCCCGCGCCGGCGTTGAGACTGATAGTGCCGGCATTGGCGATCGTGCCGGTGACGGCGCCACCGCTGATCGCGGCGGTGGACTGGCCCCGGCCATTGGCCAACTGCGCGTTGTCGATGGCGGTCAGCGAGCCCCCGGCGGACACCGTAAGTGTCAGATCGCCGCCGTTATCGATGACATGCGCCCGTCCGGCGCTGCCGATAGCGAGAATGCTGCTGCATGTGGTGGTCAGCGTCTCCCCGGCGCCATCGAGGCCGTATTCGTTGAAGCCACCGCCGGCGATCGTGGCTGGGCCCGTGGCGTCCACCACCTCGTAGGTGCCCGAAGCGTTGATATGATCGTGGCCGGCGCTCTGCACGACGCTGCTGCGGCCGGGCAGGTTGATCGTGTCCGTGGCGCCGGCCTGCGTGCTGATCTGGTCCCAGCCGGCGGTGGCCGTGACATCGATCCCGCCGGCGCCGCCGGTGATGGTGCTGCTGCCGCCGGTATCGGTCAGTTTCAGCAGCGCGGCGCCGCCGGTGACCACATGGCTGGTGGTGCTCAGGTTCAGCACCTCCGGCCCCGATCCGATCTGCACCACCGGCGGGCAGAGCCAGGGGCTGGCGGTGCTGTAACCCGGCTCCGAGCTGAGCGTGGTGTTGCCGCGCAGCGTGCCTGCCCCCAGCACCAGCCGTGAGGGCGAGAAATTGTAAAAGCTGTTGCCGGTGATCTTGGCGACCACGTTGAGGCCATTGACGGTATCCTCGTTGTACACGGCAATGCCCTGGCTTTCGGGCAGGTCGTTGAGGATGGTATTGCCGCTGATCGTGAGCGAATTATTAGTGTAGGCATATTGGGTTTCGCCGCCGTAGTGGATGGCGGGCGTGTTGGCCGCATCGGGGCCTTTCTCGATCACGTTGCCGGTGATGTCGGCCACGCCGGCATTGGGGATGTCGATGTCGTAGCTTGCCGTTCCCGTCGGCCCGTCGGCGATCACGTTGTTGCTGATGATGGTTTCGGCGGCACGCGACTTGATTTCGTGGCCGATATTGGCATCGTGGAAATAGCTATTGGTAACAACCAGCTTGGCGACCGAGCCGATGTAGAGATTATGCGTCATCCCATCGCCGGTGCCGTTATTGTTGAACTCGCAATGATCGATCGTAACGGTGGCGGTGGGATCGGGGCCGCCGAGAAGACCCTCCTGCATGTCGTAAAAATGGCAGTACGAGACGGAAAGATTGCCGCCCCCCTCGTAGCGTATGCCGCAGACATTGCCGTCGGGTGAGCCATCGGACCCGCCGGTAAAGGTGAAACCCTGGATGCTCAGGGCGGCGTCGTCGGTGATCAGGCCTTTGTCGTCCGGCGGGGGAACGGTAGCCACTTCATTGACGATGCCGCCGACGGCGACGATGTGCAGGGCGACGCTGACGGTCGCGAAATCGTTCACATACGTGCCCGCCTCGACGGCAATGGTGTCGCCGGCGACGGCCACGCTGCAGGCGGCACCAAGGGTTGCGAACTCCATACCCGCACCGACGGTGAGCACCGTGCCGGATGACGGCTGAAGGGTCACCACCGGCACAACGGGCGATGCAATGGGGTTGAGGAGAGTGCCGGAGGTGCTGCTGCTCGCCATGAGATTGTTCCCGAAAACTGAACTTGTTCTCAGTTTCCGGGAGCAGAGCTAAGGCAAGGTTAAAGAAGGAAGGCGTTCTTTTTTGCAAAAAAGAACCAAAAAACTTTCACTTGTTCAGGTTCGCGTTGAACCAGCTGTGTCGGGTCGCAGGCAAGGCGGAGAGGTAAACGTATTTTGGGTCTTGTTCACAAAACCGCCTTCCTTTCAGTCATCGCTCGACCGCGCCGGCCCCGGATACGGCACATCCCCCATCGTGCCTTCCCAGAGCACGCGGTTATAAACCGCCGGATCGTTCAGATCCTCGCGGCTGAAGTTGAACTGCTTGGTCTTGGCCGCCCACCACACCGCGTCGTGACGGAATATGATCGTACTGCCTTGAAGCCCTGCCTTCTTCAACAGCGCGCCCTTGTTCAGGATCGGCAGCGTGGTGTTGGTGAGCAGCGACTGAGCGGGCACAGCCGAGAAGGTCCAACTCGCCTGGGCGGTGTCGAACACGTCCGTCATCGGCGGCGTGTCGGATATCTGCACATCCAGATGCTCCAGGCCCAGGATGTCGCCCATGGTGCGCAGCATGCTCACGGTCGAGTAGCGCGTGCTCACCACCGCGCCCTGCTTCACATAGGGGCCGACGATATAGCCGGTGCTGCGATGGGTATCGACGTGGTCCGGCCCGTCCTGGCTATCGTCTTCGGTGACAAATACGAGCGTGTCGCTGGCGTAGGCGCTGTGGGCGATCTTGTCCACCAGCAAGCCCACGGCGTAATCGTTGTCTGCCTGTTGCAGTTCCGGCGTGTTCACCCCGTCGATCGCGGTGCTGAAATTACCGGTGTGATCATGCATGAAGCGCACGGTTTCAAAACTCGGCAGTTTGCCGTTGGCAACGAAACCGTCGAACTCGCGGGCCCATTCCTGGTAGCGGAAGAAATCCGGGAAATTGTTGTCGAAGCCACGGAAATACTGATCCGTATGGCCCACGAGCGTCACCGTCGCCGGCGTGGCGACAACGGTCTTCGTGGCAAATGGGTTGATCGGGGCACCCACCGGCAGACCGCCGAGAGAGGCGGGCGCTTCGTAGGGCACCAGATCGAGCAAGAAGCCATAATTGCGGATTGTCAGATGCGCGCGCAGGGCCGCATCCCAGATGAAGCCGGCCCCTTGCTCGCCTTTGGGTCCATCCGGCGCTACTTCGTTGGCCGTGCCCGGCAGCAGGTTTGGATCGTAGATCGCCTCCAGCCCGTAGGCCGGCAGCACCTTCAGCCGTGCCGATCCGGTTGCGATCCCGACATTGACGTCGCGGGACAGGCCCTCGGAATCGTAGCTGCCGCCGCCCTTGCCGTAATTGACCGCATTGACCTTCTTGTTGATGTCCTGCACGCGGCCGGCGGTGCTGAACTGCCAGCCATCCATGCTGCACAGGGAGGGATCGTAGTAGTTGTCGAGATCGACGAACTGCTTGGCGATCGCATGGAAGTTGGGCGTCAGTGCGCGGCCGTACATGGTGATCTTGGGATCGCCATTGCCTTCGCCCAGATCGCCCAGGATCTGGTCGTAGGTCCGGTTTTCCTTGATGATATAGACGATGTGCTTGATGTGGCTCTGCAGGAAGCTCATCGTCGCCGCGTCGGCGGCACTCGGCACATAGTTCCAGTGGTTGTTGTTGGCAACGATCGAGGTGAGACCATCGAGGTCGGCAACCGAGGGCGTCGGCATCGTCAGAAAGCCGGCCTTGCTCATCTGCCAGTCATACACGTTCACACCGCCGAAATCGTAGCCGGGATTCGGCCCGGTGATGCTCTCCGCATTGATGATATAAAGCATCGATCCGTCGGCGCTGGTGGCTACCGCGGTCGGCTCCCAGCCCGTGGGGATCAGGCCGATCAGCACGGGATAGCCGTGCGTGAAATCGAACACGGCGACATCGTTCATTGCCGCGTTGGTGACGTAGATGGTTTTCTCGTCCGGCGAGAGCGTGAGGCTGTTGGGGCTGGCGCCATTGGTGGGGCCGCTGGCGATGTAGCCGGCGGGCGCCGTGGTGCGCGTCTGGGAGATCACCTTGTTGGTGGCGGTATCGATGACGATCAACTGATCAGAATTATCGGCGGTGACGAAGAGCCGCGTCTGCGCCTTGTTCAGCACCATGCGGTTGGGATTGCCCACCACCGGGATGCGCGTCGTCACGGTGCCGGCACTCATGTTCACAACGTCGATCTCGCGGTCGCGAAGGGAGGATACGTAGATCGTGTTGCTGCTGGTGATCGCGAGCCAGTACGGGAACTCGCCGCCGGGCACGCCGGTTTGCGCCTTGTTCAGATTGCCGGGGCGCAGGGGCTGCTTGGTGACCGCGCCGGTAGCCAGATTGATATAGTTGAGATCATCGTTTTCCAGTTCCGCCACCACCAGCGTGGATCCGTCTGCCGTAACCGCCATGCCGCCGTTCAGCGGTGTGGTCGCAACGCCCAGGCCGGGATAGGAGAACAGCCCGTTGCCTGCGGCGAGGGGAACACCGTAATCCGTGTCCTTCAGGTTGATCGGGCTGCCGGCCTCGGCGAAGCCGCTGGTGCCCAAGGTAAAGGTGTGAACCGTGTCGTCCTGCCCGCCGCCGACATAGAAACTCTGGCTGTTCGGCGCCCAGGCCATGCCACTGAACGCGTTTGGCACCGGCAACGCCTGTTTTTGCACCGGCGCGCCGGTGGAGATATCGAACACGAAGACGAACTCGGTGGAGGTGAGCGGGTCGGTCGCGCCCGACGGGGTCTGGTTGAGATTGTAGCCGCTCGTCAGGACCAGAAGGGTCTTGCCGTCGGGGCTGACGAGAGCGTTTTCGGCCTGGCCGACGGTGGTGCCGGGCTCGCTCGGGATGTGGGGGTTGAGCCGTGAGAATACCGATCCCAAGGCCGCAGTGGGCGTGATCAACTGACCGGTGGAAATCGTCTGGTGGGCGGGTGAAGCGGCCAGGGCAACCTGGCTGGCCAATGCCAGCAAGCTGACACCGGTGAGAAGCATGCGCATCGTGGGAGCGTCCTTTGGATCACGTCATTGTCCCGGCTTAGGGCTTGCCGGGGCGGCTGACGCGCGCTGTTTGATGAAGATTTCAAGTCAAGCCTCTGAAAACGTTTAGTATTCTGACAGAAGCCTGACATCGGGGCGGCAGGCTACCCTCGGCCGGCCACAACGCTTATCGTGTGATGATGCGTATGGGTGTGGCAGGAATTACGGGCCGTATGGGCCGCCTGGTGGCTGAAGCGGTGGTGGCCGGGGGGGCGAGGCTGGCTGGGGGCACGCTGGGGCCGCGTGGCCGGCACACGCTGCCCGCACTGGCGGCGCCGGTTTTCGGCTCGGTGGCGGATCTGGCGGGCGCTTGCGATGTGCTGATCGACTTTACCCACGCCGAAACGGTAGCCGCCCATGCCGCAGCGGTTTCGGGAGCCGGGATCGCCTGGGTGCTGGGCACCACCGGGCTTGATGCGGCGGCCTCCGACGCGGTGCAGGATGCCGCGCGGCATGTGTGCGTGGTGCAAGCGGCGAATTTTTCGCCGGGCGTGACGCTGGTGCTGGCGCTGGCGCAGCGCCTGGCCGCCGCCCTGCCGGGAGATGAGTACGACGCGGAGATCCTGGAGATGCACCATCGGCAGAAGGTGGATGCCCCCTCCGGCACGGCATTGGCCCTCGGCCGCGCCGTGGCCGCGGGGCGCGGCGTGGCGTTGGGCGACGTGGCCCAGCGCGTGCGTGACGGGCATACGGGGGCACGGCGGGCCGGCGCGATCGGGTTTGCCAGCTTGCGTGGCGGCCAGGTGGTGGGCGAGCACACGCTGCTGTTCGCCGGGGAAGCCGAGCACATTGCCATCACCCATAAGGCCCTGGACCGGCGTGTGTTTGCGTTGGGCGCCGTGCGCGCCGCGGTGTGGACGCAGGGGAGGGCGGCAGGGCTTTACGCGATGCTGGATGTGCTCGGCATAGCCCCATGAGTAAAAGGTTTTTGAAACTTCTTTTCAAAATAGAACAGAGTAAGGAAGTGCCTTCTTTTTTGAAAAAAGAAGCAAAAACTTTTGCGTGTTTGGGTGTCGGATGAACTTCGCGAGCGACAATACGGCGGGCGTGTGCCCGGAGATTCTGGCGGCGATGGCGGCGGTGAATGACGGCCGCGTGCCCTCCTACGGCGGCGATCCGGTGACGGACCGGCTGACGCTGAGGATGCGCGAGGTGTTCGAGACGGATGTGACCGTGTTTCCCGTTGCCACGGGCACGGCGGCCAATGCCCTGGCGCTGGCAACCGTGGTGCGCCCCTATGGCGCGGTGATCTGCACGGACGAGGCGCATATCGCCACCGATGAATGTGGCGCGCCGGAATTCTACATGGGCGGCGCCAAGCTGGTCACTGTGCCCTCCAGCACCGGCCGTCTGACGGCCATGCAGGTAGAGGCGGCGATGGCGCGGGCCGTGGATGGCGGCATCCATCACGTATTGCCGGAAGCCGTCAGCATCACCCAGGCCACGGAGTGGGGCACGGTGTACGACGTGGACCAGATCGCCGCGATCGGCCAGGCCTGCCGCCGGCGGGGTCTGCATTTGCATATGGATGGGGCGCGATTCGCCAATGCGCTGGTGCAGCTCGGCTGCACGCCGGCGGAGATGACGTGGCAGGCCGGGGTGGATGTACTCTCTTTCGGCGCCACCAAGAACGGTGCGCTGGCGGCCGAGGCGGTGGTGTTCTTCAATGCCGCCCATGCAGCGGGCTTCGATCGCCGGCGTAAGCGGGCCGGGCAGCTCTGGTCGAAGATGCGGTTCCTCTCGGCGCAGTTGGAAGCCTTTCTGGAGGGCGATCTCTGGCTGCGTAACGCGCGCCATGCCAACGCCAAGGCGCATGCGCTGGCCGTAGGCCTGGCACGCGTCCCTGGCGTGCGGCTGGTGCAGGATGTGCAGGCCAATGAGGTGTTCGCCGCGATGCCGGAGGAGCTGATCGAGGCGCTCCTGGCCGAGGGCGCTGTGTTCTACCGGTGGATCGAGGTGCCGGGCGAGAGCCATCCGGTGATCCGGCTGGTGACGAGCTTTGCGACCACGGGCGCCGAGGTGGAGCGGTTTACGCAATTGGCCAAACATCTTGCGGCGGCTTTCGCAGCGTAAGGAACGACGTCTTTTTTGGAAAAAAGAACCAAAAAACTTTTGTCTGTTGGCGTTCGCCTCGCCGGCAGCGCGCGCAAAGGGATAAAAGTTTTTTGGTTCTTTTTTTCAAAAAAGAACATCTTTCTTTCTCTCAGAACCGATCCTTCGCCGCCCTGATCTCCCCCAGCCGCGCCGCCGTCGGCGCGCGCATAAACGGGTTAGCCGCGAGCTCCTCGGCCAGAATGGAGGGCACGGTGGGCGTGCCGGCGGCGCGCAGGCGTGTCACTTCCGCGGCGCGGGCCTGAAGGGCGGCGTTATCCGGTTCCACGGTCAGCGCAAAGTGGGCGTTGCCGGCGGTGTATTCGTGGCCGCAGAACACACGCGTTTCCGGCGGCAGGGCAGCAAGCTTGGCGAGGGAGGCGAACATCTCGGCCGCGGTACCTTCCAGCAACCGGCCGCAGCCCAGCGAGAATAGCGTATCGCCGCAGAAGAGCAGCGCATCGTCGGGAAAGAAGAAGGCGATGTGGCCGCGCGTGTGGCCGGGGGTTTCGATGATGCGCGCGCGGGTGTTGCCGAAGGCGATGGTGTCGCCTTCGGCAACACCCGTGTAGAGGCGCGGCAGGCGATGGGCGTCGGCGCGCGCACCCACAACGGTTGCGCCGGTGCGGGCACGCACCTCGTCGGTGCCGGCCGTGTGGTCCGCGTGGTGATGGGTCAGCAGGATTGTGGCAAGCTGGTGGCCGGTGGCTGCCAGAACGGCCTCGGGGTCGGCGGGGTCGACAATGGCAGTGGCGCCGGTGCCGCTTTCACGCAACAACCAGGCATAGTTGTCGGCGAACATGGGAACTGCCTGGACGGTTACGGTCATCACCACCACCTGTTTCTACGATAGAGCGATTGTAGCATCGGGGGCGTATTGCCGCACCCTGGCCCGGCAGCCGTATTTTCAAGGGCGATGATGAGCCTTCCGACTTCGCATGACGAGAATTCCGCGCCGGCCTTCTATGCAACGGAGCTGGGCGCGATGGCGGCGGAGATGATCCGCCGGCGGCTGGCGGCATTGTGGCCGGATCTGACCGGGCAACGCGTGCTGGGGATCGGGTATCCGGCGCCGTTCCTGCCCCTATGGCAGGGGCAGGCCTATGCCTGCGTGAACGCGACCTCGTCGCAGCATGCACCGCGGCCGGCGGGCACCTGCGCGGTGGAAGCGACGCGGCTGCCCTTCCCCGATCTGGCGTTCGACCGGATCCTGGTGATCCATGGCGTGGAGCCGGTGAGCCACGACGCGAAGCTGCTGCGCGAGATCTGGCGCGTGCTGAAGGATGATGGCCGCATTGTGGTAGTGGCGCCCAACCGCACCGGCATCTGGGCGCATCTGGACAGCACACCCTTCGGCCAGGGCCAGCCTTATTCCCGCGGCCAGGTGGATCGGCTGCTCGCGAGCGGCATGTTCCGCGCTGAGCGGCGGGAGACGGCGCTGTTCGGCCCGCCGGCGCGGCTGCGGCTGATGGTGCGGATGATGCCGGCGTGGGAGCGGATCGGGCACGCAGTGGTGCCGCATCTGGCGGGGGTGACGATCACCGAGGCGGTGAAGGATGTGTACGCGGCGCTGCCGGTGACGGCGCCGGCGAAGCGAAGGGTTGTCCTATCAAAGGCAGCGTAAGGAAGAATCTTCTTTTTTGAAAAAAAGAAGCAAAAAACTTTTGTCTGTTCAGGTAAGTCGGTTGCGGGCGTGTCGGGAACTTGGGGAGGGCGCAAGGTGTAAAAGTTTTTTGCTTCTTTTTTTCAAAAAAGAAGGCCTTCCCTTCAACTCTTACTATCCAACCCCCTCTGCCGCAGCAACGCCGCCGTATCCGGATCGCGCCCCCTAAACGCGCGATACAGCGCCATGGGGTCGGCGGTGTGGCCTGGTGCCAGCATCATGTCCCGAAAACGTTGGCCGTTGGCGCGGGTGAGGCCGCCATGTTCGGTGAACCAGGCGTAGGCGTCATCATCCAGCACTTCGGCCCAGAGATAGGCGTAGTAATTGGCGGCGTAACCGTTTTCCCAGATATGGGCGAAATAGGTGGTGCGGTAGCGGGGTGGAACCTGCGCCAGGTCGATCGCGTGCTTGTGCAGGGCCTGTGCCTCGAACATATCCGGCGTTTGCAGCTTCAGGCCAGGGGGCAGGCTGTGCCATTCCATGTCCAGCAAGGCAGCAGCAAGGTATTCGGTCAGCATATAGCCCTGGTTGAAGGTTTTGGCGCGGCGGATCTTTTCCACCATGGCGGCCGGCATGGGCGCGCCGGTCTGGTAATGGCGGGCGTAGTTGGCGAAAACCACCGGATCCAGCGCCCAGTGTTCATTGAACTGGGAGGGGAATTCGATCACATCGCGCGGCACATCGAAGCCGTTCTGGCTCGGGTAGTATTGGTTGGAGAAGATGGCGTGCAGGGCGTGGCCGAATTCGTGGAACATGGTGGTGACGTCATCGAAGCTGATCAGCGCCTTCTGGCCGGGCGCGGGTTTGGTGAAGCTGGCGACATTAACCACAACGGGCTTGCGATCGAGCAGGCCTGAGGGCTGCACGAATTCGGAACACCAGGCGCCGCCCTGCTTGTTGGGGCGGGCGAAGTAATCGGCGAACCACAGGGCGATGGGTTTGCCGTCCGCATCGAACACTTCGAAGGCGCGCACGTCCGGCTGATAGAGCGGGATATCGTGGCGTTCCTTGAAAGTGATTCCGTAAAGCTTGTTGGCGGCGAAGAACACGCCATCGCGCAGCACACGGTCCAGCTCGAAATAGGGGCGGGTTTGCGCTTCATCGAGGCTGTATTTGGCGGCACGGACGCGATCGGAATAATATTCCCAGTCCGAGGCGGCAAGTGTGAAGGGGTGGCTTTCGTGGTCGATGATCGCCTGCATGTCGGCCGCTTCGCCGCGCGCGCGGGCGGTGGCGCCGGGCACCAGGCTATCCATCAGCTTGAAGGCAGCTTCAGGGGTTTTGGCCATCTGATCGCTGAGGGTGTAGGCGGCGAAGCTAGGGTAGCCCATCAGTTGCGCCTTTTGCGCGCGCAACGCGGCGAGTTTGGCGACGATGTCGCGCATATCGGTGGGGCCGGGCGTGTCGCCGCGCTGTTCGGAGGCGCTCAGGATGCGGGCGCGCAAGGCGCGGTCGGTGAGTTTGGCCAGAACCGGCTGTTGCGTGGTGTTGCGCAGGGGGATGAGGAAGGCGCCGGGGTGGCCGCGCGTTTTGGCGGCGGCGGCGGCGGCCGCGATGGTGGGCTGGTCCAGCCCGGCGAGCTCTGTGGCGCTGTTGATAACCACGGCGCCGCCGGTGGTGGCGGCGAGGAGTTTCTGCTCGAAGGCGGTTTGCAGGCGGGTGATCTGCTGGTTGAGCGTGCGCAGGCGCGCCTGGTCGGCCGGCGAGAGCGCGGCGCCGGCGTGGATGAATTTGATGTAGGTCTGGTCAAGGAGGTAGGCCGATTTGGCATCCAGCTTGAGGGTCGCCGCGGCGGCGTGAACGGTTTTTATGCGCGCGAACAGGCGTGGGTTGAGGGTGATGGAGTCCTGGTGCGCCTGCAGCCTGGGCTGGATGACGGTTTTGGCGGCATCCAGCGCCGGATCGGTGTTGGATTGGGTGAGGTTTTCGAAAGTGCTGACCACTTGATTCAGCGCAAGGCCGGACCGCTCCAGGGCGACGATGGTGTTGTCGAAGCTCGGGTGGGCCGGGTTGGCGACGATGGCGGCGATTTCGGTTTCGTGCAGTGCGATGGCGGCATCTATGGCCGGGACGAAGTCGCTATCCTTGATTTTGTCGAACTGCGGGGCGCCGAAGGGCAGCGGGCTTGGGGAGAGCAGCGGGTTGGCTGGCGGGGCGGCGATCGCGCAAGGTGAGGCTGCGACGAGGGAGAACAGCAGCGTGGCCAAGAGGATGCGCGCGGTCATGCGGTGGGGTTTTCCTTGGGTTCGTCCCTGAGGGTATCGTGCGCGTGGCGCGCCGTCATCCCCGCACAACGGGGGGGCACGCGAGACATGATGAATTCCAGCGCATTTTAATGGGTATGCGTCACCTCCAGGGTCATATGAGCGATATACCCAGACCGGGTCTCACCGGCCGCCCGTGCTTGCGCATCCAGCCGCGCCAGCACCCGGCGGGGAAGGGTGATGTTCACGCGCTCGGTCCTGTCGTCGAGCAGATCAGGGTTCACGCTGACGACGGCGAATATCCAGCCGGCGAATTGTGGTTTGGCTCTGACCGCATCCAGGCTGGAGGCCGCAGGAACCGGCGCGCCCGCGTCCAACGTGGCGTCCAGCCAGGCCGCGACGGCCTCCTCGGCAGCCTCCATCGCTTCGTCCAGAGTGTCTCCCGCGGAGAAACAGCCCGGCAGGTCAGGAAAAACGACACCGAATGCGGTGGTCTCCGTTCCAGGTTCGATAGCAACAGGATATCGCATTGTCATCTCCTTACAGCCCTGCATCCTTGCGGATTTGGGCAACAAGACCATTGCCCAGGTCTTTCTTCGGATGCGGAACAACCACGCGGCCAGTGCGGCTTGGGTGCTTGAACACGGGATGGGAGCCGCGACTCCGGTCCGATTTCCAGCCAGCTCTTTCGATCTCTCGGATCAAGTCGGCGCTCTTCACGTGCGCATTATACACACGCCCGCACCGTATCAAGACCGCACATTCATGTATAGCCTTACGCCCTAAGGTTTGGTGGTGTTGGCGGCAGTGAGCATGGTTGTTCCGCCCGCGCTGCGGGCGCGGGTCGGGTTGGAACATGGCGAGAGGATCGCGGCCGAGCTGTCGCCGCTGGCGGCGGGCGCGGACCGGGCGATGCCGGGGTGTGGGTTCCTGTTCCTGTGTTTTACGAACCGCTGCGGGTCAAACTATCTGGCAGCGGTGCTGGCGGCGAGCGGCGCGTTGAACGAGGCGGGCGAGTTTTTCAATGCGGATACGGTGTTGAGCCACGCGGCGGCGCGGGGGTTTGCATCGCTGCGCGCCTATGTGGCAGCACTGCCGGCACTGGTGGGCGTGCCGGCGGTGCCAGGCCGGTGGCTCGCGGCCAAGGCCTCCGTGGATCAGCTGATGATGCTGACGGATGCGGCCGTGCTGGAGGATGTGCGGGCACGCGCGAAATTCATCCTGATGGAGCGGCGCGACCGGCTGGGGCAGGCGATTTCGCGCGCGATTGCGGTGCAGACGCTGCAATGGACCACGCTGCATCCGCGTGCGGTGCCCGATGAAGCGCTGGTGTATGACCGGGCGTCGATCCTGCGGCATATGGCAGCGGTGGATGGCTTCACCGCGGGGTTTTACAGCTTCTTTGCCGCCAACGGGATCGTGCCGTTGCATTTGGTGTATGAGGATGTGGTGGCTGATCCGGCGGGCGCGGTGCGGCGAGTTGGTGCGTGGATGGAATTGGGGGATCTGGGGTTTGATCCGGCGCGGGTGCGGATCGGGCGGCAGAGCAATGCGGTGAATGCCGCGTGGCGCGCGCGGTTTCTGGCGGGGGAGTAGGCGATGGGCGCTGCTCGGCCGTCTAGCCACCCCCAAACAAACAAAAGTTTTTTGCTTCTTTTTTTCAAAAAAGAAGGCCTTTCTTAATTTCTGATGAGGCCTGTGATGCCGCCTATTCGTTTCGGCGTTTGCCTGTTATGCATTGCATGGATAACCATGGCAGCCGCACCGCGTCCCCTCGATCTGGATCGGTTCGATGCCCGCAAGGTTCGCCTGGCATTGCCGAACGGCGAGGTGCTTGCGTATATCGATATGGGCCCCCGCGATGGCCGCCCCGTTCTGCTGGTTCATGGCTATACGGATTCGGCGCGGGACTGGGTACCCCTGATCCCGCATCTGTCGGATCGCTTTCGGTTGATCGTGGTGGATCTGCGTGGCCATGGTGCCTCCAGCAAGCCCGAGTGCTGCTACACGCGCTACGACTTCGCATATGATCTCAAGCTTCTGCTCGATCATCTCGGGATTGCCCGTGCCGATGTCGTGGGCCATTCCCTGGGCAGCGTGATTGCGCAGACATTTGGCGAAGCGTGGCCCGATCGCACGGGCAAGCTTGTGCTGATCTCCTCCACGGGCGGGCCAAGCTGCACCCCCACACCGGCGGAACTGCGGCAACGCGCGGCGGCCTTCGATTACCGCGCGGCCATCCGGGATTTGCGGGATCCGATCGACCCGGACTCAAAATTCATGGTGCTGTGGTGGTCATCGCCCACCTTTGTCGATCCGGATTTCCTGCGGCGCCAGCGGGAGGATGCGGCACGCATCCCGGCCCGCGTATGGCTCGCGATTCTCGATCAGGGCGCCGATATGTCGGGCCTGCAGGCGAGCCTGAAGCTGTTGACAGCCCCAACCTTGCTGATCTGGGGGAGCAATGATCCGATCATGCTGCCGGAAAACCGGCGAACGCTGATGCAGGCGCTACCGGCAGCCGAGGTGAAGGTTTTTCCGGGGCTGGGGCATAACCCGTTTTGGGAAAAGCCGGGCGAGGTGGCTGCTGTGATCAACAGGTTTTTAGGGTGACAAGGAAGAAAGAATCTTCTTTTTCTGAAGAAAAAGAAGCAAAAAGACTTTTATTCTGGCGCTCACATGACAGGCACGGGTTCTTCCAGAGGGGGTAAAGAAATGTCGGGCGCGCCGGGGCCAGGTAGGTCGGTGCCGGGGGTGGGGGGCGGAGGCGGCTGTGGCATCGGCGGGGTCACAGGCTCGGGGGCTGTCTGAGCATAAATCATCCGTTGATCACCGATCCGCCATTGGGGTGCAAAACCTGGCCGGTCATGTAGGACGCATCCGACGAGGCCAGAAAAATATAGCTGGGCGCAATCTCGTCCGGCTGGCCGGGGCGGCCCATGGGAACCTGGTCGCCATGCGCAGCGGTCTTCTCGGCCGGGTANNCAACAATCGCCCCCTTCGTCGCCGCATAATCCACCTGTGAAGCGCTGCCCTTGTAGGCGGTCACGGAGGTGGTGTTGATGATGCAGGAACCATCCGCCATGTGCGGCAGCGCCGCCTTGGTCAGCCAGAACTGGCCCAGGATGTTGGTGCGAAACGTTTGCTCCACCTGCTCCTCGGGGATGTCCTCGAAATTGGCACAGAGATGTTGCTCAGCCGCGTTATTCACCACAATGTCGATGCGGCCGAATTCGGCAACCACCTGACGCACCAGCTCCGGCGCGAAATCGGGGTTGCCGATGTCGCCGGGGATCGAGAGAGCACGACGGCCTTCATATTCGATAAGGGCAACGGTCTCGGCCGCGTCCTCGTGTTCGTTAAGCCAGGTGATGGCGACATCCGCACCTTCTTTGGCAAACCCGATGGCGACGGCGCGGCCAATGCCGGAATCCCCGCCGCTGATCACGGCGATCCGGCCGGCCAGCTTGCCCACTCCGCGATAAAACTCCATCTCGGCGCGGGGTCGGGGCTCCATCTCCGCCTCGATACCCGGCTGGCGCGCCTGGGATTGCGGCCTTGGTTCCAGGTCGTCCGCCGGATCGTCGGGCTCGAGGGTTTCGCTCATGAAGCTGAGAACGGCATGTCGAGATCGGGGTTCTGGAAGGGGCGCGAGGCAGCGCGCACGACATCGCGACCATGCACACGCTCCAGCCGCCGGATCGTGAAATGGGCCGCGGCGAGATTGCGGTAATGATCCAGGAAAGCCGCGTTCAGCGAAGCGCCCGCGATGGCGCCGAACACGGGCACGGCTTGGAGACTGAATTTTTCACCCAGCACCAGCCCGTAGCGGCTGGCGACCTCGCCGATCAGCATGGTGAAGGGGCGGCCCTGGAACAGCAGGCGGGCGGAGAAATAGCCGAGCTCGGATTCATCGTGGTCGGCGGCACTGCGGAAGGCGAATACCTCCAGACAGGCGCGGCGGGCATCATCGGAACCCAGATCCTCGCCCTGGGAGGCGGCGATGCGGGCGATTTCCCGCATGATGGCGAGCGTGGTGAAGGTGGCATCGGGCAGGAAACCGGCCAGGCCCGTGAAGCCGCTGGCAGCACCCGAGGCAATGACGGCGGCGCGGGTCAGCGCCACGTCGCGCGGGGCGGAGCGGTGCAGGCCAAGGATGGCAATGTCGTAGGCGCGGGCCAGGGCGGCCCGGGCAATGCCGGCGAATTTGTGCTGCGTGCCGTGGCTGAGCCCGATCTGGCGCAGGCCAAACCGGCCGGCGAGATTCACCGCACCCCCCATCAGGTCCGCAATGCGTACGATCAGGCCGCGTCCGCGCTCGAGTCGGGCGAGGGCTGCATCCAGTTCCCGCCTTGCCGCCGCATCGAGAGGGATTGTGGCGACCGCGCTAGTGGCTTGCAAAGTCTCACTCATCAATAAGCACCCCCAGGTTCCACACTTGTCCACAGGCAGGAACGCTGCGCCGCCCGATTGGCTGCGCTAGGAGATGGGCGATGACCAATATCGATCCCCCCCTGCTTGGCCTCTCCCAGCGTCTGCCGCCCTCCAACCTTTCCGCCGAGCAGGCACTGCTGGGCGCGCTGCTCTCCAACAACCGGGCCTATGATCGGGTTTCCGAGTTTCTGCTGCCCGAGCACTTCGCAGACCCCGTGCATGCGCGGATCTACCAGAGCATCGCGCGGCGGATCGAGGCGAGCCAGATCGCCGATCCGGTGACGCTGCGTGCGGAGTTCGAGCACACGGGCGTGCTGGCCGAGGTGGGGGGCACGGCCTATCTCGCGCAGTTACTGACCGCGATGGTGGGTATCATCAATGCCAAGGATTACGGGCGCGCGATCTATGATGCGTGGATCCGGCGGCAGTTGATCGACATCGGCGAGACGGTGGTCAACCAGGCCTTCGCGCCCGAGCCGGATCTGGACGGGCCCAAGCAGATCGAAATGGCCGAGCAGAGCCTGTTCGATCTGGCGACGCATGGCACCTCGGATACCAAGATGATGGTGTTCGCCGCGGCGCTGACCCGCGCGATCGAGAATGCGGAACTGGCGTTCCGGCAATCCGGCCACGTGTCTGGCCTATCGACAGGGTTGCGCGATCTGGACAAGAAAACCGGCGGCCTGCACCCCTCCGATCTGCTGATTCTGGCCGGGCGGCCGGGCATGGGGAAAACGGCGCTGGCCACGAAGATCGCGTTCGGGGCAGCCGAGAGCATGCTGGCGAATGCAAGGCTGGACGACCCGGCGGCGATGCCGAAAAATTCGGTGGTGATCTTCTCACTGGAAATGAGCGCGGAGCAATTGGCCAACCGCCTGCTCTCCGAGGAATCCCGCGTTTCCAGCGACCGGATCAGGCGCGGCGAGATCGGCGAGCGGGATTTCGCCAAGTTCGTGAGCGTGGCGAAGAAGCTGCAGCATTTGCCGCTATATATCGACGATACGCCGGCGATCACGCTGTCCGCGCTGCGCACGCGGTGCCGCCGGCTGCAGCGCACCAAGGGTCTGGGGCTGGTGGTGATCGATTATTTGCAATTGATGCGGCCTTCTGTGGGGATGCGGGCGGAGAGCCGGGTGCTGGAGATCAGCATGATCACGCAAGGGTTGAAGGCGCTGGCGAAGGAATTAAAAATCCCCGTATTGGCGCTCTCCCAGCTATCGCGTGCGGTGGAAAGCCGGGAGGATAAAAGGCCGCAGCTTTCGGATTTGCGTGAGTCGGGATCGATCGAGCAGGATGCGGATGCAGTGATGTTCGTCTACCGCGACGAATATTATTTGCAGCAGCGCGCGCCCAAGCAGATGGCGTTCGATAATGAGGAAAAATTCCAGAACGCGCTGGAGAAATGGCAGCGGGACATGGAGCTGGTGCACAACAAGGCGGAGCTGCTGCTGGAAAAGCAGCGGCATGGGCCGACGGGGAAGATCGATCTGTTCTTTGAAGGTGAGTTCACCCGGTTCGCGGATCTGGACCAGGTGCATGGGGGGGATGACTGAGGAAGGAAGTGTTCTTTTTTGAAAAAAAGAACCAAAAAACTTTTGTCCCCTTGCGCGCGCTGCCGGCGAGCCCCGTACCAAAAGATAAAAGTCTTTTGCTTCTTTTCTTCAGAAAAGAAGACCTTTCTTTTCTACTTCTGAAAACTTTTCGCGATATCATGAACCCTCTGCGCCGTCGGCTTCAGCGCAGTCGCCCAGTCGCGCGGGAGGTTGAGGGCGGCGGTGCGCGGCCGCCCGCTGTTAACCAAGGCGGCGGCTTGAACAAGGCCGGCGGCGAGGCCGCAGACGGTGGGTTCGGTGGCGATGATCTGATCGGAGAGGGCTGCGAGTTTTTCGGGTGTTTTGGTGGCGAAACTGTTGGTGACGGAGAGGCCGCCGCAGGCCGCCATTTCCAGAACGGGATAGCTGGTATGGGGGGAGATCATCGGGCAGAGCAGGATGTCCGCGCCGCGCAGCAGGTCGCCATAGCCGCCATAGGCGATCCAGGGGGCGGGGCGTAAGCGTTGGCCGCCGCCGAGATCCAGATCGGGCACGCTGCCGCGGCTGCCAATGGAGACGAATTCCCAACCGGCGAAGGCAGGGTTTCTGGCTGCCTCGCGTAGGGCGAGCAGGCCGAGGCCGAACATGTTGCGACTGTTGGTGGGGCGTGCGTAGAACAGAAGGCGCTTTGGGCGAGAAGGGTTTTTATCGGCCGGCGGGCTGAAGAGTGTGGCATCCACCGCGGGTTCGAAGATCACGGCGCGGCGGCGGAGTTCGGGGTCGGCCAGGCGGCCGAGGGGCTGGGTAAAGAGGAAGTCCGCGAGCAGCGATTCATTCACGATCGGCCAGAAATCCATACCGTAGGTTTCCGCAACCCGGGCAAAGTTGCTGGACCAGGCGTAGAATCCGGCTTCGTATTCCTGCAGCATGTAAAAGAATTCTTTTATTGGCAGCGTGGGCAGGACAGGTTTGAGTTGCAGGGCGGTGGTCCAGTGGGTGGCAAGAAAAATGTCGTTCGCGTGGAGGGGAAGCGGGCGGGTGGGATCAGCGGCGGAGATGAGGTCGATCGGGGGCGCGGGTTCGCCGAGCAATTGGGCGGCGTGGCCGGCGAACCAGGCCGCGTCCATCAGCTCGGTTTGCACGGTAGAGACCAGGCGCACAGCCATCCCGAGTTGGGCGATTCGCAGCGCCAGGTTGATCACGGTGTTTGGGCCGCCGGTCATGCCCGATCGGGTCCAGAACGTATCGAGCACGTTCAGGCGCAGGGGCGCGGCCGTGCCGGCTTGCAGGCGCACATGGATGGGCGTTGGATAAAGGATATCGAGCAGGCGTTCCTGGAACAGGGCGGGGTTGGTGATCTGGATCAGGTTGCGGCCGAAGGCTTCCGGATCTCGCCGCAGAAGATCGAGTTGCAATAAAAGTTTTTTGGGGAACCTCGCCAGCTTCTGGAGCATCTTGTGGTCGCCTGTCGGGGATGCGGCTCTTCTATACGGAAGGCGCTGGGTGCAGGCAAACCGGGGGGCTAAGCGGCGAATCCCAGTGCTTGCACCAGCTCGCCCAACCACGGTTCGTAGTTGCGCCAATGATCCAGGCCTTCGCGGAAGATGGGGCGGCGCACCTGTTCGGAACTGGCGGTGCGCACGGGGCGGGCGTTTTCATGAAAGCGCAGGCAGGATTCCTCGAAGTCCAGACCACAGTGCGAAAGAAGGGCTTTCGTGACAGCCTCGGTGTTATCCACCATCTCCTCGTACTGCACGCGATGCACGCGGCCGGGGAGTACCGCGTCGAAATGCGCCATCACATCCAGATAATCGCGATAGTAGAGGCCGAGCTCGGAAAGATCATAGGTATAATGCTGGCCTTTGGCGAAATGTTGCTTGAAGGCGGAAAAGCAGGCGGCCATCGGGTGGCGCCGCGCATCGATGATTTTTGCCCGCGGCAGAATCAGGTGGATCAGGCCGGTGTGGACGAAATTATTGGGCATCTTGTCGATGAAGATGGGTTTGCCCGTTTTACGGTAGATGCGGGTGCGGGCGAGGAAACGTTCGCCGAGGCGGGCGAACGCGGCCGCATCCAGGGTCGCGAGCATTTCGGGGTAGGTGGAGTCGTCGCGCGTCGTGCGGCCGAGGTCGCGCGCGATGTTGGCCATCTCCGGCAATTCCATGGTGCCTTCCACCTGGCTATGGCTGGCAAGGATCTGCTCGATCAGCGTGGATCCCGAGCGCGGCAAGCCCACAATGAAGATCGGCGCTTCATCGTGGCAGCCCACGCCGGCGCGCTGGGCGAAGAACGCCATCGTCATCAGCGCGCGGGTGCGGCTGATTTGGGCGGTGGTGTGATCGGCGTTGTAGGTGACCTCCCCGCGGCGCAGGGCGGCGCCGGCGGCGTAGTGCTCGAACGAGGCGGCGTATTGTGCCTGCTGTTCAAGCATGTAGCCCAGCGCGTAATGGAAATGCAGGCGGTCTTCCGTGCCCAGGTCGGCGCGGGCAAGTTGGGCACGCATGGCGGCGTGTTCGGCTTCGGTGAAAGCTTCGTTCTTGAAGTTGGCGAGGCTCCAATAGGCTTCGCCCATCTCGGGCGCCTGCGCGATGGCGGTGCGGTACGCGGTAACGGAGCGTTCACGCAATCCCGCGGTGCGTAGGGCGTGGGCGGTGCTGAGCCAGATTTTTGGCTGGTCGGGGAAATCCGCAAGAACACGGTCATACACCTCGATAGATCGCCCGTAGTCACCCGTCAGCGCCAGGCAGGCGCCGTGGAGGTTGGCGTAATCGGGGTGGCTGGGGTCGGCCGCGCGCAGGATCTCCAGATGGGGCAGGGCGTCCGCCGCATTGTTCTGGCGAAACAGCACAACGGCCAAATTATAGCGTGCGCGGGAAAAGCCGGGCATCAGCGCCAGGCATTGCGTGAGGATCTTTTCCGCGTCCGCATCGCGGCCGAATCGGGTGCCGATTTCGGCGAGCATGCGCAGGGCGGCAACGTCCGTGGGGTGCTGGGCCAGATGGGTGCGCAGGATGTGCTCGGCCTCGGGGAGCCGATCGGTGTTCATCGCATCGGCCGCGCGCAGCAATGTGGGATCCCGGGCCGCTTCCTCCACATGGCGGGCCCAGGCGGCCTCGGCGGCGGCGGGTTGGCCGGCCTGGGTGAGCAGGGTGGCCATCTGGCGCCAGATGCCGGGCAGAGCGGGGTTGAGGGTTAGGGCGTGGCGTGTGGCGGCAATGGCGTGCTCGGTGTGATCGATTTCGGCCAGCACGAGCGCGAATTCGGCATGCACGGCTGCGGCGGAAGGCTGGGCCCGGGCCAGGCGTTCCAACGTGGTGTAGGCCTGCCGCGTCTTGCCCTGACGGCGCTCGGCGGATCCAAGGATGAGCAGCGCTTCAGGGTGGTTGGGGACAGAGCGAAGAATTTCGGCGGCCTGACGCTCGGCGAGCGCGGGGGTGGGGAGCAGGGCGATGGCCTGGCGGATGGCTTCCGCGAGGGGGGCGGTGGTCAAGCGGGGGTGCTTTCAAAGGTCAGGAAGGAAGAATGTTCTTTTTNNCTTCCTTCCTTCCTAAAACCTCTGCGCCAATTTTATCCCCACGGTCAGCGGCTGAATCGGCAGCACATACACCGTCTGGCAGATGCCGATCGTGCACTCTACCGACCTGTTCACCTGGCCAAGTTCGTTGAAGGCATTCTTCACGAAGAGTGACAGCGAAAGCCGGTTCTTGGTGATGCCGGCATCGAAATCGACGGTGCCGTAGGCCGGCATGCTGCCGACGATGGCTTTTTCGTTCTGGCCGTTGGCGTCGTTGCTCAGAAGTTCGGCTTGCACGCGGGTCTGATACACGCCGGTGGCCTGCACGTGGGCGTCCCAATCGAAAAAGTCGAAGGTGTAGCGGGCGGTCAGGTTGCCCTTGAAGCTTGGCGTGTAGGGCAGTTGCGTGCCCGCCGGCGCCTCGGAATCGGCCGCCGAGCAGGTGCTGCCCACGGTCTTGCACAGGTTTTGGGAGAGTTCGGCATCGGTGAAGGTGGCGCCTGCGGTGAAGGTCAGGTCGTTGGTGGCGCGCCATACGCTTTCCACCTCCGCCCCCTTCACGTTGGCGCCGGGGGCGTTGGAAATGATGGTCAGGCTGTTGGGGCCAAGGAACGAGTATTGGAAATTGTTCCAGTCCTCATCGTAGAGCGCCACGTTGAATTGCAGTGTCTGACCCAGCCAGCTCGATTTGAAACCGAGCTCGTAATTGGTCAGGCTGTCGGCCGCGTAGCCGCCGAAATTGGCATTGCGGTTCACACCGCCCGGGCGATAGCCGGTGGAGTAGGTGAAATACACCAGCCGGTCGCGATCGATCTTGTAAGTCAGGTTGATCTTGTGGGTTTCGCCATGGCCGGAGACGGTCTTGTTGAGATCCACGCAAGGCGCGGAATCGAAGCTTTGCCCGGCCTTGCAGTTCACGTCGTTGACGCCTTCGCCGGGGCCGAATCCGGTCTGCTCGTCATAGGCGGCGCTGAAGCCGAAGAATCCTTTCAGCGAGTTCTCGTACCAGTACGGGCGCACGCCGCCGGTTGCGGTGAAGTTGGGCAGGATATCGAAGGCAAGTTCGCCGAAGGCGGCCTCGTCGCGGTCGGTGCGCAACTGGTCGGTGAGCCATATCGTGTTGGCCCAGCCGGGCACGATCAGGGCGGGATCGAAGCCGGCGATTTCGTAATCCTGCAGGATGCGGTGGTTCTGGATCTCCTGATAGGCGCCGACGATAAACCGCAGCCGGTCGCTTGCCGGCGAGTTCAGGCGGATTTCGTTGCTTTCCTTGTTGAAATGGTCGCGCCCCTCGATCTCCTGCCGCGGCGTGGCCAGAGGTTGCCCGTTCTTGCCGAGCCAGTTGGCGCCGGACCCGTAGATCGCATCATAATAGATGGAGTAATCGGCGTAATCGGACTGCGTCACTTCGTCGCGCACGAAGTAGCCGCCGGCGTAGGTGAGGTCGAAGCTGCCGATTTTACCGGTGATGGTGGCGCCGGCCTGCACCCAGCGGTCGTGCAGCGTGTCCGGGCCGAAGCGTTCCACATTGAGGGAGCCTTCGCTGGGGGCAAAGGAGAAGATGCCACTGGAGCGCTGGTCCTGGAATATGACGTTCGGCGTGATCGTCCAGTCGTCGGGCAGTTCCACGCGGATGGCGGCGCGGCCACCGAAGCTGTCATAGGGGTTGAAGCCGTTCTTGGCATAGGCGGCATCACTGATCGTGGCGGCGGGGGCGCCATACAGCCCCGCGGCGGTGGGGAAGGTGCGGGTGGCGGGGATGTTGTTGATGTAGCCGGGATCGTGCTCGTCGAAGGCGACCAGGCGGATGGCGATCGTGTCGGTGATGGGGATGTTCACGAAACCTTCGGCAACCCCGCCGGCGCCGCCATGGGCCACGCCATCGCCTTCCAGGTCGTAGCCGGCGGCGAATTTGCTGGGGTCGGGCTGATTGGTGATGATGCGCAGCGTTCCGGCCTCGGAAGATGCGCCGAACAGCGTGCCCTGCGGCCCCGGCAGTGCCTCGATACGCGCCACGTCGTAGACATGCACATCCAGCGTGCCGCCGATGGTGGTAATGGGCAGTTCGTCCAGATACGTGCCCACCGTAGGCAGCGGGCCGGAATGGTTGCCTTCGGCGCCGCTGGCGATGCCGCGCATGTAGATGGTGGTCTGGTTCGGCCCATCGGTTTGCGCGGTTACGCTGGGCAGGAGTTTCAGATAGTCCTGAAATTCATTCACGTTCTGCTGCTCGAGCTTCTTGGTATCCAGCACCTGCACGCTCATCGGCACTTTCTGCAGCTTCTCGGAACGTTTTTCCGAGGTGACGATCACCTCTTCGATGCCATGGGCGGGTTGTGGCAGCGTGGCGGCCGGCGCGGTTTGTGCCCGCGCCGGTGATGTGGCGGCTTGCGCCGCCGCTATTGCGAGCACGCTCGCGCCGAGAAGTCTGATGCGCAGGCTTGTCATTCCGCCCCCCGTGGTACGCGAACGGCAGGTTTTGGCCGCTCGCGGAATTGTGCACGCCATGATTGCCGCCCGGGTACCGGGTACGCAATGTGTGTATCGAACGAAGCAAGGGCTGTGCCGGATTCGCCACAGCGCGGAGCCTGAAGGCTGGTTTATGGTGCCGGCACGTTAGGGAGACACACCGTATGCGGAACCGGCCTTGGGGGGATCAGGAAGCGCCCGCCTATCTCGCAACCGAGCCGGGCGCCCGACAGCCGACGGCAACACACCAGAAAAATGGGCGAAGCGGGTTTGCGTGGCGGCCATCGCAGGTGATCACCGCGGCGGCGAAGATGCGGCGGCGGCTGACCTATGGCTATATGCTGGCCCTGACGCTGCTGGCGATCCTCACGCTCAGCGGCAGCCTGATTCTCTCAAACCTGGTGATGCGGCAGTCGGATGCTGCCGCGGTGATCAACCTGGCCGGGGCGCAACGCATGCTGTCGCAGCGGATCGCGGCGCTGGTGGTGGATGCCGCGGGGGTACAGGGGGCGGCCAAGCAACAAGCCTTGACCGACCTGGAATCGGCGGCAGCGCGCATGCGGGTGTCGCATGAAGCGCTGACGGTGGGGGATCGGGCCGCGGCCCGGCGGACGGCCGCGCTGCAGGCGCTGTATTTTGGCGGTCCCGCGCCGCTGGATCTGATGGTGCGGCGGTTCCTGGCCGAGGTGGATTCGGTCAGCCTGGCAATACGCACCCCGCGTGGGGCGGACCCCGCCGCGATCGCGGCGATTCGCGATCGGGCTTTGGGCACCCTGCTGACGCGGTTGCAGATGGCGGTCGCGCTGCATGAGGCGGCGGCAAAACGCGGCGTGGGACAGGCCATCGCGTTTCATTGGGCGGTGGTGGCCGCGACCCTGGCGGTTCTTGTGCTGGAGGTGTTCCTGATCTTCCGGCCCCTGGCACGGGAGGTATTCGTGCTGGCCGATGGGCTGGATCGGGAGGCGCGGCGGGACCTGCTGACCGGGCTTTTGAACCGGCGCGCGATGGGCGAGGCGCTGACCGAGGTGGCCGCATCCGGCAGCCCGGTCGCTGTGATCGCCATCGACCTGGACCACTTCAAGGAAGTGAACGATGCGGAGGGCCATGCCGCCGGCGATGCGCTGCTGCGGGCGGCGGCTGCACGGCTGCCGCTGGCTGTGCGCGGCGGCGATCTGATCGCGCGGATCGGCGGCGACGAGTTCGCGGTGTTCCTGATCGGGGTGGGCGACCACGGCACGGCCAATGACGTGGCCATGCGTATCCGGGATTCGCTGCACGTGCCGGTGCAGTATGGCAATCGCACGCTGCGGCTGGGCGCGACGCTGGGTGTAGCGATTGTGCCGCAGGATGCGGATTCGGCGGAAGCCGGCATGCGCGCGGCGGACGATGCGATGCTGCGTGTGAAGATCACCGAACGCGGCGGAATCGGCTGGGCAAGCCGTAAGGACACCGAGCGTGTGGCGCGCGTGGCCGCGATCCTGCGGGCCTTCGATTCCGCGGGGCCTTTGAGCGAATTGGTGGGGCTGTCGGCGCATTTTCAGCCCATCGTGTCGTTGCGCGGGCCGCCGGTGGGACCGCCGCTTCTGCTGGCGCTAGAGGCTCTCACCCGTTGGCATCATCCCAGCCTGGGGGATATTCCGCCCGTGGAGCTGATCGATGCCATCGGGCCGGAGCGTTCGGCGCGGTTGGGCCGTGCGGTGCGCGAAGATGCGCTGCGGGGTTTTGCAGCCCTGCGGGCAGCTTTGCCTGCCGGGGTGCGTGTGGGGCTGAATCTTTCGGCCAGCGAGGTGGCGCGGCGGGAGATGGTGGCCCAGATCGGGGACCAGGTGCAGGCGGCCGGCCTGACGCTGAACGACGTGTCGATTGAAATCACCGAGCAGGTGCTACTCGATCGGGTGAGCGCGCGGGTCATCGATCAATTGATGAACCTGCGCGCGTGCGGTGCCCGGCTGGTGCTGGATGATTTCGGCACCGGCAATGCCGGCCTTGCCCAATTGCTGCGGCTGAACCTGGATGCGGTGAAGCTGGACCGTCGCTTCATCCATGGCCTGGGTGATAATGCGCGGGCGGAGGCGATCGTGCGGGCAACCTTGTCCCTGGCGCATGGGCTTGAGTTGCAGGTGATCGCCGAGGGGGTGGAAACCGTGCAGCAGGCCGCCATTCTGCGCCGCCTTGGCTGCGACGCCGCCCAGGGCTACCTCTTCGCCCGCCCGATGGATTCCGGCGCCCTGCGTGGCTGGGTCGAAGCCGCCTGAAGTAGATAAAAGTTTTTTGCTTCTTTTTTTCAAAAAAGAAGGGCTTTCTTTTTGTTCTTTTTTGAAAAAAGACCCAAAAAACGTTTACGTGGTGGTACCCGGCTCGCGGGCCGCAGCGAGTCTGGTGGAGGGGTGTCATGACCGTCAGCGTTTTTGATCTGTTCAAGTTGGGGGTGGGCCCCTCCAGCTCGCATACGATGGGGCCGATGACGGCAGGGGCGCGGTTCGCGGGGCTGTTGCGGGCACGCGCGACGCTGGCGCGGGTGGCGCGGGTGGAGGTGACGCTCTACGCGTCCTTGGCGCTGACCGGGCGGGGGCATCACACGGACCGCGCGGTGATCCTGGGGCTGATGGGGTGGGAGCCGGCGCGGCTGGATCCGGATGAGGGCGAGGCGTCGCTGGCAGTCGTGGAAGCCACGCAGATTTTGCGGCTTGGCGGCACGCACGACATCTCCTTTGAACCGGCGCGCGATATCCTATGGGCGGGGCGCCAGCGCCTGCCGCAACATCCCAACGCGGTGAGTTTCGCCGCCTTCGATGAGGCGGGTGAGATGCTGGCCGCGCGCACCTGGTTTTCGATCGGCGGCGGGTTTGTGCGCGACGAGGACGAAATCGGGCGCAACGATCCCGACGAGGCGGGCGCGGCGGTGCCGCATCCGTTCGAAAACGCCGAGGATCTGCTGGTGCGGGCGGGGGCGGCGGGGATCAGCATCGCGCGGCTGATGTTCGAGAACGAGGTGTCCCGCCAGCCGGAGGCAGAGGTTGTGGCCGGGCTGGACCGGATCCATGCGGCCATGGAGGCCTGCATCGACCGCGGCATGCGCCAGGATGGCGTGCTGCCCGGCGGGCTGGCGGTGAAGCGGCGCGCGCTGCAGATCCGGCGGGCGATCCTCGCACGGATGGAGCGCAACGTATCCGACCCGCTCGCGGCGATGGATTGGGTCAATCTGTGGGCAATGGCGGTGAACGAGGAGAATGCGGCGGGCAGCCGCGTGGTGACGGCGCCGACCAACGGAGCCGCCGGGATCGTGCCGGCGGTGCTACGCTATTACGACCGGTTTCATGCGGGCACCGCGGAGGGGCGGCGGTCGTTCCTGCTGACGGCGGGGGCGATTGGCGCACTCTATAAGAGGAATGCGTCGATCTCGGGGGCGGAGGTGGGCTGCCAGGGTGAGGTGGGGGTTGCGTGTTCAATGGCGGCGGGCGGCCTGGCCGCGGCGCTGGGGGGCAGCCCGGCGCAGGTGGAAAACGCGGCCGAGATCGGCATGGAACATAATCTGGGACTGACCTGCGATCCGATCGGCGGGCTGGTGCAGATCCCGTGCATCGAGCGCAATGCGATGGGGGCGATCAAGGCCATCGATGCGGCGCGGCTGGCCTTGCTGGGGGATGGGCAGCATTCCGTGTCGCTGGACAAGGTGATCGCGACGATGAAGCGAACCGGGGAAGATATGAACGAGATTTACAAGGAGACCTCGCTGGGCGGACTGGCGGTGGGACTGGCTGTCAACCGGGTGGAGTGCTAACAACTTGAGGTTGTAAACGGCGGGCGCGTATCAGCAATGCGCCGGACGGCGTGGATTTGAGTAAAGTCTCCAATTTTAGACTTGCTAATTCTTAAAAAAGGATTACACCGACCCTCAGCCAAGTCGTTCCGTGGGCGTCGCCGCGGATCGCCGTTTCTGAGGAGTCAGCCGCGTGACCAGTCATCTCTCTTTCAGCCGTCTCCTGATCGTAGCGGCAGCCATGGGCGTGGCAGCGCTCGCGCCGGCGCGTGCCAGCACGTTCACCGGCATCACGAACGGCAATTTCGCGAGCAATACGGCTACGTACAACAACAATGGTACGATTATTGGCGCGAGCGTTACGAATTCCGACCTGACCGGCTGGAACATCACGGGTTGCCTGGCGAACTGCCAGGGCATCCTTGCCAGCACGGACACATTTGCTGCGCTCGCGCTCGGCAACGTGGGCACGGCGGGCATTCAGTTTAACCTGCCCGATCTGAACGGCAACATTCCGATGTGGACCGGTCCGACCGGCACCGCGCCCAGTGCGCAGGCGTTTACGGAAGATGCCGGCACACAGACCGCCGCGCTATACCAGACCGTGAGCAATCTCACCGTTGGTAACACCTATACGCTGAACTTCTCGCAGGCGACGATGCAGGCGAACGAGACGGGCGAGTCGCCCGCCGGGTTCACCGCCGCCTGGAACGTGTATTTCGGCACCGGCCCTGCCTCCAACGCATACTCTGCCCCCACGGCCGTGGGCTCGACCATGGTCAACCCGTATCAGGGGAGCTCGAGCTGGGTTGCGCAGACGATGACGTTCACGGCCACCGCGGCCAGCGAGACGCTCTCGTTCTTCGCCACGGGCAGCAACGGCCAGCCCCCGTTCCTGCTGCTGGATGGAATTTCGCTGACGCAGAACACCTCCGGCGGGACATCGGTGCCGGAGCCGGGCAGCATAGCACTCCTCGGCGCTGGGCTTGTCGGGTTCATGGTGATCCGTCGCAGCGGCAAGAACGCGGCCGTCTAAGCCGCAATAACGCCCCTCCCAGAACCGGCTGTTTGGCATGGCAGGAGCCCGCGTGGCTCCTGCCATGCCGCGTTGTGCGCAGCCTGTGCCGCAAGGTCGGCATTGGCACAGCCGCCACGCTGCGCGGCTAGGCCATCATGGGCGGTTGCAATCCCCTACGGCGCCCAGGCTGCGGTCGAAAATCGATGCGACGCCAATTTTGTAACAAATCGGTATCGCTCGGGAATCCGGGGCCGCATTGGTCGTTAGCGGCCTCGTCGATCACAAACCGGAGTGCCCAAGTGTTACCGAGTTCAAGACAAAATGTGGCCGCCCTGCTGGCCGCGTTGAGCGTGGCGGGGCTTCTGACGGCCTGCAGTTCCAGTTTTGGTGGCGGGTCCTCGCCGCCGGCCAACACCACCGTGGTGATCCCGCCCGGCGCGAGGGTGGTATGCAGCAACGGCAACCCCCCACCCTGCCAATAGTACTCTGCCAGTAATACAGGGCCTTAGGGCGGTATCGGCAAGCATTGGCGGGCGGCCGCAGCGGCCCGCCACATCGTTTGGCCGGAGAGGATTGCGCCGTCGGGGCTGACAGGCAGGCCGGCCTGATGAAGGGCCGCCGCAACCCAGGTATTGCAGGTGTGGGCCAGCGTGTACTCGCTCGTCGCGACATAGAAGAGCGCGCCGGGGAAGGCGCCTGGGCCCACCAGCAGAGGGGCACCGGCTTTGTCGTGGGCGAGATCGTTCCAGATGAACGCGGAAAGCTGTGTGGCGCCACCCTGTGGCAGGCTCAGACTCACCGAGTCGCCTGGGCCATAGGCGGCCTCGGGCGAGGTGGACAGGCCGATCGCCTCGATCACGGCGGGGCCGGGGAACGGACCGAGCAGGTATTCGCTGGCACGGTCGGCGCGGGCGGTCATGAAGGTGCGCTTGCCATAGCCGAACATGATCGTGCGGGCGCCGGGGAAAATGTCGCGGAAGATGGTCAGGGGGCCGTGCAGTTGGTCCGCTGGAATGCCGATTTCGGTATGCCAGCCGCGGCTGAGGACGGTGATCGTATCGGCGGGCGTGGCGTGGCACCCGCGCGCCTGCGGCGGCGGGGCGGCGCTGCACGCGGCCAGCCAGGCCGGCAGCGCGACGCGGACCGCAGCGGCCGCTTGTGTGGGCAAGCGCCATGCGCTTCCGTGGCGTGGCGGAATCGGTAATCTCCCTCGATCGTTGTGTGCGGGGTTGCATGTATCAGCCGGCGGCGTTTGTGGAAGATCGGCTGGAGGTGATGCATGGCCTGATGCGTGACCATCCCCTGGCCATGCTGGTAACGGGCGGCGCGCTGGGGCTGATGGCCAACCTGATCCCTTTCCAGATTCATCCGGAGCTTTCGCCGAAGGGCACGCTGCGGGCGCATCTGGCGCGCGCCAACGGGCAACTGGCCGCACTCGCCGAGGGCGGCGAGGCGATGGTGTTGTTCCAGGGGCCGCAGGCTTACGTGTCCCCCTCCTTGTATGCGTCCAAGCGGGAGCACGGGCGCGTGGTACCGACCTGGAATTATGTGACCGTGCATGCGTGGGGCGTGCCGCGCCTGATGGACGATGCGGTGTGGATGCGGCGCCAGGTGGGCGCGCTGACCGACCGCCACGAGGCTGGGCGCGCGGACCCTTGGGCGGTGGAGGATGCGCCGGCGGATTTCGTGGCCGCACAGATGCGCGGGATCGTGGGGCTGGAAATCGACATCACGCGGATCGAGGGGAAGTGGAAGGCGAGCCAGAACCGGCAGCACGCGGATCGGGCGGGGGTGGCGGCGGGGCTGGGGGGCGAAATGGGAGAGGTTGTCAAGGAAGGCCTTCTTTTTTGAAAAAAAGAAGCAAAAAACTTTTGACTTATGGCGTACGCTTCCGGCGCGGTCCGCGACAGCGCGCGCAAAAGTTTTTGGGTCTTTTTTTCAAAAAAGACCGCTTACTTTCTCTATCCCGTAGGCATTCGCTGCGCAGGCGCTGCCCTAAATCATTTGTAAGCGCGTTTGATGCAATCTTCTTGGTGCAGAGCAAAAGCTTTTCACGTTAGGCTGACGTGTTGACCTGAGCGACTCCAAGGATGCGGTGGCCGGCGGGGGCAGGCACCAGAGTGCATCGATCAGACACTGGACCTGCTTGCGTTCGGACCCAGATTTGCTTCCCACGGGATTCGCACGCTGGAGATTTGACATGACCAAGCCGGACGACATTTTCCGCCTGCATGCTACCCTCCACGAGCGTACCCGCGAGGTGGAGATGAGCCTCGTGGAATATCTGGACGCGTGCCGTGCCGATCCGCTGTGCTACGCGAGCCCGGCGGAGCGCATGTTGCGCGCCATCGGCGAGCCTGAGGTGATCGACACTTCCCGCGATCCGCGGATGAGCCGGCTGTTCCTCAATCGCACCATCCGCATCTATCCTGCTTTCTCCGAGTTCCACGGCATGGAAGAGACCATCGAGCGGATCGTCGGCTTCTTCCGGCATGCGGCGCAGGGCCTGGAGGAGCGCAAGCAGGTGCTCTATCTGCTGGGCCCGGTGGGTGGCGGCAAATCCTCGCTGGGTGAGCGGCTGAAGGCGCTGATGGAGCGCGAGCCGATCTACGTGCTGAAGGCCGGCGCGCATCTGAGCCCGGTGTTCGAAAGTCCGCTGGGGCTGTTCGAGCCGGAGACGATGGGCGAGGCGCTGGCTGAGCGCTATGGCATCCCCAGGCGCGTGCTGACCGGCATTGCCAGCCCTTGGGCTCTGAAAAGGCTGGAGGAATTCGGCGGGGATATCCAGAAATTCCGGGTGGTGAAACTGTTCCCATCGCGCCGCAAGCAGATCGCGATCGCCAAGACCGAGCCGGGGGACGACAACAACCAGGATATTTCCGCCCTGGTCGGCAAGGTGGATATCCGCAAGCTGGAGAGCTTTTCCCAGAATGATCCGGATGCCTACGGGTTTTCCGGCGGCCTGAACCGCGCCAACCAGGGCATCCTGGAATTCGTGGAAATGTTCAAGGCGCCGATCAAGATGCTGCATCCGCTGCTGACGGCGACGCAGGAAGGCAACTACCTGGGCACCGAGAACATCGGCGCCATTCCCTACCAGGGCATCATCCTGGCCCATTCCAACGAGGCGGAGTGGCAGAGTTTCCGCAACAACCGCACCAACGAGGCCTTCCTCGACCGTGTGAGCGTGGTGAAGGTGCCCTACTGCCTGCGGGTGACCGAGGAAGCCAGGATCTACGAGAAGCTGATCAGCGGCTCGGCCCTGGCCGAGGCGCCCTGCGCCCCGCATACGCTGGAGATGCTGGCGCGGTTCGCCGTGCTGTCGCGCCTGAAGCCGCATGCCAACTCGCGGCCCTTCGCGAAGATGCGGGTCTATGACGGTGAGAATATCCGCGAGACCGATCCCAAAGTTAAGACAATGCAGGAGTATCGTGACGCCGCCGGCGTGGACGAGGGCATGGATGGGGTCTCCACCCGTTTTGCCTACAAGGTGCTCTCAGCCACGTTCAACCACTCCTCCAGCGAGGTCGCGGCCGATCCCGTGCATCTCATGTATGTGCTGGAGCAGGCGATCCGCCGCGAGCAGTTTCCGCCCGAGACCGAGGCGGCTTACCTCGCCACCATCAAGAGCGAGTTGGCATCGCGCTACGCCGAGTTCATCGGCAACGAGATCCAGAAGGCATATCTGGAGAGCTATGGCGATTACGGCCAGAACCTGTTCGATCGTTACCTGGATTACGCGGATGCCTGGATCGAGGACCAGGACTTCAAGGACCCCGATACCGGACAGATGCTGAACCGGGAGTTGCTGAATGCGGAGCTGACGAAGATCGAAAAGCCAGCCGGTATCGCCAACCCGAAGGATTTCCGTAACGAGGTTGTGAAGTTCGCGCTGCGCACCAGGGCTGCCAATGGGGGGCGGAATCCGTCCTGGACCAGTTACGAGAAAATTCGTGAAGTTATTGAAAAGCGGATGTTCAGCCAGGTCGAGGACCTTCTGCCGGTCATCAGCTTCGGCTCGAAGAAGGACAACGAGACGGAGAAGAAGCACAACGACTTCGTGGCCCGGATGGTCAGCCGGGGCTATACGGAGCGCCAGGTTCGCCGGCTGGTTGATTGGTACATGCGCGTGAAGCAATCCGCATGATGCAATAGAGTTTGCAACCTTGTGCGTTTCCGCATCAAATTCGCTTTGGGGATGGACGAGGGCCGGCGGCTTGCGTTGTCACCCCATGGGTCGCACATGACTGACGTTGGAAGTTGAGTTCCTAAATTTGGACATTATCGACCGCAGGCCTAATCCGCACGGGAAAAACCTGGAAAACCGCCAGCGGGTGATCGCACGGGCACGCGCCGCAGTGGCGCGGGCCACACGGGCGGCGATCGATGGCGGCACGCTGCGCGAGATCGGGCGGGACCAGGCGGTGACCATCCCCTCCGACACGTTGCACGAGCCGAGCTTTCACAGCGTGTTCAGCAAGGGACAACGCCAGATCGTGCTCTCCGGCAACAAGGTATTCTCCGCCGGCGACAGGCTGGCTCGGCCGCCTGGCGGCAGCGGCGGGGGCGGGGGCGGCGATGGCAGCGGCAGCGGCGATGGTGAGGCGCAGGACGGGTTCCGGTTCGTGCTCACACGAGATGAATTCCTGGACCTGTTCTTCGAGGATCTGGAATTGCCGGACCTGGTGAAAAGCCAGATCGTGGCCACCGAAGCCATGACTCCGGTGCGGGCCGGTATCAGCGTGGATGGCTCCCCATCCCAGATCGACATGGGGCGCACGATGCGCCAGTCCATGGCGCGGCGGATCGGGCTGCGGCGGCCCAAAACACCCGATGTTCTGGCGCTGGAGATCGAGATCGAGCGGCTGGAGGCGGAAGCGCGCGACGGCAGCGATCGCGCCGAGCCATTGGCGGCGCTGCGGGGGGAGCTGGAAATGGTTCTGCGGCGCATGGCGCGGGTGCCGTGGATCGATCCCGTGGATCTGCGGTACCGGCGTTATACCCAGGCGCCCAAGCCCACGGCCCGGGCGGTGATGTTCTGCCTGATGGATGTGTCGGGATCGATGAGCGAATCGATGAAGGACCTGGCCAAGCGCTTCTTCCTGCTGCTGCACGTGTTTCTGGAGCGGCGCTACAAGCGGGTGGAGCTGGTGTTCATCCGGCATACGGAAACCGCCGAGGAAGTGGACGAGAACACCTTCTTCACCGATCCGCGCACCGGCGGCACGGTGGTTTCCACCGCTTTCGCTGAATTCGTGCGCATCCAGCGGGCGCGCTTCCCCGACGATAGCTGGAACATCTACGCCGCCCAGGCCTCCGACGGCGATAATTCCAGCATGGATACGCGCCAGGCCATGTCCATGCTGGAGGGACAGATCCTGCCCGTGGTGCAACATTTCGCCTATATCGAGGTGGCAGCCTCCGCCGCGCATATCCGCGGCGAGAGCGATCTGTGGCGCGGCTATGCGCCGCTCTCGCAACGGGAGCCGAAATTGGCCATGCGGCGTGTGGCTGAGCCGAAGGATATTTTCCCGGTGTTCCGGGAGTTGTTCGGGCGGAAGGTGGCGACGCCGTAAGAAAGAGAGAGAGAGAGACTCTTCTTTTTTGAAAAAAAGAAGCAAAAAACTTTTGGTCCTTGGGGTGTCGGATGGATAACCAGCTGCTTTATGCGGGGACTGATTGGGATTTTTCCACGCTTCGGCGCAGCTATGAGGCGATTGAACGAATCGCGTGCGACGAACTGGGCCTGGAGGTGTATCCGAACCGCATCGAGGTGATCACCTCGGAGCAGATGCTGGACGTGTATACGGCCCACGGCATGCCGTTGACATACCGGCACTGGTCTTACGGCAAACGGTTTCTGCAGCACGAGACGAGCTACCGACGCGGCTATACGAGCCTCGCCTACGAGGTCGTGATCAATTCAAACCCCTGCATCAGCTATCTGATGGAAGGCAATACCGCCACGATGCAGGCGCTGGTGATCGCGCATGCAGCCTTTGGGCACAATCATTTTTTCCGCAACAACCATTTGTTCCAGCAATGGACGGATGCGTCCGCCATCCTCGATTACCTGGAGTTCGCCCGCACCTATATCGGTAGCTGCGAGGACAAGTATGGCGTCGGGGCGACGGAGCGCGTGCTGGATGCGGCACACGCACTCTCTCGCCACGGGGTCAACCGGCACGGCGGCGCGCGGCCGCTGAATCTGAAGATCGATCAGAAGCGGGAGCGCGAGCGGCGCGAATACGACGAGAAGATTTTCGATGATCTGTGGCGCACCGTGCCGGTGGGCAAGGCCGCGCCTGAATCCGATCCTATTGGAGAGCGCCGGCGCAAGCTTGGTCTGCCGGAAGAAAACCTGCTGTATTTCATTGAGAAAACCTCACCCAAACTGCAGTTCTGGGAGCGCGAGATCATCCGCATCGTGCGGCTGATCGCCCAGTATTTCTATCCCCAGCCGCAAGCCAAGGTGATGAACGAAGGCTGCGCCACCTGGGTGCATCAGCGCGTGATGACGCGGCTGCACGAGACGGGGCAGATCGACGATGCGGCCTTTCTGGAAGTGCTGCACTCGACGGCCAATGTGATCATGCAGCCCGGCTTCGATCATCCGGCGGGCGGGCCGGGGTTCAATCCCTACGCGCTCGGCTACGCGATGATGAGCGATATCGAGCGCATCTGCACGTCCCCCACCGCGGAAGACCGCGATTGGTTCCCCGATATCGCCGGCAACCGCAATCCGCTTGGCACGCTGCGCTACGCCTGGGCCAATTTCCGCGATGAGAGTTTTATTCTGCAATATCTTTCACCGGCAGTGATGCGGCAGTTCAAGATGTTCCGCCTGCTCGATGATACCGCGGACAAGGACCTGCTGGTGGATGCGATCCACGACGATGCCGGCTACCGCGCCATTCGCCGCAGCCTCGCGCAAAGCTACGATCCGGCCACGCACGATGCCGATGTGCAGGTGGTGGATGTGGATCTGGCAGGCGATCGCAAGCTGATTTTGCAACACCGCACGCGCGCCGGGCAGTTGCTGGCGCAGCCTGATGCGGATCTGACGCTGAAGCATATCGCCACGCTGTGGGGGTATGAGGTGCGCATGCAGGAAGTGGATGGGGAGACGGAGGCGGTGCTGGCGTCGCACAGCGCGGGGCCGCCGGGCAAGTAAGGAAGGTCTTCTTTTTTGAAAAAAGAAGCAAAAACTTTTATCCTTTGCGCCCGCTTCCGGAAAGTCCCACACCAACAGTCTAAAGTTTTTTGCTTCTTTTTTTCAAAAAAGAAGTCCTTCCTTCTTCATGGCGGTCAATTTTTCGCGCCCGGCCGGAACTGCGGGGCGTCGCCACGCGTGTGCAACGCGGTGCGCGCGGGTGCGCGACGTTTGAGGATTTCCCAACATGATCACATTTTCCCTCAAGGGCGGCCTGTGCGGCCTAGCTATTGCGGTGTCGGCTGCCGGCCTGGCAGGCTGCGCGACGCAGCAGACCGTCACGCAGAACACCGAGCAGATACTCGCCGCCGCAGGTTTTCTGCAGAAACCCGCTAATACCCCGCATCGCGAGGCCCGCCTGGCGGCGCTGCAGCCTTACCATATCCTCTCGCAGCGCCTGATGGTCCACGGACAGGATACGGTCGGCTATGTATATGCCGATCCGCAGTATTGCCACTGTGTGTATGTGGGCGATCCGACCGCGTATCAGCGTTTTCAGCAATTGGCGTTGCAGCAGCAGATGCAGCAGCAGCAGATTGCCGCCGCGGACATGGCCTATAACGACAGCTTTGGCTGGGGCGATTGGGGGCCGTATCCCTATTGGGGCGGCGGCGGCGGCGACGTGGTGGTGTATGGTGGTGGCGGGTTCCACGGCGGCGGTGGCGGCTTCCACGGCGGGGGTGGCGGGCATCATTGAATAGGGAAGGTCTTCTTTTTTGAAAAAAAGAAGCAAAAAACTTTTGACTGTTGGCGTCTAACTCTCCGGAAGCGCGCGCTAAGGGATAAAAGTTTTTTGGTTATTTTTTTCAAAAAAGAACACCTTCCTTCAGTTACTCCCTGACCACATAAGTATAAAATCGAATTGACCCATCCGGCTCCCGCCCGCGGTAAACACCCTGGATCTCGTTATCCAGCCCCGGGAATTTATTCGCGGCCCGCTCGAAGATTCGCAAATAGTCGATCATCGGTCGGGCCCGCGAGTCCACGCGCTCGCCGGGGATGATGGTGGCGATGCCGGGTGGGTAGACGACCCAGAGTGTGGTGGCGATGCGGCCCTCCACCTGGTCGATCGGCACGAAATCGACGTTATTGCGCACCAGTTCACGCACCGCCTGGTCAGGCCGCATCGCCATCACAGGGAAGTGGTCGCGCTGGAATTGTTGGCGTTGCAAGCTGCTGGTGTCGTGCGTGCGGTAAAAATCGTGGATTTCGGCACACAGATCACGCAGGCCAATTTTCGAGTAGCGCTTGGGGCGCTGGCGCACGAAATCGGGCATCACATCGTCCAGCAGGCGGTTATCGTCGTGCAGGCGCTTGAAGAACACCAGCGCGCTGAGCAGCGTGCCCGCCTTGCTGCTTTCCACCCCGGGGGTGAGGAGGAAAAGGATCGAGTTCAGATCGTTTTTTTCCGGTACGATGCGGTTTTCGCGCAGAAACACGGCGAGCACCGGGGCGGGGACACCATGGGCGGTATGTTCGCCGGTGGCGCGGTCGAAGCCGGGCGTGAGCAAGGTGAGCTTGTTGGGATCGGTAATGGCGAAACCAGCTTTCACATCACCAAAACCATGCCAACTCTGCTCGGGGCCGAGCGCCCAATAGGCGGGGGTCACGGCGAGTTCGTCGGTGGGCACGTTTTCCCAGCGGATTTCCTCGCCCTGTCGAATCACCTTGTCCGGCACGAAAGGTTCGAAGAACCAGCGGCGGTTCGGATCATCCTCGCGGACCAGGATTTCCTCGCGGATTGCGCGGATCTTCTTGCGTAGCTCGATGCCGAGGCGGATCGTATCGTCCCACAGCACTTCACCCTGGCGGCCCTTCATCATTTGCGCCCCGACATCGAGCGAGGCGAATAGCGGGTAGAAGGGCGACGTCGATGCGTGCATCATGAAAAATTCATTGAATCGGCGATGTTCCACGCGGCGTCGCTGACCTTTGATGTGGTTGTCGCGCATGTGGATCTGGCTGGATTGGCTGAAGCCGGCGAGTTGCTTGTGGGTGGATTGCGTGGCGATGATGCCCGGGCTGTCCGGCCCGAGTTTGTCCAGCCCCATGGCGAAGCGGCCGCGGTAGAGGGGGTGGAATTTCATGAAGCCGGCCCAGGCTTCGTCGAACATGATGTAGTCGCAGAGATGGCCGAGTTTTTCGAGGATCATTTCGGCGCTGTAGATCGTGCCGTCGTAGCTGCACTGCTCGATGACGGCCACTCGGAAGGGGCGCGGGCGCTGCCAGGCGGTGGGGTCGGTGACGAGGGGATTGGCCCGGATGCTCTCGCGAATGTCCTTTTCATCGAGTGCGGCGAAATCGATCGGTCCGATCATGCCGTGCGCGTTGCGGGCGGTGGGGATGAAGATGGGGATGCCGCAGCCGAGATACAGCGCGCCGTGATGCGCGGCCTTGTGGTTGTTGCGGTCGAACAGCACCAGATCGTCGTCGGCCACCAGCGATTGCAGAACCACCTTGTTGGAGGTTGATGTGCCGTTGAGCACGAAATAGGTGCGTTCGGCACCGAATATCTTTGCGGCCTCCATCTGGGCGCGAAGCGGCGCCCCCTCGTGGATCAGCAGGTCGCCGAGGTCGAGCACGGAATTGTCCAGATCGTCGCGGAAAACGGCTTCGCCGAGATGTTCGACGAACACGCGCCCGATCGGGCTGCGCGAATAGAACACGCCGCCATTGTGGCCCGGGCAGGTCCAGAGCTGATTGCCCTGTTCGGCGAAATCCAGCAGCGCGCCGAAGAAGGGCGTGCGCAGGGCCTCGGCGTAGTGGCGCAGATGGCTGGCGAGATTCTTGGCGATGAATTCAGGGGTTTCCTCGGCGAGGAAGACATAGCCATCAGCTTCGTGGAGCACGTCCACGGGGATGTCCTCGAAACGCTGGCGGCGGACGAGGATGATGATCGGCACATCCAGGCCGCGCTTACGGATGAAGGAAACCAGCGCCGCCGCCTTGCCCTGCGGGCCGCGGCGGCCCCAATCCACCACCACGCAGCCAACGGCGGCATCGGTGCGGATCACCAGCTCGGCGTCCTCGGTGCGGTGCGCGCGCAGCGAGGCAAAACCGATTCGCTCGATTTCGACGGTGATCTGCTCGAGGCGCTCGCCTTCGATGTCGCCGGCCTCGAAGGCGGGGGCGCAGATGAGGAATTTGAAGCGGCGTTCGAATTGCATCGGGGTTCCAAGAAAGAAAGAGTGTTCTTTTTTGAAAAAAGAACCAAAAAACTTTTACCCGTTCGCCTTCACCGGGCACCCGACACAGCAGTCACAGCGCGTACCTGAAAAGATAAAAGTTTTTTGGTTCTTTTTTTCAAAAAAGAACACTCTTTCTCTTGCCTCAAAGCACCCACGTCTTGTTCGCCAGCGCATGCGCCTCCGGCCCAGGCACGGGCCGGCTGAACAGATAGCCCTGCGCGTAGTCGTAGCCCATCTGCCGCACCAGATCGCATTGCGCGGTGGTCTCCACGCCCTCGGCCAGTGTGCGCACCCGCAGGGCGCGGCCCAGGCCGCTCACACCCTCCACGATCGCATCGCCGCCGGCGTTGTCCGGCACACCGACCATCAGCGACTGGTCGAGCTTGATCTTGTCGAAGGGGAAGCGGCGCAGCGTGCTGAGCGATGAATAGCCGGTGCCGAAATCGTCCATCACGATACGAACGCCCATGGCGTGCAGGCGGTTCAGCACGCCCAGATTGGCGTCGGTGTGGCTGAGCAGCAGGGATTCCACCACCTCCACCTCCAGCCGGTGCGGCGGCAGGCCCGATCGCGCCAGCGCCTCGGCCACGTCGGCTTCCACCGTGCCGGCACTGAACTGCATCACCGAGAAATTCACAGCCACACTCACCGGGTCCGGCCAGCGCACCGCATCCATGCAGGCGGCCATCACCGCCCAGCGGCCGAAGCCGACGATCCAGCCGGTCTCCTCGGCCACGGGAATAAAGTCGACGGGCGAGACCATGCCACGCTCGGGGTGCTGCCAGCGCATCAGCGCCTCGAAACCCCCGGTGCGGCCAGTGCGCAAATCCACCAGCGGCTGGTAGAACAGGCGCAGCTCCTGCCGCTCCAGCGCGTCGCGCAATTCCAGCTTCAGCGCCTCGCGGGCCTGCAAATGCAGGTCCATCTCGGGCTCGAAGAAATGCGTGCTGCCGTGGCCGATGGATTTGCTGCGGTACAGGGCGGTGGCGGCATCCTTGCGCAGCTGGTCGGGCAGCACCGCGTCGTCCGGCGCCAGAGCGATGCCGACACAGGCGGAGAGCATGATCGCCCGCGCACCGACATAGGAGGGTTGTGCCAGCGCATGCAGGATTCGGCGTGCCAGCGATTCGGCATCCGCACGGCTGGGCAGGCCGGGGGCCAGCACGGCGAATTCGCCGCCGCCGGTATGGGCCACAACGTCGCGCCCGCCGGCGCAACTGCGCAGGCAGGCGGCCGCCTGCAACAGCACATGGTCGCCGCCATCCTGGCCCAGGGAATCGTTGATCGCCTTGAAGTCATTGATCTCGATATGCAGAAGGGCCAGGTGGCTGTCCGCGCTGGCCTGCTTCAGAGCGGCGGCGATGCTGGTGTGCAGCAGATGCGCATTGGCCAGATCGGTGACCGGGTCGTGGTTGGCCAGATGGATCATCCTGGCCTCGGCGCGCCGCCGGTCCTCCTCGGCGTTCTGGCGCTCGGTGATGTCGAGCGAGGTGCCGACGGCGCCACAGGGCTGGCCGTCCTCGCCGTGCACGGGGCGTCCGGTCAGGCGCACCCAGTGGATGCTGCCGTCGCGCCAAATATTGCGGCACTCGACATGCATGTACTCGCCTGTCGCCAGGCATTTGCCCATCTCAGCATCGTAGAGCGGCCGGTCCTGAGGGTGCAGCACATCCAGCAGCGTATCGTAATGCAGCAACTCATCGGCGTGGTGCAGGCCGAGATCGCGGGCGCATTGGTCGGAGGCGGCAAGGCGGCCGCTTTGGAAATCCACCTCCCAGGTGCCGAGCTTGCCGCTTTCCAGCGCGAAGCGCAGGCGCCGCTCGCTCTCCTGCAAGGCAAGCCGCGTCAATTTGCGATCGTTATGATCCTCCAGCGTGCCATACCAGCGGATGATGGCGCCGTGGCCGTCGCGCAGGGCGTAGGCGCGGGCACGAAACCAGCTGTAATGTCCGTCTTTCAGGCGCAGGCGGTATTCTACGTCCAGCGGCCGGCCGCTGGGCAGGCATTCGGCCCATTGCGCGAAGGCGGCAGCCGCGTCCTCGGGATGCACGCAGGCGGCCCAGCCATGGCCGAGTGCCTCGTCCGGCGGCAGGCCCACCAGATCGAACCAGCGCGGGCTGGCGGCGTCCACCCCGCCTGCTGGGTTGGCAGTCCAGAACACCTGCGGGCTGAGCTCGACGGTATTGCGGTGATGCTCCGCGATCTGCCGCAGGTCGGATTTCAGCTTGTAGAAGCTCAGCCGGTCGGAGGCGATCCGGGCGAGCCGGGCCAGCGCATTGGCGGCATTCTCATCGAAGGCGCGGGGGCGCACATCCATCACGCAGAGCACGCCCAGCGCGTGGCCGGCTTCGTCCGTCAGTGGCGCCCCGGCATAGAAGCGGATGCCCGGATCGAACACCCGCGGGTTGGTGGCGAAACGCGCATCGAGATGAGTGTCGGCAACGATGGTCAGGTCGGTGGGCGAAAGGATCGTGTGGGCACAGAAGGCGAGATGCCGGGGCGTGGCGCCGGGGGCCGGCATGCCGAAAGCAGCGCAGGTGCGCACCGTATCGGCGTCCACCAGGTTGATTTCGGCCCAGGGCATGCCGTGCTGATGTGCCGCGATCTCGGTAATGATATCGAAATGGGGATCGCCGCTCTGCGGCAGGTCGTCGTGCCCGCGTAGCGCCAGCATGCGCTCCGTCTCATCGGGCGGCATTAGCAGATCGAACACTCAACCCCCCCGCGCAGTGTCGCCATCGGGCAGCCAGGTCAGCCTTTCCCCAGCTCTCCGCTGCCCGGGCGATGCCGCGGGCCGGATTGCACGCCCTGCGCGTGTGCGCGATGTCAAGCGGCGGGTGTACATGTCACGTGCGGCGATACTCCAGAACCGACCCGTCCTTGACGTGCGCCCGCAGCGCCGTCCAGGTCTGCGCGGCATCATACCAGTCTTCGATCGGCGCCGCACCCCGCATGGCGTAATGCCGCGCGGCCACGATCTGGCCATCCGCCAGCATCACGCGGTCCTGCCCCTGAAACTGGGCGGTCTCCTCCAGCAGCGTGCCATCCTGCGGATTGAACAGCGGGGCGGACATGCAGGCCTGGTTCCAATGCGTCAGTGGCAGGGCGCCGGCGGGGGCGACCCGGGTGATGCCGCCGCTGCGTATCTCGATCCCGGCGGGAGTGCGGCGGGCGGAAAGGGACAAGGCTGTGCCGTTATTGTCGGTGGTGGTGTCCAGAGCGGCGAAGCGGCCATTCTCCCACCGTTCCAGGCCCTTGTGATGGTAGCGAAAAACCGTGATCGGGCCGAAGCTGATGCGCAGTTTGCAGTCCAGATGCGCAGCCAGGGTTTTGCCCGCGGTTTCGAACCATACTGCGTGCGTGCCGATCACGGTGCCGTGGCGCATCACCTGGAAGGCCAGTGCGTTCGTTTGTGGGGCGGGCATGGCGCGGGCGGCCGGCGAGGTGGCTGCCACGGCGGCGGCGCGCACGAACATGCGGCGGGTCAGGCCATATCCGGTGGGCGCGCCTTGCATCAGGTGCCTCCTGCATGCGTGACTTCGTAGAGCCCGACATCGATCGAGCCGGCGCGGAACCCGGCCTCGCAATAGGCCAGGTAGTATTCCCACTTCCTTTTGAATGTGTCATCGAAGCCTAAGCCCTGCAGGCGGGGCCAGGCGTGCTGGAAGCGGCGCTGCCATTCCGCCAGGGTTGCGGCATAGCTGTCGCCGAAATGCTGGATGGAGCGCAAGCTGAGGCCGGCCTGCTCGATCTGCGCGCGCAGAACGCTGACCGATGGCAGCATGCCGCCGGGAAAGATGTGGCGCTGGATGAAATCGGGATCGCGGCGATAGCTGTCGTAATACCGTTCCGCGATGGTGATCACCTGCAGCACGGCACGGCCGCTGCTGGCCAGGCATTGGCGCAGACGCGCGAAATATACCGGCCAATATTCGGCGCCCACCGCTTCCAGCATCTCGATCGAGACGATGCGATCGAAGCGGCCCTCGACATCGCGGTAATCCTGCAGGCGCAGATCGTGCCGGCCGTGCAGGCCGGCATCCTCCAGCCGGGTGCGGGCATGGTCGAGTTGCGCCGGTGACAGGGTAAGGCCCGTGACGTGGCAGGAGTTTTCCATAATCAGGCGTTCGGCCAGGCCGCCCCAGCCGCAGCCGATCTCCAGGACAGTCTCTCCGCCCGAGAGCCCCAGGCGGGACATGACCAGATCCTGCTTGGCCCGTTGCGCAGCCTCCAGGGACAGGGTTTGCCCGGGTTTGGTGTCTGGCGGGTAGTAAGCCGAGGAGTAGCTCATGTCGCGATCCAGCCAGGCGGCATAGAAATCGTTACCGAGATCGTAATGCGCCTCGATGTTCCGGCGGCTGCCGCGGCGGGTGTTCGCGCGCTTGCGGTGCTGCAGGCGCACCAGCACGCGCGAGAACCGCGAACCCATCAGGGTGCGGTTCAACGCATCCTGATTCAGGGCGAACAGCTCGATCAGGGCGGCCAGGTTGGGGCTGGTCCAATCGCCTTCCATATAGGCTTCGGCAAAGCCGATCTGGCCGTCGGCCAGCACGCGGCGCAGCAGCTGCCAGTTGCGCAGAACCAGGGTTGCTTCAGGGCCTGGGCTTTGGGCGTCGTTCTGGATGCGGTCGCCGGACGGTGTCACGATGGTGAGGCGGCCGACGGCGAGAATTTGGATCAGGCTGTGCAGCAGCCGGCCGGAAACGCTCGCCCGCCCGAGCAGGAGGCGCCTGGGGCTTGCGCGCAGGGCATGCAACGTGTCGGCAGTCGGCAACGTCATTCTGGGCAGCCTAGAGTGGGGTGGAAACGGGATGCAGCGGGGGCGCCGGCCGTGGCAGCAGGGCAAGTCCCCGCCACCACAGCTTCAGCGCCTCCCAATGGATGGCGGCGAGTACCTTTATGCCAAGGAGCGGCGTCGCCAGGAACCGTGCCAGCAGCGCGCCGTCCGTCAGGTTCTGCCGCGTGCCAGCAAAGGCCGTGGCGATCAGCGTGCCTGCTTCATCGGACGCGGTGATCGCCAGCGACACGGAAGGCCCCGGCGGCTTGACCCGGAAACGATAGGTCAGGCGCATCGGCATGAACGGAGAGACAAAAAACTGTTTCTCACAGCTTTGCCGGACCACGCTGCGTTCGGCCGTCTGGGCCGGGATCAGGTAGCAATGTTTTTCGCCGAAGGTGTTGCGCACCTCGTAGATCATCGCGAGCAGCGCGCCGTCAGGGGCGTGGCAGAAGAACACGCTGATGGGATTGAAGGCGTGGCCGAGGATACGCGGCATGCACAGGATTTGGATGGGGCCGCAGCGTTCGCCCAGGCCTGCGGCGGCGAGGTGCTGCTGCACCCAGGGGCGTAGCCCGCCCGGCGCGCCGTTGCCGTGGTCGCGTTCGCGGAAGGAAAACAGATTGAACCGCTCATGCGAGAACAGGCGGAGCCGGGCCGACAGCATCGGCAGCTCATCCAGATCGAACAGCATGTAGAACACGCGATAGCGCAGCCGATGCCTGACCGGCCTCAACCGCTGATGCACCACGCTGCCATCATAAAACGCGCTCACCGCATGTTGCGGATCCAGACAGGCAAAAGTTTTTTGCTTCTTTTTTTCAAAAAAGAAGAAAGAATCTTCTTTTCTGAAGAAAAGAAGCAAAAGACTTTTACCTATTGTACCCGTCATACGGGCACGGCTTCGGTTATGGGGATGAGGGGGTGGGTGTGGATTCGGGCGGAGCCGGGGGGGACGGACCAGGGGCGGGATTCGCCGCCCAGGGCTTCGGCGACGGCGAGGCCGGCTTGCAGCCCATCCTCGTGGAAGCCGGCGCCGAACCAGGCGCCGCAGAACCAGGTGCGGCGCACGCCCTGCAGCGACCAGAGTTTTCGTTGCGCCTGCATCGCCCCCACATCGAAGAGCGGGTGTTCATAGCTCTGGCGGAACAGCTCCGTGCCGTGGCGGGGCGGGCGGGGCGGATTGAGCGTGACGAAAATCGGCTTCTCGCGGCGCAGGTTTTGCAGGTTGTTCATCCAGTAGGTAACGCACGGGCCCGCATCGCTGTCGCGCCGCGTGCCGATATAATTCCAGCTGGCCCATACCGCGCGGCGCTTGGGCATGAAACTCGGATCGCGGTGGAGAACGGCAACGTTGTGGCTGGTGCCGAACGCGCCGAGCAGGTCGTGCTCCTCGTCATCGGCATCGCTGAGCATGGCCAGAGCCTGGTCGGCATGCGTGGCGATGACGGCGTGGTCGAACTGGGCCGACTCGCCGTTGGTATCGCGCAGCAGCACGCCATCCGGCAGGCGCTTCAGCGAGGCCACGCCGCGGTTGAGGTGGATGGTGCCGGAAAACGCCGATGCCAGGCGCGAGACATAGGCCTGGCTGCCGCCGGTGACGGTGCGCCATAATGGACGGTGGCGAAGCCGGAGCAGGCCGTGATTGTCGCAGAAGCGGAAGAAGGCGGCCGCCGGATATTCCCGCATTTCGCTGGGCCTGGCCGACCAGATGGCAGCCGCCATCGGCAGCAGGTGATCTTCCAGCAGCGGCGTGCCGTAGCCCCGCCAGTCCAGCCAGTCGCCCAGCGAGGTGAGGTCCGGCTCCGCGATGATGGGGTCACGCGGGGCCTCGGCATAGAGGCGCCTCAGATCCGCCAGCATGGACCAGAAGCGCCGGTTGAACAGGTTGGCCGGCTGCCCGAACAGGCCGCGCAGCCCGGTGCCCGCATATTCCAGCCTGCCATCGTCCAGCGAGGCGGCGAACGACATGTCGGAGGCTTCGGTCGGCACGCGCAGATGGCGGAACAGCGCGGTGAGATTGGGGTAGGTTGGCTCATTGTAGACAATGAAGCCGGTATCGACCGGGAAGGGACCATGTTCGCCGGCGACATCCACCGTATGCGCATGGCCGCCCAGGCGCGGGCCCTGTTCGTAGAGGGTGACGCGGTGATTGCGGGAAAGCAGCCAGGCGCAGGATAGCCCCGCGATGCCGCTGCCGATGACGGCGATGCTCTGGTCGAAACGGTCTGGCATCTGAACCACGGCGTTGTTCGCTCCTTCGATGCCTGACCGGCACGGCCATCCGCAACGGGAAGGTGGCTGGCCCAGGCGCTGGTGCCGTGGGGGTACGGCGCAGGTGCGGCACCGGATGCGGATAGCGTGCAAAATGGTCGCACGCCAACCTCACATACACACGCGCGATTGCCTACCCATGATGCCCCAGTGTCACGCGCGGGCAGGCGAGGTCACGCATCCGATGCCGCGTCATAGGCGTAGGCTCATTCGGATCGTATGAGTGTGTGCCGCCTCACAGGTTGTAACCGGAATGATGATTTGGCTCTCGCTGCTCGCGTTGGTGATGATGGTGCTGGTGATGTCGCTCGCTTGGGCGGTGCAGAAACGCACGCGCAATGCCGGCTGGGTTGATGCGTTCTGGAGTGCGGGCACCGGCGTTGCCGGCGCGATCTGCGCGCTGCTTCCGGTGCGCGGCGCGCCTACGTTGCGCGTCTGGCTGGTGGCGCTGCTGGCACTGGCATGGGCGGGGCGGCTGGCGTTCTACCTTGTTCGGCGCACCAGCGGATCGGCGCGCGAGGATGTTCGTTATGCCCGCTTCAGGCAGGAATGGGGCGCCGCTTTCGATTCGCGCATGTTCTGGTTCTTGATGGTGCAGGCGGCGGTGGGCGCGCTGCTGGCCATTTGCGTGATGCTGGCGGCGCGCAATCCGGTGGCGCAGCTGCGCTGGCTGGATGTGGCCGCAGCCCTTGTGCTGTTGGTGGCGGTTGGCGGCGAAACCCTGGCGGATCGGCAGATGCACCGTTTTCGCGTCGATCCGGCGAATCGGGGAAAGGTGTGCGCCGTGGGGTTATGGGGCTGGTCGCGCCATCCGAACTATTTTTTCGAGTGTGTCGGCTGGTGTGCCTATCCGATCTTCGCGTTCGATCCATCATTCCACTGGAACTGGGGCCTGGCGGCGCTGGCCGGGCCGCTGGCGATGATCTGGCTGCTGACCAAGGTTTCGGGCATTCCGCCCCTGGAGCGGGAAATGGTCGATTCCCGGCCCGCCGCCTACCGGGCTTACCAGGCGCGCGTGAGTGCCTTTATTCCGCGTCCCCCCAAAACCACCCCTGGCCTTGAGGCAACACGATGACCGCACTGGGACTGACCTTGGCCACCGGCGCCGCCGAGCGCCTGCCGTTGCCGGACAGGCTGACGCGGCTGGGCATCAGGATGCTGGTGGGCCGCACATCGCGAAAGCTGGCGGCCGTGCCGGACCGGGCGGAGGCGGCCTTTGCGGCGGGCTTCGGTGCTTTTCCGATCGCGGCGCATACGGATGACGCGAACGCACAGCATTATGAATTACCGGCAGAATTCTTCGGCCTGGTGTTGGGGGCACGGCGGAAATATTCCAGCTGCCTGTACACCGAGGCCGCCGATACGCTGGATGTGGCGGAGGTGCGCGCGCTGGAGGAAACCTGCCTGCATGCGCGGCTGGCTGATGGCCAGTCGATCCTGGAACTGGGCTGCGGCTGGGGTTCGCTGAGCCTGTGGATGGCAGAGCGTTATCCGGGCGCGCGGATCATGGCGGTGAGCAATTCCGCCTCCCAGAGGGCTTATATCGAAGCGGTGGCGGCGGCGCGCGGTTTTACGAATCTGCGCGTGGTGACGGCGGATATGAACAGTTTTTCTCCGGAGCGGCTGTTCGACCGTGTGGTCTCCGTGGAGATGTTCGAGCACATGGCCAACTGGCAGGCGCTGCTGGCGCGCGTGCATGGCTGGCTGGCGCCTGGCGGCAAGTTGTTCGTGCATGTATTCGCGCATAAGCGGGCACCCTACCGGTTCGACCACACCGATGACGGCGACTGGATCGCCAAGCACTTCTTCACCGGCGGCATCATGCCGAGCCACGGCCTGATGCAGCATTTTTCGGACCTGTTCGCGGTGGAGGCGCAGTGGCGCTGGGGCGGGGTGCATTACCAGCGTACCGCACGGGACTGGCTGGCCAATTACGACCGCAACCAGGCCGAGGTGATGCGGGTGTTGCGCGCGGTGTATGGCGCCGATGCGCGGCTGTGGCAGCGCCGCTGGCGACTGTTTTTTCTGGCCACCGCAGGGCTGTTCGGCTACCGGGGCGGCAAGGAATGGGGCGTGAGCCATTATTTGCTGGTGCCGACGGCCTAGAGCATCATCCGACGACAAGGGGGTTACCCGTCGGATAAAGATGCTCGCCAAAACAAAGACCTAGAGCATTTTCCGGCCGCCTACCCAAAGTCGAATAGGTCGGAAAATGCTCCAGGGCGTATCGGATCGTGGTCAGGGCGTAGGGACAAAAGTTTTTTGGTGCTTTTTTTCATAAAAGAACATCTTTCTCGCCTTCACCGCCGCTCTTCCCCTCCCGTCCCGCGCCTGCTATCAGGCGCCTCCCTGGGCACGGGGCGCATAGCTCAGTTGGTAGAGCAGCTGACTCTTAATCAGCGGGTCGTAGGTTCGAATCCTACTGCGCCCACCATTGGCTCTGCTGCCCTATCCTGCTTCTGTCCGCGCGGCACGATCTGGTGCGCGCCATCAGGGACGCGACGTTGCAGCGCGGCAGTCTTCAGCCATGCTGACGGTTTCAAAGCTGGGCGCCGGAGAGGTCTGCGGGGCATGAAGGCGGTGCCTGCCGCCGGCTGGGCTACGCCCCTGGCCTTTCTGCGGCTCTGCCCCCATCCTTAGCTGCATGCCCATCCAAACCGCCGCCAGCCAGGACGGCACGCTCACCTACCTCATCGATCACTCGCCCGCCGACCTTCCCACCGTGCGCGGCCGCGATCTCATGCTCGCCTGGGATCTGGCGCGCGATGCCGCCCATCGCGCCGCATGGGGCACCGCGCGCGCCTTTCGCTTTCGCCGCGCCGATGGCAGTTGCACCGATCTCGCCCTGCACGACCGCGACGCCCGCTGCTGGGCAGGGGCTGTCGATCGTGCCGTCGGCATCGAGAGTTTCTACGGCCTGTCTGTTTGTCTGCGCCTGCTGGCGCTGGTCGATCTGCTGGCCCGCGCGCCGTGGGCGGCGCGCCTGATCGATCTGGCCGACGGCAGCGCCGCCTTGCATCCCGCCCTGCTGCGCCTGGCCGCGGAAACCCGGCTGACGGAGGACGCGCGATTTGACGAATCCGGCTTCCGCCACTGCCTGCAATCGCTGCCGGCCGGTCCTGGCCTAACCCAAGGAACTCCCCTCACATGACTGCCCCGCGCCTTCCCGCCATCGCCCTGTGCCTGTCCGCTTCGTCCGCGCTCAGCGCCTGCGGCTTCTCCCCGCCTTTGTCGGAGACGCAGCGCGCCGCGATCGACGCTTGCCGCAGCGATGCGGACCGCACCTATAACGCCCAAAACCGCTATCAACTCTCCGAGCGCGACACCCGCGACACGCCTTTCTCCTCCACCGCAGCACCAACCCAGTCCGATACCCTGTCCGACCAATACGGCCACGATCAACTCGTGTCCGACTGTGTCAATCACAGCGCCGCCGTGCCTGTCGCTGGCGGAAATCCCTAACTGGAGACCTGAACCATGAGCCGAATCATCCGCACCGACGCCGGCCCCATCCTGGCCCGCGCCGTCGAGTACCATGGCTTCGTCTATACCCAGGGCATGGTGACGCGCGATCCGACCCTCGATATCGCCGGCCAGGTGAAGGACGTGCTCGCGCAGATCGACGCAGTGCTCGAAACCCACGGCACGGACAATACCCGCCTGCTACAGGCGCAGATATGGTTGAAACATATCAGCGACCGCGCTGCCCTCAATGCGGTCTGGTCCGCCTGGCTGCCGGAAGGTGCCGCTCCGGCCCGCGCCGTGGTGCAGGCCGAGCTGGCCGATCCCGCCTGGCTGGTGGAGATTATGGTCACCACCTGCAAGTAGGCGCCCCCCGGCACGGCGCCGAGCGTGCGACCGGGGACCCTCCTCCCATGCGTGGCGAATCAGCAATGGCAAGCTGTGTTTTTTTGCAACAGTCCTGGGTGAACGTGTTGGTACCCGGCACACGCTTACGGAATTATGCTATATTGTTGGCATTAGGAAATAAGGCCTAAATTCAGCTATCACACACAGCCCTAAATGAGTTAATATGCTCACGGATCGCCGAGCCGTGATGTAAACGGTTGCCAGGGTTGCACACAGGTTGTTACCGAGTTTGTCAGGCTCGAAGACATCACGAGGTGCGCGTATGGCGGCTGGCGGTAAAAAGTTGAAAGCTCTCAGTGCGTTCGTGGCACTGTCCAGCATTGCCTGCTCAGCGCAGGCCGCCACCCATTCGCACCGGCACAGCCATCACGCCGCTGCCAACCGTGTTGCCTACCACGCAGTATTCTCCCACACCGGGTCTCACCACACCGCCGCCCACCATGGCGCGGCCTACCGGCATTACAGCGCCATCCATGGTGCGCGCGTGATCCAGTGCGTGGCCTTCGCCAAGCGCGATGCCGGCATCGAGATCGCCGGTAACGCACGGGACTGGTGGGGCAACGCCGCCGGCATCTATGAACGTGGCAGTCGCCCGGAAGCCGGCAGCGTGCTGAGCTTCCGCGCCAACGGCCGCATGCCGCTGGGCCACGTGGCCGTCGTGTCGCGTATCGCCGATAGCCGCACCATCGTCATCGACCAGTCCCATTGGAATAGCGGCGGCATCACCCGCGATATCGAGGTGAAGGACGTCTCCGAGAATAACGACTGGACCGCGGTGCGCGTGCAACTCGGCCATGGCGGCGGCTTCGGCAGCATCTATCCCACCCATGGCTTCATCTATCCCCGCCCCGACCGGGGCGAAGTTCTCGCCAACGACAGCCACGCGCCGATGCCCATTCTCACCGCCGCGCCCGCCGATCTGCGCGGCCGCCATGTTCGTATCCGCCACGCCGACATGGAAGTGGCCGAGGCGCCCGAGGCGGCACATGCGCTGGATCTGACGGTGCAGGGGATCTCGTTCGATGCGCCTAATCGGAGCCTGAGGTAAGGAAGGTCTTCTTTTTTGAAAAAAAGAAGCAAAAAACTTTTGTCCGGACGCCGTCCCGGCCATCCGACGCGCACACCACATTGCGCATCAGAACAGGTAAAAGTTTTTTGGTTCTTTTTTTCAAAAAAGAACTCTTTCCTTTAGTAGGTTACCGCGCGCCGCCCAAATACCGCATGGTAAATCACCAGCACCAGCACCGCGCCCACCACAGCCACGAACATGCTGTAGATGTTGAACCCGGTCACCGGGGTCGCACCAAGGGTAGCGAACAGCCAGCCGCCCACCATAGCGCCCACAATTCCGAGCACGATATCCAGCAGCATGCCCGCACCGGTGTGATTGACGATCTTGCTCGCGATGAAGCCGGCGATCAGGCCCAGCACGAGCCACGCAAGGATAGACATCCGGAAATTCCTCTTTCTGTGAAGACCTGAGGCCCAACGGCATCGCTCCCGCAGGGTTGCGCGCCGGCCGCGGAACATTGGCGTGCATGCCGCGTCTGGTCTCGCGGCGCCGCGGTGGCGCCACGGGATGAAGAATGTCGGATCAGATTGCCACCCCATCTTCATCCCGGGCGCAGGTTCTGCCGCCGGAACTTCCCGGCGTGAGCAGCCTGCTCACACTCACCGTGTCGGTGGTGGTGATCGCCGCCCTTTATCTGGCGCGTGAGGTGCTGATCCCGGTGACACTCGCCGGCCTGCTCAGCTTCGTGCTCGCGCCTCTCGCCAGCCTGCTCCGCCGCATTCATGTGCCGCGCGTGCCTTCCGTGCTGCTGGCCATCATCACCGCGCTCGCCCTGATCCTGTCGCTCGGCATGGTGATCGAGCAGCAGATCGCCGATCTCGCGGTGGGTCTGCCGCAATACGAAACCACCATCGAGGCCAAGGTTGACACCCTGCGCCGCACCACGCTGGGCCGGCTGGAAGAGCTGATGACCCAGCTTGGCGGCCGCTTCGATCCGGCCCCCGCGCACCCCCACGCCAGAAGCGCCCGCCCCGCCGGCACCGCGCAAAACCCCATGACGGTGCAGGTGGAAACCCCGCCGCCCACGGCGCTGCAACTGGTGCAGAGCGTGCTGATTCAGCTGCTCTCGCCGTTGGGCACACTGGTACTGGTGCTGATCGTGTCGGTGTTCATCCTGCTGCAGAAGGAGGATCTGCGGGATCGCCTGATCCGCCTGTTCGGCTCCACGGACCTGCACCGCACCACCCTGGCGATGAACGATGCCGGCCGGCGCCTGTCGAAATATTTTCTAACCCAGTTGGCGATCAATGCCACGTTCGGCTGCATCATTGGCACCGGGCTGTTCTTCATCGGCGTGCCGAGCCCCGTATTGTGGGGCCTGGTCGCGATGCTGGCGCGTTTCGTGCCCTATGCCGGCACCTTCATCGCCGCCGCCGTGCCGCTGCTGCTCGCCGCCGGTGTGGACCCCAGCTGGGGCACCACGTTTTGGACGATGGCGCTGTATTTCGTCACTGAGCCTGTCATGGGCCAGGTCATCGAGCCTTTCGCCTATGGACATTCCACCGGTCTGTCGCCCGTCTCGGTGGTGATCGCGGCGATTTTCTGGACCTGGATCTGGGGGCCGATCGGCCTGCTGCTGGCAACCCCGCTGACGCTCTGCCTGGTAGTGCTCGGGCGCCACGTCAAACGCCTGGAGTTTCTCGATGTGCTGCTCGGCGATCGCCCGGCGCTGACCCCGATCGAGAGCCTCTACCAGCGCATGCTCGCCGGCGACCCGGACGAGGCCGCCGCCCAGGCCGAGGCCCTGCTGCGCGACCTCCCGCTTTCATTATATTATGACGACGTCGCGCTGCGCAGCCTGCAGCTTGCCGCCACCGACGTGGCGCGCGGTGTGCTGGCGCGGGAGCGGCAGGTGCTGATGCGTGACGCGCTGATCGGCCTCGTCGAGGATCTCGACTCGCATGAGGACGTGGTACCCCCGCCGCACCGCGCCGATGACGGGCCGGCCGCCTTGCCGATGGCCGAGCGCAGCACAGTGTCTCGCCTGCAGCCGGTCCGCCTGCCGCCCGATGCCGGGGCGCTGCCGCCGCTGTGGCGCGGCGCCGGCCCGGTGCTTTGCGTCGGCGGCCGCAGCCCGCTGGACGATGCCGCCGCCGCCATGCTCGCCCAGTTGCTCACCAAGCACGGCCTGCCGGCGCGCCTGGTGCCGCATGATGCCGTCACCCGCGCCGCCATCGCCACGCTCGATCCCGCGGGCGTGGCATTGGTTGTCATTTCTTACATGGAGGCCACGGGCAGTCCCGCGCATTTGCGCACGCTGCTGCGCCGGTTACAGCAGCGCCTGCCTGCAGCCGGGTTTGTCCTGGGCCTGTGGGCCGGCGACACCCCGCCGGAGCCGGGGCGGGAGCTGCACGCGCTGACCGGCGCCACTGCGCGGTCGCTGCGGGATTGTGTGGCTCTGTGTGTGGATGCCGCCCATGCGGCTTGCCTGCAAAGCGCCGCGGCTGGCTAGAAGGAAGGCAAGGTCTTCTTTTCTGAAGAAAGAAGCAAAAGACTTTTGACTGGCTGTCGCGGACCGAGCCAGCAGCGCGCGCCAAAGGGCAAAAGTTTTTTGGTTCTTTTTTTCAAAAAAGAACATTCTTTCTTTCTCTGCCCCTGAGCGTCTTGCCATCCCCACCGCCTGCGCCATAAACCACGCTCTCACTCCGTGATTGCCAAGAGGCACTGTGTGACGCGTTTATTTGTCATCCCGTTGATGCCATACCGTTACAACCTGCCGGCCATCGCCGCAGAACGGGCGGCCGTGCCATGCTGACTTTTAGCGACCTCGCCTATCCCAGCCTCGGCCTTGTGGTCGGATTGATCGTCGGCCTCACCGGGGTTGGCGGTGGCTCGCTGATGACGCCGCTTCTGGTGTTGATCTTCCACATCCACCCCACCAGGGCGGTCGGCACCGATCTGCTCTACGCCGCCGCCACCAAAACGGTCGGCACCCTGGTGCACAGCGCCAGCAGCACGGTGGATTGGCGCATTGTGCGCCGACTGGCCTATGGGTCGGTGCCGGCAACCGCCGTCACGCTCATATCACTCGATCAATTCGGCCCGGAGAGCCCGCGCACCGCGGAGGTGATCACCTTCAGCCTGGGCATTGCCCTCCTTCTGACGTCCATCGCCATCCTCTTCCGCGGCTGGGTCATCGCCCGTATCGCGCGCCTGGCGGGCGAACCCTCCGAGGGCACCGCCCTGCGCCTCACCATCATCACCGGCCTTGTGCTGGGCGTTCTGGTCTCCATCTCCTCGGTCGGCGCCGGGGCGCTGGGCGTCACCGCGCTGATCCTGCTCTATCCCCGCAGCAAGCTCGCCACTATCGTGGGTTCCGACATCGCCCACGCCGTGCCGCTGACGCTGATTGCCGGCCTGGGCCATTGGCAGATGGGTGACGTGAACATGACCCTGCTCGGCCAATTGCTGATCGGCTCGATCCCGGGCATCCTGGTGGGCAGCTACCTCGCCCCCCGCCTCCCCGAAACCGGCCTGCGCCCCGTATTGGCCGTGGTGCTTGCCATCGTCGGCGGTAAATTGGTCTTCTAACAGGACTTATTGGACCCGTCCCTCATGGAATCACCCGCGGAGTCAATTGCCGGTCGGGAGGCGCTCCAGGCTAGTCCGCTGGATGGGCTGCTGTTTGAGGGCGTGCCGCTCACGCAGATCGCGCGCGCGCATGGCACACCCACGTGGGTGTATGGTGCGGGGACCCTCCGCACGCGCTTCCGCCGGCTGCGCGCCGCCATGCCGGGCGTCGCCATCCACTATGCCGTGAAGGCGCTCGACCACCTCGCCATTCTCGCCATCCTGGCAGAAGAAGGTGCGGGGGCGGACGTGGTCAGTGCCGGCGAGCTGATCCGCGCCCGCCGCGCCGGCATCCCGCCCGATCGCATCATCTTCTCCGGCGTCGGCAAAACCGCGCCCGACCTCGCCCTCGCGCTGGATCACGACATCGCGCAGATCAACGTGGAGAGTGCCGAGGAACTGCATCTCCTCTCCGCCATTGCCGCGGCCCGCGGTACCCGCGCCCGTGTTGCCCTGCGGATCAACCCCGATGTTGACGCCGGCACCCACGCCAAAATCAGCACCGGCCGCGCCGGCGACAAATTCGGCATTCCCATCGCCCAGGCCGCCAGCCTCTACGCCGAAGCCGCGGCGCTGCCCGGCATCACCGCCCAGGGCCTGGCTGTGCATATCGGCAGCCAGATCAACCGCACCGCCCCTTTCACCGCCGCCTACACGCGCCTGGCCGATCTGGTGCGGCAGCTTCGGCAAACCGGCCATCGCGTCGCCACGCTGGATTGCGGCGGCGGACTCGCAATCCCCTACAATGGCGAGCCGCAGGCCCGTCCTGAAGCGTGGGCCGCCGCTATCCAGTCCGCCTTCGGCGGCCTGGATCTCCATCTCGCCATCGAACCCGGGCGCTGGCTCGTCGGCCCCGCCGGCATCCTGCTCGCCTCCGTCATCCGCACACGGCGCCACGGCCAGGCCCGGCCCATCGTGGTGCTGGATGCCGCGATGAACGATCTCGCCCGCCCCGCCCTCTACGATTCCTGGCACGCCATCCTGCCTGTCGCCCCCGGGCACCTCACCGCAGATGCGGAACCCACCGACATCGTCGGCCCCGTATGCGAGAGCAGCGACATTCTGGCCCGCGCCCGTCCCTTGGCGCCGCTGCCGGACAACGCTTTTGTGGCGATCCTTGACGCAGGCGCATATGGTGCGGTGATGAGCTCTACCTACAACGCCCGCCCCCAGGCGGCCCAGGTGCTGGTTGACGCACGCGCGGGTCAGCCCGCCGGCTTCACCCTCATCCGGCCCCGCCAGACGATCGAAACCCTGTGGCGGGATGAGATCCTGCCGGAACCGGCCGGCGCCTGATGCCGCCCCGCCCGGCTGCCGCCAGCGTCCCGCCCAGCGTGCTTGCCGCCAAGATCGTCCTGTGGATCGAGGCGCTCACCCTGGCCGCCTGGCCCGCGAGTGCTGCCCTGGCCACCCTGCTCGCCATCGGCCTGCTTGGCCTGCCCGCATTGCTGCCCGCCGCCCTGCGCATCGCTCTGCTCGCCGCGGCCGCGGCCGCCCTGGTTCTGCTGGTGGCAAGCGGTGCCGCCCGCTTCCGCCGCCCCGAAGATGCGGATGCCGAGCGCCGCCTGGAACAGGATTCCGGCCTGCTGCACCGCCCGTTTGCAACCCTGCGCGATGCACCCGCCGAAACGGCCCAGCCTGCTCAGCTGCATCTGTGGCGCCTGCACCAGCTCCGCGCCCGCGCGGCCATTGCCGGTATCCGGCTTGGCCCGCCGCGCCCGCTGCTGGCGATGCACGATCCCTTCGCGCTGCGTGCCGCCGCTTTGCTGGTGCTCGTTTCCGCCGCCATCATCGCCGGCCCCCAGGCGCCCGGCCGGCTTGCCGCCTTCCTGTTCCCTGGCCTGCCGGACGTGCTCAGCTCCGCCCACCCCACCATCCAGGCCTGGTTGGAGCCGCCCGCCTACACCGGCCTGCCGCCGATCTTCCTGCCGCCGGCCGGCGGAGACGTGACCGCCCCCACCGGGTCACGCCTGACCATCAGCATCACCGGCGTGCAGCGGCGCCCCGCACTCTCCATCGCGGGCCATGCGGCGAAGCTGGAGCCGATCGGCGCCGACAGTTTTTCCGCCACCGCCGCGCTCACCAGCGGGGGCATCATCAGCATCGACCGCTTCTTCTCCACCCTGGCAAGCTGGCACCTGACGCTACTGCCCAACGAGGCGCCGGTGGCCGGCTGGCCCGCGCTGCCCGGCCGCGCGGGCACCTCGCTCTCCACGAAACTGCCCTGGCAGGTACAGCAGCGCTGGGGCGTGGCCGCGCTGCTGGCCGAACTGCGCCCGCAGGGCCATCCGGCCTTGCCGCCCCTGGTCGTTCCGGTGCCGTTGCCGGGCACGCCCAAATCCGCCACCGGGTCGGCCACCACCGACCTCTCCGCCAATCCCTATGCGGGCCTCACCATGACCGGCCGCCTGGTGGCGCGGGATGTTTCGGGTCAGACCGGCCAAAGCCCGCCGGTTGATTTCGTGCTGCCCGCCCGCACCTTCCGCCATCCGCTCGCCCGTGCCATCGCCGACTTGCGCCGCCGGCTCGCGCTGAACCCCGATCACCCGCAGGATGCAGCCGACGATCTGACCGCCCTGGCCGAGGCCCCGCAGGTGCAGCCGGTGCGCGGCCTGGCGCCCGCCGCCATTACCCTCAATATGGCGGCGATCGCCGCCGTGCTCACGCCCGATCCGAACCATCCGCAGCTCGGCCCCGCCGCCATCGCCCAGGCGCAGGGCCGGCTATGGACACTCGCTTTGGCTCTGGACGGCGCGCTCCCCGATGCCTCCGCCCGGGCGCTGGCCGAAGCGCGCGAGGACCTCAAGCACGCTTTGGACGATCGCGCACACGGCCGGCTCACCGACCGCGACCTCGCCAAGCGCCTGGACGCGCTGCGCCAGGCGCTGGACAAACGCCTGTCCGATATCGCCCGCCAGGCGATGCAAAAAGGCGCCATCCAGAAATTCGACCCCAACACCCAGCACCTGTCCTCGCCGGCGATGGACCGGGCGATCCGGGAACTGCGGAAGGCGCTGGAGGAAGGCCGCATGGCCGATGCGCGGGACCGCATGGCCGAACTCGAACGCATGATGGACCAGCTCAACAACGCCCACATCATGACGCAGGAGGAGGCCCGCCAGCAGCGGGAGCAGGCCAAGCGCGGCCGCCAGCAAATGGGGGCCGCCCAGGATCTGGTGCAGCGCGAATCCAAGCTGTTGGACCACGCCCAGGGCCGCGCGCCGAATCTTGCCCCGCAGATTCCCGGCCTGCCGCAGTTCCAGAACTTCGATTTCAATAACCCGCAAGGCAACGGCGATCGCAACATGGACCCCGGCGCCCCGGACCCGGGCACGCAGGATCCCACGGAAAGCCAGAATTCCCTTGGCTCCGCCGAATCTCAGCCCGGCGCCCCGCCCAGCGGGGGCATGGCCGATTCGGCGCCAGCCACCCCGCAAACCGCGCCGGCGCCGCCGGCCAAGCCCACCCAGGCCCAGGATGCCCGTACCCAGCGCGCCCTTCACCGCGCGCTCGATGCGCTGAAGGACACGCTCGCCCAGTCCGGCCACCAGCCGCCCCATAGCCTGGATGATGCCAGCCAGGCCATGCAGGACGCGGCGCGTGCGCTGGCCGAGCGGGAGGACCCCGCCGCCCGCGATGCGATCGCCCGCGCGATTGCAGCACTTCAGCAGGGTGCACAGGACATGTCGCGTCAGATGGGCCGGCAGTCCGGGTCCGCCGGCATGCAACTCAGCCTGGCACCCGGCGGCCAGGCGGGCCAGCAGGGCGATGAGGGTTCCGATGATCCCGGCGATGGCCAGGGCGGCCATAAGCGCGACCCTTTTGGACGCCAGGTGGATGGCAACGGCACCACGGCGGACGACCCCGATCTGCGGGTGCCCGATGAAATGGAGCAGGGCCGCAGCCGCGCCATCCAGGAAGAGCTGCGCCGCCGTGGCGCGGACCGGGCGCGGCCTAAAGGCGAACTGGATTACATCGATAGGTTGCTGAAGCCGTTTTAGTTTCAGGGAAGAAAAGAACGTTCTTTTTTTGAGAAAAAGACCCAAAAAACTTTTGATACTTTGTAAGCGTTACCGACCGGGAGGCCACAAAAAGTCAAAAGGTTTTTGGGTCTTTTTTTCAAAAAAGAAGAGTTACTCCTTACTTTTTCCAAATATCCGGCAGTATCCTGCCGTGCCGTTCACATCTTTGTGACTTTCTGCGATGCCTTAGCATGCTCATGTATGTAGAGCGCAAGGTGATCCTGCCGACAACGCGCCCCCAGGTTGCAAATAATCCAAGTATCTCCATGAAATCCGCAGGGAAGTGTTCATTTTAACCCATATTGCGTCTATGATGCGCGGATCGGCTGCCGACTACTCGGCTGCGGGGAAACATGCTGGCTAGACTCGTCAGGCGGTTCAGTCCGGCCACATTGATCGCCTATGGCGGGTGGGCCCTGCTGGCGCTTGTACTGCTTGGCGGCACGCTGATCTCCCTGCACCAGTCCCGCAACGCGCAGATCAAGGCCGTGCTCGCCCGCGCCGGGGCCGGTTCGGCGGCCATCGAACAAACCATGCTGCGGGCGTTCGAGGCGTTGCAGACATTGCAGACCCTCGCTCAGACCCGGCTGCAACTGGTCGATACCGGCAATAGCGACGGCATTCAGGCGATTGACGCCCAGTTGAAGGACACTGTTCTGCGCCACCGCTTCGGCATCCGCGACGCCCTGATCGTGCGCCGGGGGTGGCCGGACTGGTCGAGCGAGACCGGCCACCTCGATCATCCGTTGGATCCCAGTGTGACCAACGCTCCCCCGGAAGGGGCCGATGGCATGCGGCTGGACAGCCCTACCATGAGCAGCCCTGGCGGCGCCGGCGGTGCGGCCGACGCCTGGCTGTTCAAGACCACCTGGCCGCTGCGTGATCAGAGCGGGGCGCCCGCCGGCTGGCTGATCGTCTGGATCGATCCGCTCGCCTGGTCGGAGATGATCAGGCCGCTGACCTCCGGCCCCGGCGCCATCAGCATGGTCCAGCGCCGCAGCGACGGAGCCTTCCTGGCGCGCACGGTCAATCCCCGCATGGCGATGCGTGAACACCCGTTGACCACCGACCCTGCCTTCGCCCGCGCGGTGCGCGAGGGCAGCGGCACGATGCAGGATAGCAGCGGCGGCGTGGACAGGCTGATCGGCTTCCGCGCGCCTCCCAATGTGCCGATCGTGATCAGCCAGTCCTTCGATACGGAGATGTCGCTGGCCGATTTCACGCGGCTGCGCCGGATTGTGCTGGCGGTGGTTGGCGTGCTCGTGATCGGCGCCCTGGTGGGCACACGGCTGATCCTGTCGAACTACCTGCTGCGCCGCCGCCTGGGCGAGCAGGCGATGCTCGATCCGCTCACCGGCCTGTTCAACCGCCGTTTTTTTACCGACATCATGTCGCGCCGGTTCCAAATCGCCCGCCGCTCCGGCCTCTCGGCTGCCGTGCTGCTGGTGGATCTGGACGGGTTCAAGCAGGTGAACGACACGCGCGGCCACCCCGTTGGCGATGCCCTGCTGCGCCAGGTGGCGGAGCGCCTGAGCCATTGCGTGGGTGCGGATGACGTGGCCCTGCGCCTGGGCGGTGACGAATTCGCCATCGTGCGGCTCTGCCACCAGCAGCGCCGGGATGCCACGGCTTTGGCACGCTTCATCGTCAGTGCGCTCTCCAAGATATATGAGGTGGATGGCTACCATCTGCGCATCAGCGCCAGTGTCGGCGTGGCGCTGTATCCGGCCGGCGGCGAGCAGTTGAACGATCTGCTGCGCAGCGCCGATATCGCGCTGTATTTCGTCAAGGCCGATGGCGGGGACGCCTACCGTATCTTCGATCCCGCCATGGAGGAGACGGTGCGCACCCGCCGCGCGCTGGAGATCGACCTGCGCGAGGCGTTGGTCCGCAACCAGTTGGAGGTGTATTTCCAGCCGCTGGTGCAGTTGGAGCCGCGGCGTGTTTGCGGGTTCGAGGCGCTGCTCCGCTGGCACCACCCCGTGCTCGGCATGGTGATGCCCGGCCGGTTCATCCCCATCGCCGAGGAAACAGGTCTGATCGCCAGCATCGGCGAATGGGTGCTGCGCCAGGCATGCCGCGAAGCGACCAACTGGCCGCCTAACACGCGCATCGCCGTCAATCTCTCGCCGGTGCAGTTCGAGCGGTCGGACATCGTGGATATCGTCGCTTCCATCCTGCGCGAAACCCGGCTTTCGCCCGGCCGGTTGGAGTTGGAGATTACCGAGGGCGTGGTGATGCGCGATATCGGCGACGTGCTGGCCACCATGCGCCGCCTGCAGGGCCTGGGCGTTCGCCTCGCGCTGGACGATTTCGGCACGGGCTATTCCTCGCTGAGCTACCTGCGCAGCTTCCCCTTCGACAAGGTGAAGATCGACGCGAGCTTCCTGGCCGACCTGCACGGCGATGGCGGCACCATCATCCGCGCCGTGCTCGGCCTGTGCGGCCATCTGCACCTCGATACGCTGGTCGAGGGCGTAGAAACCGAAGAGCAGCTTCATTGGCTGCGCAACGAGGGCTGTACCGAAGTGCAGGGCCATCTGTTCAGCCCGCCACGCCCGGCCGGTGGCGTTAACGAAATCATCGCCAACGTTGCAGCCCGCATCCCCGGCCTGCCCGCCCGAACGATGGTGCGCTCCTAACGCGCGCCGCGCCGGCAGCGCCCTTGGGTCGAGCAAGAAAGATTCTTCTTTTTTGAAAAAAGAAGCAAAAAACTTTTGACTATGGCGTGTCGCGACATCTGCGAATGCACGCTTGGTGGTGAGCAAGGCGCGGGGTAACGTCGGGCAAAAACGGAAACGCCCAATGTCCCGCCAGCTCGATCACTATCCCGATCCTGCACGCCGCCGCAGGCAGCTCGCCCTCGTCGTGCTCATTACCATCGCGCTCTACTATGCCCTCTATGTGGGTGGCGGCGTGACACCGCTGGTGATGCGCGACCTGCATATGCCCTTCACCTACCTCGTCGGCCTGCTTGCCATCGCCAATGCGGTCGGGGCTTTTGCCTCGCTGCTGGCCGGGCTCACTGACCGGTTCGGCCGCGCCAACCTGGTCGTCTACGGGCTCCTCATCGTCGCCCTGCTCACCATCTTTGCCGTGCCCGCCGTCCACACACGACTGGGCTATGCCCTGGTCAGCATCGCGGTCGGCTTCGTGGAGGGGATTATCCTGGTCGCCACCCCCGCCTTGATCCGCGATTTCTCGCCGCAGATCGGGCGCGCGACCGCTATGGGTTTCTGGACCATCGGCCCCGTGCTCGGCAGCCTTCTCACCAGTGCCGTCAACAGCGCAACGCTGCCGACCAACCCCGATTGGCGCACCCAATTTTTGTATTGCGGCTATATCTGCGCCGGCGTCTGGGTGCTGGCACTGTTGTTCCTGCGCGAGCTGGCACCCGCCCTGCGCAACCAGGTCATGGTGACGGAACGCGACCGTCTGATCAACGAGGGGCGCGCCCGCACCCAAACCCGCGCGCCCCATCCGTGGCGCCGCCTGCTGCACCCGCGGATCATTCTCTCAGCCCTGGGTGTGTCGCTGCTGCTGCTCGTGTATTTCACCACGGTGGCCTTCGGTGTCGTCTATCTCGTGACGGTCTTCGGCTTCACGCCGGCCCGTGCCAACGCGCTGCTCAACTTCGCCTGGGCCGCCAACGCCCTGGCCCTGATCGGTGCCGGGGTGTGGTCGGATGTGCTGGGTGTGCGCAAACCCTTCATGCTCGCCGGCGGCATCGGCGCGGGGCTGCTCGTGGGCGTGTTCATGGGGCCGCTCAGCCCACCCGGCCTGCACCCCGGCTTGCCCGCCATGGCGGTGATCGGCATCTGGATCGCAGCCCTGCTGGGGGCGGCCTACGCCACCTGGATGGCCAGCTTCACCGAAACCATCGAGGCACAGGACGCGGCCCTCACTGCCACGGGCCTGGCGATCTGGGGCTGGATCCTGCGCCTGGTCGTCACCGCGTCCTTCCTCGCTTTGCCGCATGTCGTGACCACCGTCACCCCTTTGGTCGAGGCGGGGCCCGCCATCGACGCTTTCAAGGAGCTCTCGGCCCGCCACGCACCCATCCCGCCGGACCTGGCCGCCCGCATGGCCGAGATCGTCCACGCCGCGACCAGCACAGCCGCGCAATGGCAAGACTGGTTCGGCATCTGCGCCCTGGGGGCAGCGGTGTTTGTTGCCCTGATTTTCACCATGGGCGGCTATTGGAGCCCGCAGCGCGCGCGGGCCGAACGGGCCGCGCATGAGGCGTGGGTTGATGGGCAATTGGCGGACTGAAGAAAGGAAGAATGTTCTTTTTTGCAAAAAAGAACCAAAAAACTTTTGCCTATTGCATATGCTTCCGGCGAGTCCGCGACAGGACAACCAAAGTCTTTTTGGCTCTTTTTTTCTCAGAAAAGAAAGACCTTGGCTCTGTCTGCCGCGGCCAGCGGCTAGAAATGCAGGATCACATCGCCAGCGCCGATAAGCGTGTGGTTCTTGTCGGCCGGAATTCCGTGTGACGGATTTGCGTTGAAGGCAATCCCATTGATCGAACGATAATAGCCAACCTCAGGCCGGAACTCGATCTGAGGCGAGAGCCAATGCTGCCAGCCGACTGAGAACTCGAAGTAATCCGCCTTCGTGCCCGTCCGCTGTCCTTCCTCGTCGGCATAATACTCGGGACGAAACGAGAAGTTGTTGAGCGGATCAGGAGAATAGTTCAGGTAGCCGGTTACGCCAATGCCGGTTGCGGTGCAGCTCAGAACCACGGCATTCTTGCACTGCGCCAGATCCGGGCCGTTGATCGGGGTGTACTGCGGCGAGAAAGGCGTGCCGCCATTGGCATACCAGCCCTGAACCTGGCTATTCCGCTCGTTGGGCACGCGGCGCTGCGATTCGTCGTAGGCTTCGAAATCCAGGTGCCAATGGTCGTTGAATTTGTGGTAATACGTGACGCCATACCATTGCAGATTGTTGTAGCCCCAGATGCCGCTATTGATGCCATTGGCGCAGGGCTGAATGTTGTCGTTGCCATTATTCCAGCTATATCGAACGCACAGCGTGAAGGTAGGGAATTGCGCCCCGGGATCCTTCAGAAAGGTGCTTCCGGGGTAGAGCGGATTGGGATCCAAATTCTTTTCCCGCGCACCCACATGCCAGATCGCGGCTTCCGTGCCTTCTTCCACACCCGCTTGCAGGAACAGGTTCCTGGTGATGGCCGTGGTCGTTACGATACCAGTGTTGGTGTAGTTGTCGACGGCGTAGGTCAGCGAGTGGGTATACATGTAGTTGTTCGGGGCCAACTGCGCTTCGATATCGGGCAGAGAAATATATCGTCCGGCGCGGATCATCATCCCCTGGAAAATGAAGGGAATGTAGAGCTCGCCATACACCATCGGAAAATCATAGCCGATCGGCGCATTGGTCTTCAGCAACTGATAGCTGGCTATGCCATAAGCGGTGGTATAGCGATAATTCTCGCCATAGATCCCCGACAGGCGCAAGCCCCAGTCGATATGGTCCGTCTGAACGGTATCAGGGAAGCGATCGATATACAGCACCGCCTGATCAAGCTGCACCGTGTTGGGCGTATACGCGTAGGCCACTGGGGCGTTGCCGGCGGGGCGCTGCGTGTTGCTGCTGATGTTTGCGCCCGGATCGAGCCAGCCATAGATCTGGAAATGATTTTCGCTGAGCCATTGTCCCGGAGAGGTGTTCGCGATGGCTACCATCAGCGGTGAATCGACCGAGTTCGGGCGCGTGACGCCGATCGCCGTGGTTCCGCCGTAGGGCCACTCCGAAAACGGCATGGGCGGCACGCTTTCCGGCGTGGCGGGCCAATCCGCAATGCGGCCGGGCGGTGCATTGGGATCCGATGGCGCCGCCGAATGCCCCAGTTCCAGCTTATAGTAGTTGATCAGCCGTTCACCCACGTCTGTGCCGAGATACGCATCCAGGCACGAATAGTTGGTGTACGGATCGGGATTCTTCGAGCAATCCACTTTCGGCGCTGCAGGTGCGGGGGCCGCGACCAGATTTACCGAGGGGGCAGCGGCCGGCGCCGCAGTCTGGGCAATCGCGCCCGCCGAAAACAACATCATGCCCGCACCGAGCGCCGAGCAGGAAGCCAGAATACGCCGCATAAAACTCTCCTCGCCGGGCACATGTGCGTTCCGTAAAGTGGCACAACCCGTGTGGTGCGTGTCTCGCGGTCCGACATAAAAAAGCAATGTGGTTTTGGTGCCGGATAGAGTGTGCACTCGGCTACGGCCGGTGTGCCGGCTTCCCGTTGCGGTGCGAACCGGCGTTCCCGCCCCGCAACGCTGCGATCTTCGTGCTCATCGGAATGAACGCGATCAAGCGCCCTAAGTTGCGCGGCTGCGGCATTGCGCCTCACAAGGCGTAAGCCCCGTCAGTACTGTACGTGAAGCCTTATCCCCAGCACAGAAACCGGCCCTCGCAGCCGGTCATATCCAGGGTTGTTGATAAACTGATAGTCCGCCGTCACCTGTGCGTATGATGCAACATAATAACGATAATACGTCTCAGCCGCCGATTCCGGGCCCGCCTGCAACAGGCTGCCATCCCCCACCAGAACGCCCAGGCCGCCGGCATTGAGGAAGTTCTTTGCGCGGCGGGAAATATCGTCGATGACAAACGCCAGCCCCACCGTGTCATCAGGACGCGACCATGCCTTGCCCACCAGCGAAAGGCCGATCGAGAAAGTCTTGTCGATGTCGGTGAATTCGTAGGTCTCCACGCCGCCTTCGTTAAT
>PKZM01000181.1 GCA_003133065.1 Acetobacteraceae bacterium
CTGATCGAGAAGGAAAACACCACCATCGTGGAAGGTGCGGGCGAGAAGGGCGACATCTCCGGCCGCTGCGCGCAGATCCGGGCGCAGATCGAGGAGACGACCTCCGACTACGACCGCGAGAAGCTGCAGGAGCGTCTGGCGAAGCTGGCCGGCGGCGTGGCCGTCATCCGCGTCGGTGGCGCCACGGAAGTGGAAGTGAAGGAGCGCAAGGATCGTGTGGACGATGCGCTGCACGCGACCCGTGCGGCCGTTGAGGAAGGCATTGTGCCGGGCGGCGGTGTTGCCCTGGCCCGTGCCAGCAAGATCCTGGCCGATCTGAAGCCGGAGAATGCGGACCAGAAGTTCGGCATCGACATCGTTCGCCGTGCCGTGCTGACCCCGCTGCGCCAGATTGCCGAGAACGCCGGCGAGGATGGCGCGGTGATCAGCGGCAAGGTGCTGGAGAACGACAGCTACGATTTCGGCTTCGATGCGCAGACCGCCGAGTATAAGGACATGGTGGCGGCCGGCATTATCGACCCGACGAAGGTGGTGCGGACCGCGCTGCAGGATGCGGCTTCGATTGCTTCGCTGCTGATCACCACCGAGGCGATGGTGGCCGAGAAGCCGGAGAAGAAGGCCCCGCCGGCCGGCGGGCCAGGTGGCGGGATGGGCGGTATGGGCGACATGGATTTCTGAGATCGTCCGTAAACGCGCCCTGGCGGCCATCTGGCGCGGATTGCCTGCGCTCCGGTGCTCACGGCCACAAGAGGCCGCTCCGCTCCGTTGCTCGGCAATCCACGCCAGCTGACTCGCCAGGCCACGTTTGCCGACGATCTCAAGCCTTAGCTGCGAGAAGATGGGGCGCACCGCAGGGTGCGCCCCTTTTTCGTTACAGACGGGGTGACGGGGACATTGCCGATTTGACAGCTTTGGGCATTTCTGCCCCCATGATGCGGACAATCGACGTTCCGGCCTGCCTTGCTGCGCTTCCTAACCGGTCGCTCCAAGTTGCCTGATGACCCGGTTGGCGAAGATGCCACCCTCTTCTGGGTTGGCGAAAGGAGAGCAGCAGCTAATGGCTACCGGTACTGTCAAATGGTTCAATACGACCAAGGGATTCGGCTTCATCATGCCGAGCGACGGCGGCAAGGATGTGTTCGTGCACATCACGGCCGTGCAGGCGGCGGGCTTGCGGGGGCTGAATGATGGCCAGGCCGTGACGTATGAAGTGGCGATGGAGCGCGGCAAGGCGGCCGCGACGAATCTGAAGCTGGTGTGAGCCAGCGGGCCAGGGGAACAACCCCTGGCCTTTTTTATGTCAGGCTGCCGCCGGTCCGGCGCACCGCTTCCACGCGGCTAGCGCCCGCCTGCTGCATGGCGGCGGTCGCTTTCAGCACCGCATCGGGATCCGATACGGCGGCGGAGAGCACCAGTTGGCCCGCGGTTGCCGCGGTGTTGCGGCCGCTGGTCTGCGCTGCGTCCGCCGCCCCATGCACGGCTTCCATAGCACCGCCGGCGGCCACCCCCAGGCCCACCGCGGCGGCGGCGGCCACCAGGGCCGCGCCCCCCGTGGCCACGGTGACGCCGGCGCCCACCATGGCGCCTACCGAGGCGGCCATGCTGCTGTGCAGGGTGCGGGATTGGCGCGTGTCATCCTCCGTATTGGGGTTTTCGGCGCCGGCGCCTGGGGTGGCGTATTCGGGGTGGGGATTGGCGGCGGGCAGGCTGAGGGCGGCGCGGTCGAAGCCGGCGCGGGTGAGGCGGCCGATGGCATCCTGAAGGGCGGCATCATTGGGGAAGATGCCTTGCACTTCGTGGATTGTCTCGTTGATCACGGGGTTATCGGCCATGGCGGTTGGTCCTGCGCTGTTGGGCGCTGAACGCAGAGGTGCCTTGTCTGTTCCGTTAAGGAAGGAAGGTCTTCTTTTTTGAAAAAAAGAAGCAAAAAACTTGTGACTGTTGGGGCGCGCCTCGCCGGCAGCGTGCGCAAGGGGACAAAAGTTTTTTGGTTCTTTTTTTCAAAAAAGAACATTCTTTCTTTTAGTTTGGTTCCACCCGCTGATACCGCGCCCGCGTCCCCCGCTCGATAGCGGCCACCACCAGGCTATCCAGCTTCAGCTCCGCGCCGATGTATTCCAGCATTTGCAGGATGGATTGGCCGTGTACGCGGTCGGCGGCCACCACTTCGCAGGCGAGCGTGTAGGCGGTTTCCCGCAGGCGGGGTTCCAGCGCCTCGCGGATCAGGCGGCCGGCATGGGCCAGGCCATCTTCCTCGCGCAGCAGGTTGATGGTGGCGTCGATAGCGTGTTGCAGTTGCTCGGCGGAGAAGCCTTCGAAGGCGGGCAGGGTTTGCACCAGCGTTGCCATCACGCCGATTTCCCGATCGGTGATGCCGCCGGTTTCGGCGGCCGCGACCAGCACCATGGTGCACACGAGCGCTTCCTGCGGATCCAGATCGGTGCGGGCGAGCATGGTGGGGCATCCTTTGCGCGGGGGTAGCTTGGAGCGGACCCTGCCCGGGCCGGGCGTGGGAATCAAGCGGGGTGGGTGGTCCTAGGGGGCGGCGCGCTGGCACGTGATGGGCGTTGGCTCGGGTAAGGCTGGCGGCTGGCGCACTTGGCTGGTTCAGGCGGTTCGTTAGCAGCAAACCTTGCAGCCATCGGTGCCGGCTATATCCGCACCTATGAACTAAGAGCGCCTTTCAAAACCTGCCCTGGCGGCCATCTGGCGCCCGTCTTTTGCGCTCCGGTGCTCACGGCCCCCAAACGGCCGCTCCGC
>PKZM01000141.1 GCA_003133065.1 Acetobacteraceae bacterium
TCGATGCCGCTGCCGGAATAGTTCAGCACCCGCACCTGCGGCATGTGGCTGGCCGACAGCCGCTGCGCGGCACGCGAGAGATCCAGCTTGATCACCTCGGAGGGGCAGGACCCGACCAGGAACAGCAGTTTTATTTCCGGCCGGCGCGCCAAGAGCTGCGCCACCACGCGGTCCAGTTCGTCATTGGCGTCGGCCAGGCCAGCCAGGTCGCGCTCATCGATGATCGCGGTGGCGAAGCGCGGCTCGGCGAAGATCATCACGCCGGCTGCGGACTGGATCAGGTGCGCGCAGGTGCGGGAGCCAACGACCAGGAAGAACGCGTCCTGGATTTTCCGGTGCANNGTGAGGCCGCAGAACACCTCGCGCTGGCCGCGCTCCCGCAGGATCGGCGCATCGGTACAGCCGGCGCGGACGGACACCCCGACATCCGGCATCAGGCGTGCCCCATGCCGTGACCGGCCGGATGCCACACCCTGTTCTCCGCCAGGCGGGCGGCGCGCAGCTTCAGCACGAACTGCGCGGCATTGATCACGTAGGTGGCGTAGGCAGCCAGCGCCAGGAACATCAGGCTTCGATTATCGAGCGAGCCCGACAGAAGGGCCGCGATATAGACGGTGTGCAGTGCGATCACCACCATGCTGACCGCATCTTCCCAGAAGAAGGCGGGGGCGAAGAGGTAGCGCCCAAAAATCTCGTGCTCCCAGATCGCGCCGGTCACCATGATTGTGTAGAGCGCGCCGGTCTTGACCACGACGGAGATGGTGGCCGCCGCTTCGCCCTCCCCGGTCAGCAGGAAGCGCAGCACCATCGACAGGCTGACGGCGAAGATCAGGAACTGAACCGGGGCCAGAACGCCCTGCACCATCGTCCAGGGCGAAGCATCGCGCCGCCGTTTTTCCTCGGGCGTATACAAAGCCGGTGTCAGACGCCGGCGCAGGGCGAAGCCGGCGGCCGAAAACGCCTGCACATGGCGGCCCGTGGAAGCGCCCCAGGGGCAGGAATCCACCGCACCCATCCACCGGCCGAAAAGACTTTCCTTCAACATCGCCCGACCAGCCTCCCCTGTGCGGCCCGCCCGCCTCCGGAGCAGCGCCCGGTGGCAAAAGCCGCGATGGTGATCCGCAGGTGCGCCATTTCTGGCACCTGCGCTTGTGTAAGCCGGCCGACCGACGCGGTGGACCGGCTTGCTTGTCAGGGACGCTAGAGCGGCGCGGCAGGGAGTGTCAAGCAAACCTTACGTAAATCTAGCTTGACACTTTCGCCAAAAAACGCCCTTCAATAGGGAGAACCAGCGACGGCGACCATGCGACAGCAGCCCATCACCGAAGATACCTGGACGGACGCACAGGCCATGCAGCTGGTCGGTAGCCTACGGGGCGCGGAGCATGCCGTCACCGGACACACCCGTGCGGTGCTGGCGCGGGCCTTTCAGGATGTGGTCGTTCCCCGTCTGCTCAGCGCCCCGCGCCGTCAACCAGGGCCGTGCGACGTGGCTGCCGCGCCCATCCAGACGCCCGACCAGGTTGCCGCGCTGAGCGCGCTGGTGGTCCGCGGCGCCGACTCCGAGAGCAGTGCCTATGTGCAGGCACTGCGCGATGGCGGCGCCTGCCCCGAATCGATCTACCTCGATGTGATCACGCCCACGGCGCGCCATCTCGGCCGGATGTGGGAAGAGGATGAGTGCAGCTTCGCCGAAGTCACGCTGGGCGTAATGCGCCTGGCCAACATGCTGCGCCTGCTGAGCGGGGCTTTCGCCGGGGACACGGCGCCGTTATGCGGCGCACCGCAGATACTGCTCGCGCAGATGCCGGGCGAACAGCACTGGCTGGGCCTGGCGATCGTGACGCAGTTCTTCCGCCGCGCCGCCTGGAATGTGCACACCGCGCCGAAGGCAGCCAGCGAGGACCTCACCGCGCTGGCGCGTAAGCGATGGTTCAACGTCGTCGGCCTATCAGTGGCGGGCAGTGACCGCATGGACGCCCTGGCCACACAGATCCGCGCCATTCGCCGTGCCTCGCGCAACCCTCAGCTCGGCGTGCTGGTGGGCGGCCCGATCTTCGTCGCACATCCCGAATTGGCCGCCATGGTGGGCGCGGATGCCACTGCTGCCGATGGCAGACAGGCGGTGCAGCAGGCGCAAAACCTGGTTGGGCTGTTGGCGCGGGAGCAATGAACGCGATTGCTAAAACACCAAAGCTATTCAACCTAGGCGTTCATGGTTGCGTGACAGCACGGGCGCTCTGCATTAGGGACCGTCAAAACATTTCGGCCGGGCCTCGCCCGAAGACCGATTTTTAGGGCGGAGAAACGGGACATGCAGTGGAGGATCTCGGCCCTCGTGAAAACATTCGTCTCCCCCGATGCCTCTCTCGGAGAGCTCGACGCACAATCGGTGGCAACGCTGATCGCGACGGCATCGGATATCGCGCTGGTCGTCGACGCGGACGGCACGATTCGCGACATCGCTTTCCAGAGCGACGAACTCTCCGCGGATCTCGATACCAGCGACGCCTGGGTCGGCCGCCGGCTGATGTCCACCGTGGTGGCCGATAGCCGTGCGAAGGTGACTCATCTGCTCGCCGATGCCGCAGCCCATAACGAACGCCCGAAATGGCGCCACATCAACCACGCAACGGCCGACGGAAGCTCGATTCCGGTTCTGTATTGCGCCGTGCAGGTCGGCGCCGATGGCCGCATGGTGGCGTTCGGGCGCGATCTGCGGGCGATGTCGTCCCTCCAGCAACGGCTGATGACGGCACAGGAAACGCTGGAACGCGACTATTCGCGCATGCGCGAGGTGGAAGCGCGTTACCGGCTGCTGTTCCAGATGTCATCCGAAGCCGTGGTGATCCTCGATACCGTGCGCCTGCGCGTGGTGGAGGCCAATCCGGCGGCGCGCGCCATGTTCGCGGGCCATAACGAGGATGCGGCCGGACAGGCCCTCACCGATATCTTCTCCGCCGATACGCTGCAAAGCGTGCAGGCACATCTGGGCGCGATCCGCGGTGACGGACGGGCGGAAGAATTTCCGGCGACCCTGGCCAGCACCGGCGCGGACGTGCAGGTGGCCGCCTCGGTCTTCCGGCAGGAAAACGCTACACTCTTCCTGATGCGCATCTCCACCATGGCCGCGCAAACCGCAACAATGCCGGACGTGAAGCGCAAGCTGCTGAAACTGGTGGAAAGCGCGCCGGACGGATTCGTGGTCGCCGACAGCAGCGGCAATATCCTGACCGCGAATGCGGCCTTCCTGGAACTTGCCGGCCTGGCCAATGAAGATCTGGCGCGCGGCGAGTCGCTGGACCGCTGGGTGGGCAATTCCGGCGTGGAACTCGATGTGCTGATCACCAATCTGCGGCAACGCGGTTCGGTGCGGTTCTTCACCACCGCCATGCGCGGCGAAGATGGCCGCGTGTCGCAGGTGGAAATCTCCGCCGTGTCCATCGGCAATGGCGGCCAACCCTCCTTCGGCTTCGCCATTCGCAATATCGGGCCGCGGCTGCAAATGGAAAGCAAGTCCACCCGCCCGCTGCCGCGCTCCATCGAACAGCTCACCGAACTGATCGGCCGCGTCTCGCTGAAAGACCTGGTGCGGGAATCTACCGACGTGATCGAGAAACTCTGCATCGAGGCAGCACTGGAACTCACCGGCGACAACCGCGCCTCCGCCGCCGAAATGCTCGGCCTCAGCCGCCAAAGCCTCTATGTGAAACTGCGCCGCTACGGCCTAGGGGACCTCACGGCTCATGAACAGAATTGAATCCCGAAAAGGTAAAAGTTCTTTGCTCCTTTCTTTCAAGAAAGAAGGCCCCGCGCAGCGGCAAAGGGAAGACTCCTTCTTTTTTGAAAAAAAGAAGCAAAAAACTTTGAAACGGACCTCAACGCGCGCACCACGCGTGGGGCTAGCCGCGGTCGGCGAGTTGCTGAAGCCGATCACGTGGTTTGCGCCGATGTGGGCCTATGGGTGCGGTGTCGTCTCCAGCGGCAAGCCGATCGCGGGGCATTGGTGGCTCCTGGTCGCAGGCATCGCCCTGTGCGGGCCGATGGTCACGGGCACAAGCCAGGCGGTGAACGACTGGTACGACCGGCATGTTGACGCCATCAACGAACCCGGCCGCGCGATCCCCTCCGGCCGCGTCCCCGGGCATGGAGGGCTCTATCTGGCAGGGCTGTGGACCATCCTCTCGCTCGCGCTGGCGACAACGCTGGGCACCTGGGCCTTCGCGGCCACCGTGCTCGGGCTGGCGCTGGCCTGGGCCTATAGCGCGCCGCCGGCGCGCATCAAGCTGAACGGCTGGTGGGGCAACGCCGCCTGCGGCGCCTGCTACGAAGGCCTGCCCTGGTTCACAGGCGCCGCCATCATGGCCGGCACCCTGCCCTCGCACGGCGTGATCATCATGGCCGCGCTCTACAGCATCGGCGCCCACGGCATCATGACGCTGAACGATTTCAAATCCATCGAGGGCGACCGCCAGATGGGCGTGCGCACCCTGCCGGTGCAACTCGGCGCCACCAACGCGGCCCGGCTCGCCTGTGTGGTGATGGCGGCACCGCAGGTGGCGGTGGTGGCCTGGCTGCTGCACCACGCATTTTGGATCCATGGCGGCGTCGTCGCCGCCCTGCTGCTGGCGCAGGTCTGGCTGATGACGAAGCTGCTGCAGAACCCGCGTGAAAAAGCCCCGTGGTACAACGCCACCGGTACCAGCCTGTACGTGCTCGGCATGCTCGCCACCGCCTTCGCGCTGCGGGGGATGCACGGATGATCGCGCCAAACCTCAGCTGGTTCAGCATCGTACGCCTCGGCCTGATTCAGGCCTGCCTGGGCGCGGTCGTTGTGCTGACGACGGTGACGCTGAACCGGGTGATGGTGGTGGAACTCTCGCTGCCGGCCATCCTGCCGGGCGCGCTGGTGGGCCTGCATTACGCTGTGCAGGTGCTGCGGCCGCGCATGGGATTCGGATCCGATATCGGGGGCCGACGCACGCCCTGGATCATTGGCGGCATGGCGGCGCTCGCAGCCGGCGGCGTCGCCGCCTCAGCTGCGACGGTGCTGATGGGCACGCACACGCTGGCCGGCGTGGCGCTGGCGGTGCCGGCCTTCGCCCTGGTCGGCGCAGGCGTGGGGGCCGCCGGCACGTCCGTGCTGGTGCTGATGGCCAAACAGGTGGCGCCATCGCGCCGGCCGGCCGCGGCCACGATCCTGTGGGTGCTGATGATCCTGGGCATCGCGGTCACGGCGACGGTGGCCGGCAAGCTGCTGCATCCCTTTTCCCTCGGCCTTCTGATGCGTGTCGCGGCCGAAATCGCGGGCGCCGCCCTTGTGCTCACCTGCGCGGCCGTGTGGGGGGTGGAGCAAGCCGGCGGCAGCGCCCCTGCCCCGCAGGCCAAACAGGCGGGTTTCCTGGACGCGCTGCGCGAGGTGTGGGCGGAGCGGCAGGCACGGCGTTTCGCCATCTTCGTGTTCGTCTCGATGCTCGCCTATAGCGCGCAGGAGCTGATCCTGGAGCCGTTCGCCGGCGCGGTGTTCGCGCTGACGCCGGGCCAGACCGCGGGGCTGACCGGCCTGCAGCACGGTGGGGTGATGGCCGGTATGGTCCTTGTGGCGCTGCTCGGCAGCCTCGCGGGCGCGGGTAAAGCGCCGGTGATGCGGGCGCTCACCATGGGCGGCTGCGCGGCCTCTGCACTATGCCTCCTGGCGCTGGCGGCAGCCGGCCTGGTGGGACCGGCCTGGCCGCTGAAAGCCACGGTGTTTGCGCTCGGCGCCTCCAACGGCGCGTTCGCGGTCTCGGCCATCGGGGCAATGATGGGCTTGGCCGGCGGCGGCCGGGATGCCGCGCAGCGCGGCCCGCGTGAGGGCGTGCGCATGGGGCTTTGGGGGGCCGCGCAGGCGCTGGCCTTCGGCCTAGGCGGCCTGCTCGGTACGGGCGCCAGCGATGTGGCGCGCATACTGTTGGGCTCGCCTGCGGTGGCTTACGGCGCGGTTTTCCTCGGTCAGGCGCTGCTTTTCGTGGCCGCGGCGCAGTTGGCCGGCGGCGTGTTTCAGGGGGGCGCCGAGACCCCGCCATCCACCGCGGGTCATCCCCGCATGACAGCAACAGCGTGACGCAGGAGCAAGGCATGAGCGACGTGATGACGTACGATGCGGTCGTGGTAGGCGGCGGGCCTTCGGGTGCCACCGCGGCGGCCGATCTGGCCCGTGCCGGACGGCGCGTGATGCTGCTGGACCGCGGCGGCCGGATCAAACCCTGCGGCGGCGCAATCCCGCCCCGGCTGGTGCGCGATTTCGAGATCCCGGACTCCCAGATCAAGGCGCGTATCCGGGCCGCCCGCATGGTGTCGCCTGCGGATAAGCAGGTGGATATGCCGATCGATGGCGGTTTCGTCGGCATGGTCGATCGCGAGCATTTCGATGAATGGTTACGCGACCGGGCCGCTTCGTTGGGTGCCGATCGCGTCACCGGGTTTTTCGACCGGGTTTCCCACGACGCGGACGGCACGGCGGTGGTGGAGTACCATAGCAAAGGCTCCGACGGCGCGAGCGTGCCCGGCCGGGTGCGGGCACGTGTGGTGGTTGGCGCGGATGGCGCGAAATCCGCGGTGGCCAAGCAATGCGTGAAGGGTGCGGACAAGGTCCCTTACGTATTCGCCTACCATGAAATCGTGCGAGCGCCGAAGGCGGAGCAGGAGGTGCCAGATGCGCTGGGCCGCCTGTTCGAGCCTGGCCGCTGCGACATCTTCTATCAGGGCAAGCTTTCGCCGGATTTTTATGGATGGATGTTCCCGCATGGGGACACGGTGAGCATCGGCTCCGGCTCGGCGAAGAAGGGGTTCTCCATCCGTGGCTCGGTGACGGCCCTGCGGGCGGCGGCGGGGCTGACGGACGCGCAGACGCTGCGGCGCGAGGGTGCGCCGATCCCGATGAAGCCGATGAAGCGCTGGGACAACGGGCGCGATGTGGTGCTGGCCGGCGATGCGGCGGGCGTGGTGGCGCCGGCCTCCGGCGAGGGCATCTATTACGCCATGGAGGGCGGGCGGCTCGCGGCGCAGGCGGTGGAGAAATTCTGCGCCACCGGCGATGTGCGCGCCCTGCGCGAGCCGCGGCGGCGTTTCATGAAGGCGCATGGCCGCGTTTTCCTGATCCTGGGGATCATGCAGTGGTTCTGGTACAGCAACGACAAGCGCCGTGAAGGCTTTGTCAACATCTGCCGCGATGCGGATGTGCAGAAGCTGACCTGGGATGCGTACATGAACAAGAAGCTCGTGCGGGCCAAGCCGGCCGCCCATGCTAAGATTTTCTTCAAGGATTTGGCCCACCTGTTTGGCGTCGTAACACCCTGATTTTTGCGCCTGTTTCCCGTGAGTCCGCGACAGCCTGCCAACAGTCTTTTGCTTCTTTTCTTCAGAAAAGAAGTGCTTTCTTTCTTGCTCAGAAACACCCAGGAGCGTTCAACGTGCTGCTAGACACCTCCGTTTATTCCGACGGCGCTCTTGCCGATTTGCCGGCGCCGCGGCGCACGAAGCGGCATTCGCGGACTTTGCCGTTGCGTGTGGGCACGCGGCGGTCGCCGTTGGCGCTGGTGCAGACGCGTGGATTTCTGGAGACGTTGCGCAAGCTATGCCCCGTGCTGCGCGGCATGGACGTGTTCGAGGAGCATCTGATCCAGACCACGGGCGATACGGTGCTGGATCGGCGGCTGGCGGATATCGGCGGCAAGGGTTTGTTCGCCAAGGAGATCGACGAGGCGCATCTGGATGGGCGCATCGATTTTGCCGTGCATAGTTTGAAGGACCTGGAGACCACTCTTCCCGCCGGCATTGTGCTGGCCTGCACGCTGACGCGCGAGGACCCGCGTGACACGCTGATTTTCGGCCGGCCGGTTGAAGCGGGCGCGGATCCCTACGCTGCGTTGCCGCAGGGGGCGCTGGTGGGCACGTCCTCGGTGCGGCGGCAGGCGCAGTTGCTGCATGCGCGGCCGGATCTGCGCATCACGACCATTCGCGGCAACGTGCAGTCTCGCCTGGCCAAGGTGCGGGCGGGGGATTGCGAGGCGAGCCTGCTGGCGCTGGCAGGCCTGAACCGGCTGGGCATGCAGCACGAGGCTTCGGTGATTTTCGATCCGGACGTGATGGTGCCATCGGCAGCGCAGGGCATCGTGGGCGTGACGGTGCATGAGGACGATGTGGAGCTGCGCGAGATGCTGGCAGCGATCGAGGACCCACAGGCACGGGCGGCTGCCACCGCCGAGCGGGCGATGCTGGCGGTGCTGGATGGCTCATGTCACACGCCGATTGGCGGCCATGCGCGGATTTTGCCGAACGGGCGGATGCGGCTGACCGGGCTGGTGGCGCGCGCGGACGGCACATTCCTGCTGAAGCGCACGCTGGAGGGCCTGCCGAAGGATGCGGAGCGGCTAGGCCGCGAATTGGGGGCGTCGCTGAAGGGGGATACGCCGGGGGATGTGTTCAAGTAAGAAAGGCGTTCTTTTTTGAAAAAAAGAACCAAAAAACTTTTGTTCCGACGCCTTCACCCGCGATCCGACACGCTGGCCACGTCACGTACCTGAACAGGCAAAAGTTTTTTGGTTCTTTTTTTCAAAAAAGAACGCCTTCCTTACGCCGCCCCCTGGCTCGTCGCTGCCGTGTTGCCGACGCCGCTGAAGGGCTCGTTAAGCCGGACGATGGTGTAATTCAGGTATAGCGCGATTGTGACCCAGACGAGATAGGGCACGTCCAGCCAGCTCGCGAGCACCGAAAAGGGCCGCAGCCCGATCACCAGGGCGGCCACCGACCCCAGCAGGAACATGTTCTCGATCAGCGCCCAGTCCGGCCGTTTCAGCTTGAAGAACAGCGGGCTCCAGGCGAGGTGGAACACCCAGTTGACGGCGAAGTAGATGGCCACCTGGAGGTGAGCTGTAGGCGTGTGCGCGCCGCGCCAGGCCAGCACGCCCGAGGCCGCGAGCAGGCTGAGGATCACCGTCCAGATCGGGCCGAAGGCCCAATCCGGCGGGTTCCAGCCTGGCTTGCGCAGTGCGCGGTACCAGGGGCCGACCTCCGTCAGCAGGCCGCCGGCGAGGGCGAGGAGCACCGCCAATCCGGCGGCGACAATGATGGTTGTGGTCATGCGCAGTCCTTTGAGCGTAGCGAGCCGCGCCCGTCCTGGGCGTGCCGGTAGCATAACGCAGCAGGTAGGAGGAGGTGCGGTTTATGTTCGGCCAGGGGGGCGGGGGCTGTTCGCGGTGGTCCGACAGGTCTATAGGCTTCGGGCTTCAACAGGAGTGCGTTTGTTATGGCGATCGGGACGGTAAAGTGGTTCAACCCTGACAAGGGGTTTGGATTCATCTCCCCGCAAGATGGCGGCAAGGATGTTTTTCTGCACATCACGGCGGTTCAGGCGGCTGGCCTCACCACGGTGAAGGACGGGCAGAAGGTGAGCTATGAAGTGGTGAGCGAGCGCGGCAAGCTGGCAGCCTCGGCGCTTAAGCTCGCGTAAGGCTTTTTTCCGACTGGCGGCGCTTCGAGGTCCTCTGGAAGCGTTCGCAGGTCGGTGGTCCGTGTCCGGCTATGGCCGGGCGGATGTCTCGAATGTCAACAAACTGAACGTGCGCGGCGACCGTGCGAAACGGCGTTGCGGCTCGCGTGCCATCGTGTGGTGCGCGGCTCGCCCTCTGGCCGCGGCGTTTTTCCTTTGCCGCGACTCCTCATCAGCCCCTAGCCAGGCTCCCGACGTAAAGTCTTGGGGAGACGGGAGCATGCGGGTCACGATCATGGCCGCCGGTTTGGTGCTGGTGCTGGGCGGCTGCGTCGCCGCGCCGCCACCAGGCCCCCCACCCATTCCTGCTGCCCGCTACGAACCGGTGCCCCCACCGCCTGGCCCGCGCCTGGTGTGGCAACCCGGTGGCTGGCACTGGAATGGCGGGGCGTATGTATGGATCGGCGGGCATTACGTGCAGCGTCTGGCGGCCTATCACCATTGGGTGCCGGGACACTGGGCGCCGAATGGCGCATGGGTACCGGCGCACTGGGTGTAGGTGCCGGATCACAGGGCGAGCGCCTCGATAACCTGTGAAACCGCAATCTGGTCCATGCCGGCGCGGGGACCGGCTGACGGAATGATGGGGCGGATCAGCGTGCTGTGGGTCAGCGGGCCGGAGGCGCCGAACAGGGCGTAGGCGGGCCGGCCGGCGGCCGCACGCAAGTTCATCATGCCGCTATCATTGCCGATGAACAGAGCGGCATCGGCAAGAAGGCCGGCCACCTCGGGCAGCGGCCAACCGAGCGCCCCGTGCACCTGCCCCGGCTTGGCAACACCCGCCAGGATGGTATTCACATGCGCCGCTTCATGGGCGGCGCCGAGTATGATCACCGTGCCGGTGCCACGCGCGATCAAGGAATCGGCCAGGCGCGCGAAATTCTGCGCACCCCATTGGCGCACCTGGCCCTGGCACCCCACGCCGAGCACGGCGAAAGGCGTCGCCATGCCGGCCAGGCGCAGCGCAACCGCGGCGCGGGCCTGAGATTGGATGGCGACGGCCGGCTCCGGCAAGGCGGCAAACCCGGCCGCGTTCGCGTAGGCGCTGGCCTGCGCGAACGCCTCGGTAAACGGGGCAACATTGGCGAGGAACGGCAAGCGGTTCAGCCAGGCACGCTGGGCGCGCGTGGTGCCATACCCGTAACGGTTGGGGATGCCGGCCGCGCACATGGCGGCAGCGAGCGACGCACCGTGGTGCAGCAGCACACAGCTGTGCACGCCGCACCCCCGCAAGCTGGCGATCAGCCGGGGCAAGCCGAGCACGCCGTCGTGGCGGCCGCGTCCCTGGCGGGGGTTGCGGTCGAACCAGACGATACGCTCGATGGCGGGATCACCCTCCAGCAGCACATCGGCCTGAGTGCTGGGCTTGGTGATCAGCACCACGCGGCCGGAGGCTGACGCGGCGGCAATGGCGCGGATCAGCGGCAAATGCCAGATCAGGTCGCCCAGGCCGGGGCGCGGCTGAAAGACGGCCACGCTGCCGGTGTAGCGCGGCTCAGCGATCGTCGTAGCCGCGCGGATGGGCCTGCCGCCAGGCGAAGGCGTGGGTGACGATGGTTTCCAAATCATCATAGCGCGGCGCCCAGCCGGTCTCCCGCCGCAGTTTGTCCGACGCGGCCACGAGGATCGCCGGGTCCCCTGCCCTGCGGCCCACAATGCGCGCCGGCACCGTGCGGCCGCTCACCTGCTCCACCATGCGGATCACCTGCTTCACCGAATGGCCGGCGCCGTTGCCGAGATTGTAGGTGACCGAGCCTTCCTCCAGGCGCGCCAGCGCGCGCAGATGGGCCTCGGCCAGGTCGCTCACGTGGATGTAGTCGCGGATGCAGGTGCCATCCGGCGTGGGGTAGTCGTCGCCGAACACGGCGATCTCCGGTCGGCGGGCCAGCGCGGCATCGATCACCAGAGGAATCAGATGCGTTTCGGGATTGTGGTCCTCGCCGGCGCGGCCGGCCGGGTCGGCGCCGGCGGCGTTGAAGTAGCGCAGGCAGGCGCTGCGCAGGCCATGGATACGATCAGCCCAGAACAGCGCGCGCTCCAGCATCAGCTTGCTTTCGCCATAAGGCGAGCCGGGGTCGATTCGCTCATCCTCGCTAATCGGGATGTGCTCGGGGTTGCCGAACAGCGCGGCGGTGGAGGAGAGCACGAAGCGCGGCACGCCATGCGCCACGCAAGCCTCGATGAGCCGGATTCCAAGGGCCGCATTTTCCATCAGGTAATGGAAGGGACGCTTCATGCTCTCGCCCACGAGTGAGAGCGCGGCGAAATGAAATACCGCGTCCCAGGGGCCATCTGCCAGGACGGCGTTCAGGGCCGCAACGTCTGCGAGTTCGGCCGCAATGAGCGTAGCGCCCGGCGGCACCGCAGCGCGATGACCCTGGCGCAGATTGTCGTAGACCGTGACCGTATGGCCGGCATCCATCAGCGCCAGAACCAGGTGGCAGCCCACGTAGCCCGCACCGCCGGTGACCAGATAGCGCCCCATATCGTCTGCTCCTGATCCGCTGGGTGTGTATCAAGAAGATGTTCTTTTTTGAAAAAAAGAACCAAAAAACTTTTACCTTTGGGGTACGCCGCCGGAGAGTCGGATACCAACAGGCAAAAGTTTTTTGCTTCTTTTTTTCAAAAAAGAAGACCTTTCTTCCTTCCTACGGCCCCACCCCAAACGCCTTCTGCACCCCCAGATTCGGATCATCCGACCCGCCCCGCTTCATCTTCTTGACCTCATACGGCAAATACGCCGCCGAGGGCAGTTGCTGGCGGATATCCTCGGTCAGCGAGCGGGCGTCGCGCTGGTCGTGCAGCACGTGCGGTGTCATCAGCACCAGCAATTCGGTCCGTACCCGCGTATTGGTCTGCGTGCTGGCGAGCACGTTCAGCAAGGGGATGTCTTTCAGCACGGGGATACCGCTATTGCCGCGGGTGACCGTATCCTGAATCAGGCCGGCCAGGCCGATCGTTTGCCCATCCTGGGCAACGATCCGCGTTTGCAGCGCGCGGTCCGTAAAGGTTGGCGTGGTAGCAGCGCCGCTGGAAAGCGTGCCGCTGCCGGCCGCGATGCCGCTCACCTCCTGGCTGATATCCAGCGTCACCAGCCCGCCGCTGTTCACCCGCGGCGTCACCTGGGTGATCACGCCGGTTTTCTGGTAGCTGACGGAATTGACCACATCGTTGGTGCTGGAAAGAACGGTGGTCGATCCGGTGAGGTACGGCACTAGATCGCCCACCGAGAGCGAGGCGGTTTCGTTATCCAGCACCAGCAGTTCCGGCGAGGACAGCACCTTCACGGTGGTGATCCCTTGCAGCGCCTGCAGCACGACATCTCCCGCGGCACCCGACACGCCGATCGAGAAGGCGCCGGCAGTGTTGGCAGACTGGTTGCCCGCCACGGATGCGCCGGTGATCACCGAGGCGGCTTGCGAGAACGCGCCGGAGAGACCGTGATGCTTGAAGTAGTATTCGGTGCCGTATTGCAATTGATCGTTCAGATCCACCTCGGCGATGATGACGTCGATACGAACCTGCAACGGCAGGATATCGATCTTGTGGAGCATCGCCTCCACCGTCGCTTCCTCCTCGCCGGTGGCATAAACCAGGATGGCGTTGTTCTCCGGATTGGGGATGATTCGCATGGCATTCGGCGAGGCTTGGCCGCCGCTGGCGGAAAGCCCGCCGAGCAGCGGGTTGGCCCCGGCACTCGCCGGCCGCGCCGGGGCACCCTGCCCGCCGGAGCCGCCAGTGCCGCCCAAACCGCCCGAGCCCAGTCCAGCACCGGAGCCAAGCCCGCCGGTGCCCCCCATCGCGCTGCCCAGCCCGCCGGTGCTGCCGCCAGCGCCGGCACCGCCGCCCAGGCCGGTCGTTGAAGAACTTGAAAGACTGGCGTTGTTGGAAATCCCGCTCGGGGCCGCGGATTGCTGGCCCTGGCCATGCGCCGTGGGCTGGGCTGTGACGTTATCCGGGGTAAAAGCCTGCTGCAGGATATAGGCGGTGTCGTTGGCGGTGCTGTTCTGCACGTAATACACATGCCAGGTGCGCATCGTCTCGCGCATGCCGCGCTCCACCACGGTATAGGCGCGGCGCGCATCGGTGAGGTAGCGTGGGGAATTGGCAATCACCAGCACGGCGCTCACCCGGGCCAGCGGCACCACGCGCACCTGGCTAGCGAGCTGGCCACCCTGCTGGCTGCGGAAGGCCTGCTGCAGGGCGGTGGCGAAATCCTCGGCCGCGCCATTGGGCACCGGCATCAGCGCATAGCTCTGCCCTTCGAGCACATCCACGTCGAAGGCACGCACCAGATCCACGAGCGCATCGCGCTGCGCGGGCTCGCCGGAGATCACCAGAGCGTTGCTGCTGGGCACCGCCACCAGGCGGGCGCCGCCCTGAACGTAGGGCAACAGCACCTTCGCCAGATCCTCGGCCGCTGCATAGCGCAGCGGCACCATCATGCCGCCCGCGGTGCCCGAACCGCCGGCAAGACCCGCGGCGGCAGCGGCGGGAAGCACGCGATAGACGCCGCCATTATTCACCAGCGTGGCGCCGTTCTGGGCCAGCAGCGATTGCAGGACCGGGACGAGCTGGCCCTCGGTGAGCGGCACCACCGTGCGGATGGTGGCCGTACCATGCACGGAGGGGTCGATGGCGTAGTTCTTATGGAGGAAGTTGCCCAGGATCTGGGCTGCCACCTCGCGTATATCGGTGTCGGCGAAATCCAGGGTGAAACTGCCGCCGCCGCCACCCTGCCCGCCCTCGGGGCTGGCGATATGGATACCGGGGCTGGTGCTGATGGCGATTTCCGGCGGCGGCGGGCTGCCGGCCACGCTGCCGTTGATCCGCGGCGTTGTGCGGCCGGCATCACCGTATAAAGGTGGCAACGGCGGGACCACATTGGGACGCGTGGTGGCGCAGCCGCCGACCCAAAGCGCGCCGGAGGCGAGCAGCCACGCCAGGCGGGAAACTGCCTGGCGGCGCGGCGATGGGGCTCTCCCTCGGCGGAGGGCCACGGTCGCAGGTGAAGGGCCGAGGCAAACACTCATTCAGTCTCTCCGTGGAACGATCATCGGGCCGCGGAACGGTGGAACACCCGGCATCTGACTGCCGGCGGGCTGGCCGTTCTCGCCCACTGGATTGGGTTGGGCCGGATTGAAAATCGGCGGGCCGCCGGGCGCGGGGAAGCCGGGGTTGGGAAAAGCGGGATTCTGGAAAGGCGGCTGGAAAAATGGCGCCGCTGGAGGCGGAACCACGCGGTTATGGTCGTAGGCCGGGGTCAGCACGGCGCCGCTGGCCAGGATCACACGATCCGGCAGGATATCCTTGATGGTGCTGTCGTTCACGCTGGCGCCTTCCGCAAGCACCAAGGGCTTGCCCCCGCCATCGGGCGCGAAGATCGCCAGCCGCCGCAGGCTGGAAACCATAATGCCGGCCAGCCGCGCCTGCCCGGCCTCGGTATCGGCCTTCGGGCCGGCGGCGACCCGCGGCGGACGCCGGCTGATACTAAATACCGGCCGGGCGAGCACCATGTCCGCCCAGGCGCCGGTACGCCGCGCCGGCGGGGCAACCTGCCGCGCCGGGCCGGCCAGGCGCACCGCCGGCAATGCCAACACGCTATCGCCGGGCAGCAGCCATTCCAAAGCGAGAACAACAACCAGTACCGCCATCAGCCCGGCCACCAGGCGCGTGAGCGAACCGCTCATGGCTGATCATCCTTCGCGGTGCCCACGCGGAAGGCATACACCGTGAAGGCAGCATCCAGCGGCAGTTGCGCGTTCTGGGGGCTCACGGGCGTGGCGGTCAGGCGGATATCGTCCACCAGCATGCTGGGTTGGGCATCCTCGATGGCGCGCAGAAGCTCGATCACCACGGCGAGCTGGGCACTCAACTCCACGCGCACGCCGATCCGCCGGTAGGCACCCACCTGTTCGGCGGGCAGCGTCTCGATGCTGGTGAGCTGGGCGTTCACGCCCCCGGCCATGGATTGCACCTGCTCCTGCAACGTCGCGCCCGCGATCGCATCGGAATTGCCTGGCAGCACGGCGCGGGTGGGCGCACGGGACAGGATCTGGGCCTGTTTCTGCAAGCTTGGCAGCGCCTCGATCAGCGCGGCCTCGCGCGCGGCGCGGGCGCGCAGCGCATCGATCCGGTCGGCGCGGTCCGCATAGAGATCCAAGGCCGGGGAGATGACGCCGAGCCAGAGGATCGCCATGGTGAGGATCACAAGGCCGGCGGCGAGGGCTTGGCCGCGCCGGCCGGTGGGGAGCGTCGTATCCATCTAAGAAAGCGGTCTTTTTTGAAAAAAAGAACCCAAAAACGTTCGCTGAGAGACGCCCCCACCTTGGCCAGCGTGTCGGTCCCACCAGACAAAAGTTTTTTGCTTCTTTTTTTCAAAAAAGAAGAATTCTTCCTTCACTGCGCCAGCTCCGCACGAATGGAAAACACATCCAGATGGTTGGTCTCGCTCCGCGTGACCGGCGCGGTGAACGCCGGATTGCGAATCCGCGGATCAGCCGAGAGAAGGCTGATCAGGCGGGGTGCCGAAGCACCCAGGCCCGATAGGGTGAGGTGGCGTTCGCGCATGGTGAATTCGGTAAGATAGCTGTCGTCAGGCAAAATTTCCGTAACCGCGGCCAGCGCGGCCAGCGTGTCGCCCAGCCGGCGGGTTTCGGCGGCCACCGCATCGCCGCCCGCACCGGCGCCGGTGATGCGGCCCCGCAATGCCTCCGCCTTGCTCAGTCGAGGTGCCATGGCGGACAGGCGATCCTGCAGCTCCGCCAGCGTCAGCGATTGACGGAGAAAGGGAGAAACGAGCACCAGCAGCAGCAGCGCGCCGGCGGCAACGGCGAGGTTGCGCCCGCTCAGCAGCCCGTCGGCAACGCGCGGCCCTGCATGCGTGAGCTTGATCAGGCGGCTGCCATGGGGCGAGGCGGTCTCCAGCATGTCCGGCCGGCCCCCCAGGGAGGCCAGCATATCGATCAGCCTGGCGATAGAAGCGCGGGGCACCACTGTCAGGCGCAACACCAGCCGAGCCCGGGCACGATCGCGTTCCTGCACCGCGTAGCCCCAGAACACTTCGTCGGGGGTGAATGGCGTCAGGCGCTCCATCTCGTAACCCAGCACACGCTCCAGGTCGCGTTCCGCGGCAATCGGCAAGGTCACGCTGCGTTCCAGCGCGCGGTCCGCCGGCAGTCGCAGCACCACCTTCTCGCCACGCCTGCGGCCGGCCAGGGCGGCGCGCAGCTTGGCCGTGCCGCTCGCATCATCGGCAGGAACCCGAGCGAGCCTCTGTTCGGCGCCCCCACGGCGGCGAAGGAGGGCGACAAAGTCTGGCGTCCCGGCATCCGCGATGAGCGCGGGTCCGGCCGTGCTGCCGCGCAGGCGCGCCGGCAAAAGGCTGAGGAGCTGCGTGCCCCACCACTCGAAAAATCCGCCGAACAAACGCGTTAAGCTCCCGCCATGGCCGTGATCGAGAACGCGTTACCCCGGCACCCCTACGAAGGAAAGGCGGCAGGGGCCATTTTGCGGGAACTTAACAGTCGTGGGACAAAAGAAGAAAGAAAGTGTTCTTTTTTGAAAAAAAGAACCAAAAAACTTTTGGTCTTCCAGGTGCGCGGTGAACCTGCGGTGTCGGGTCGACGGTGAGGGCGAACGGGTCAACCCGCTCCCCTCATCACGCGCTCGTGCACACAGATCATATAAAAGCGCAAGTCAGGAATGTGCTGCATTGCAACACGTCCCCTGGTAAACGCTAAACAATAAGCTACCTTATTGTCGCTAGTCTGGCAGGATCGATCATCCCCATGGGTATCGTCAAATTCGCGCTGAAATATCCCTACACTTTCTACGTGGTGGCGATGCTGATGCTGTTTCTCGGTGTCAGCGCGATCCTGGTGACGCCCAAGGACATCTTTCCCAATATCAACATCCCCGTGGTGTCGGTCATTTGGCAATATACCGGCCTCACGCCGGAGGAGATGGAACAGCGCGTTACCACCTATAGCGAGTATTCCATCAGCTCCTCGGTCAACGATATCAAGAATATCTCCAGTCAGACGCTGTCGGGCATCTCGGTGGAGCGGATCTACTTCCAGCCCGGCGTGAACGTGGACCTGGCGATCGCGCAGATCGTCTCCGCCTCCAACTCGATCCGCGCGCTGATGCCCACGGGCATCCAGCCGCCGACGATCGTGCAGTACAACGCCTCCTCCGTGCCGGTGCTGCAGCTGAGTCTGAGCTCGGACACGCTGAACGAACAGCAGCTTTACGACTACGGTATCTACCAGATCCGCCAGCAACTGGCGCCGATCCAGGGCATCACGCTGCCCACGCCCTATGGCGGCAAGTATCGCCAGATCATGGTGGATCTGGATCCGGACGCCCTGCGCGCGCAGGGGCTCACGCCCAACGATGTCGTAACCGCGGTCAACAGCCAGAGCCTGACCCTGCCCTCAGGCGACGCCAAGATGGGCGACAAGCAGTTCATCGTGCGCGTGAATGCCTCCGCGCAATCCATCGAGTCGCTGAACAACCTGCCGATCAAGCAGGTGGGCGGCACCACCGTCTATCTGCGCGATGTGGCGCATGTGCGCGACGGCTGGGCCGTGCAGCAGAACATCGTGCGCGCCGAAGGCAAACGCGCTGTTCTGCTGACGATCATCAAGAACGGTGACGCCTCAACCCTGGACGTGGTGAAAGCCGTCAAGGCGGCAATGCCCGCCATCCAGAAGGCGGCACCGCCCGGCATGCATATCGCGCTGCTGTTCGACCAGTCGGTGTTCGTGCAGAGCGCCATCANNCGACGGTGGTGGTGATGGTCTCCATTCCGCTCTCCATCCTCACCTCCATCGCGGTGCTCTCGGCGCTGGGGGAGACGATCAACACCATGACTTTGGGCGGATTGGCGCTCGCCGTCGGTATTCTGGTCGATGACTCGACCGTCACCATCGAGAACACGCACCGGCTGCTGGAAGAAGGCGGCGACTTCGACAATGCGGTCATGGAGGGTGCCGCTGGCATCGCGGTGCCGACGCTGATTTCCACGCTGGCCATCTGTGTGGTGTTCGTCAGCGTGTTCTTCCTGCAGGGCGCTGCGAAATACCTCTTCACGCCGCTGGCGATGGCGGTGGTGTTTGCCATGCTCGCCTCCTACGGCATCAGCCGCACGCTGACGCCGATCATCATCCGGCTGCTGCTGCGGCGCGAATATGCCGGCGAGCATGGCGGCCACGCGGCAGCCAGTGGCTGGTTCGGGCGGTTCCATGAAGGCTTCAACCGGCGCTTCGATGCGTTCCGTGATTTCTATGGCTGGCTGCTGTCGGCAATCCTGGCGCGGCGTGTGATAACGCCGCTGGTTGCGTTAAGCTTTGTGGTTCTGGCCGGCGTACTCAGCATCTTCGTCGGCAGCGACTTTTTCCCGCAGGTGGATGCCGGGCTGATCCAGCTGCATGTGCGCGCACCGGCGCGCACCCGTATCGAAGCCACGGAAAAGATTTTCCAGGCCGTCGAGGATAATATCCGTGAGAAGATACCCGCGCGCGATATTAGCCTGATCCTGGACAATTTTGGCCTGCCGCAGCGCACGTATAATTTGGCCTTCACCGACGGCACGACGATCGGCGTCAACGACGGCACCATCCAAATCCAGCTTGCCACCGACCGCACGCAGAGCACGGCCGCGATCACTCGGCAATTGCGCGACGAGCTTTCCTCGGCCTTCCCATCAGTTCTGTTCTACTTCCAGCCGGCCGATCTGGTCACGCAGATCCTCAATTTTGGCGTGCCCTCGCAAATCGATGTGCAGGTGCAGGGTCGCGACCGCGTGGATAACCAGGCGATCGCGCAAGACATCGCCAAGAAGATCGCCGCCGTTCCCGGCATCGTGGATGCGCATGTGCAGCAGGAGCTGGACGCCCCTGAGATGTTCTACACGATCGACCGCACGCGCGCCCAGGAACTCGGCCTGAGCGTGAATGCCATCGCCAATGATCTCAATATCAGCCTGAGCTCATCGGAGCAGATATCCCCGAATTTCTGGACCGATCCGAAAAACGGTATCCCCTATTATATGGCGGTGCAGACACCGGAATATCGCCTGCACGACAAGAGCGATCTGGACAATATCCCCATTGCCGGCTCGCCTGGCGCAGTCGGCGGCGCCCCGATCCCGGATCTGTTCGGCAATGTCGCGACAGGCCACCGGGTGAAAGTGCAGTCGGTGTATAACCAGACGAACATCCAGGAAGTGTATGATGTGTACGCCAGCGTGCAGAGCACCGATCTCGGCTCGGCCGCGGCGGAGATCAACAGGATCGTGGCCGAAGCACGCACCCATCTGAAACCGGCCGACCAGATCAATATCCTGGGTCAGATCAGCAGCATGAACAACGCCTTCGCCAACCTCACGATCGGGCTGCTGTTCGCCGCGGTGTTCGTCTACATGCTGATGGTGGTGAACTATCAGAGTTTTCTTGACCCGCTGGCGGTGATCCTGGCTCTGCCCGGAGCCGGCTCGGGCATTCTGCTGATGCTGTTCGTGACCGGAACCACGCTATCGGTTCCCTCGCTGATGGGGGCGATCATGTCGGTGGGTGTGGCCTCGGCCAACTCGATCCTGCTGGTGACCTTTGCACGCGAGCAGCGGATGGAGGGCATGAGCGCGGTCGAGGCCGCCCTCTCCGCCGGCACCACGCGGCTGCGGCCGGTGCTGATGACAGCCGCAGCCATGCTCGTGGGCATGGTCCCGATGGCGATCGGCGGCGCCGGCGAGGAGCAGAACGCGGTGCTGGCCCGCGCGGTGATCGGCGGCGTATTGGTCGGCACCGTTACTACACTGCTGTTCGTGCCTTATCTCTACTCGGTGTTCGGCGCCTTCGAGCACGCGCCCGCCGATGCCAAACATGAAGGTCGGGGCCCCACCCCGGCCGGCCTTTCGCATCAGGGAGCCTGACGCTTATGAACCAGATCAGCCGACCCCAGGGCGAGGCTCGCCCAGCCGAAACCCGCTCCACCCCGGAACACATCCCGGCCCACGAGCAGGTGCAGACCGCGCGACGCACCCGAACCGCCCGCAGGCTCGGCGTGGGCGCGGTCTTGGTGCTCGCCGCCATGGTCGGCGTGGGCACATGGACGCATGTTGCGCGCAGTCAGGCGGCAGCCGACGCTTTGCGCATACGCCAGGATGCGGTACCGCTGGTGCGCACGATGACCGCGGCGGCGAACGACCGCCCGCTCGTGGTGGATCTGCCCGGCACGATGCAGGCGTTCGATGCCGCCACGCTGTATGCCCGCGCCACCGGCTACATCGCCCAACGGTTGGTCGATATCGGCAGCAAGGTGCATAAGGGCGACGTTCTGGCGGTGATCGCCGCACCGGATCTGGATCAGCAGTTGCTGCAGGCCCGCGCGCAGGTGCTGCAGATGCAGGCCGCTGTGCAGCAGGCGCTCGCGAACGCGTCGCTCGCACATGTCACCAACAAGCGCACCCAGACTCTGGTGGTCGAAGGCTGGGACAGCCGGCAGCAGGGCGACCAGGATCGCACCACGCTGAGCACCCAAAGCGCCGGCGTGCAGGTGGCGCGGGCTAACCTCGCCGCACAAATCGCACAGGTGAACCGGCTGGTGGAACTGACCGGGTTCGAGCGGGTGACAGCGCCGTTCGACGGCGTGATCACCGCGCGCCAGATCGATGTGGGCAATCTGGTGACGGCGGATGCCACCACCGGGACGTCGCTATTCTCGATCGCCCATACCGACGTATTGCGGGTTCAGGTCTATGTCCCGCAGGAATATTTCTTCGGCCTGCATGATGGGCAGGATGCGACCGTAACGGTACCGCAACTGCCTGGGCGGGTATTCCACGGCCGGGTTTCGCGCAATGCCGCCGCGCTGGCGACAACCACACGCACGGTGCTGGCCGAGGTCGACGTGGACAACCGCGATGGCGCGCTTTCCGCCGGCCTGTACGGCATCGTTCATCTGCAGGTACCGCGTCAGGAACCGGTGGTGACCGTGCCAAGCCAGGCGGTGATCTTCGACAAGGACGGCCTCAGCGTGGCGGTGATTCAGGATGGCCGCGTTGCGCTGCGCCACCTCGACATCGCCGAAGACGACGGCGCCCAGGTGCAAGTACGCGCCGGCCTGAAGAGCGGCGAGCAGATCATTCTCAACCCGCCCGCAGACCTGGTGGTCGGCCAGAAGGTACGCACCTAATACGTAAAAGTTCTTTGCTTCTTTCTTTCAAGAAAGAAGAATCTTCGTTTTCTGAAGAAAAAGAAGCAAAAAGACTTTTACGCCTGGTGCCACGCCCTGAGATGAACCGTGTCGATTCCGGATAGGGATGGCACCACGCGCGTGGCGCCCGGGAAGGGGCCGTCGCCGCCGTAGACGCTCGTCGTAACAACACAGGCAAGCCCAGCGGCCTGGGCGCTACGCAGGCCGTTCAGCGTGTCCTCCAGTGCGATGCATGCCGCGGCGTCCAGGCCCAGCCGGGCAAGGGCGAGAAGATATACATCCGGCGACGGCNNGCCAGCTTCAGCCCCGCCGCACGCGCATCCTGCAGCAGCGCCCTTATGCCGGGGCGCAATTCGATATCGCCGCAATCGACCAGACGCGTGTAGCGCGCGGTCTTGTCGGCATGCAGGGCGGCGATGGCGGCCTGATCGAGCACTGGCCGGCCGCGATAGGCGGCAATGTAGTGCGCAATGCGCTCCTTGCCGCCGGTAACCTCTAGAAGCTTGCCGTACAGCGCCTGGTCCCAGTTCCAGGCGAGGCCGCAAGCGGCAAAGGCTTCGTTGAAGGCGCGGCGGTGAAGCTCCTCCGTCTCCGCCAAGGTGCCATCCACATCGAAGATCAGCGCACGCAACATCAGCCAGCTCCACGAAACCACGGAGCATTCGCTACATTGCAACGCAGGCGCAAGGCCAGGAATTCTGCCCCTGGCTTTACTTACCCGCCCGACAACGTGCCAAAGCAGGCACTAATCTGAGCCCCCGACATGTAGCCGAGTTGCGTGCTGGTGAAGGCGGTGCAGTCCGCGGCACCGATGGCGTAGATTTCGGTTGTGGTTAGAAAGTTGATCTGCGTGCTGGTGAGCGAGGAGATCTCTGTTGACGTGAGCGCGGCCAGTTGTGTGGACGCCAGGCCGGCGATCACCGTCGTGGAGAGCGACGCGAACTGGGTGGCCGAGAATACGCCCACTTGCGCCGTGGTCAGGCCCGCGACCTGCGTGGTGGTCAGAACCGCCAGATCGGTGCTGGTGAGCCCGCCCAGCGCCGTGGTCTTCAGCGCCGTCACCTGTGTAGAGGTCAGGCCGCCCAGCTGCGTGGTGGAAAGCGCGCCCATCACCGTGCTGGTTAGGCTGGCGATCTGGGTGGTGGTCAGTTCCCCCAGGCCGGTGGCGGTGAAGCCGCCCAGTTGCGCGGTGGAGAGCGAGAGAAGCTGCGTGGTTGTCAGTGCATCGAGCTGCGTGTGGGACAATGCGCCCAGTTCGGTGGTGGTGATCCCGGTCAACTGCGTGGTGGTCAGAGCCGTCAACTGCGTGGATGTCAGCCCCCCCAGCTGCGTGGTGGTCAGCGCCCCAAACTCCGTGGTTGTCAGCCCGGCCAACTGGGTA
>PKZM01000130.1 GCA_003133065.1 Acetobacteraceae bacterium
GCTGCCGGCGAGGCGCGCGCCAACAATCAAAAGTTTTTTGCTTCTTTTTTTCAAAAAACAAGACCTTCCTTCCTACGGCCCCCAGGGAAGCAGTGGATCGCGCCGCTGCAGCCAATCCTTGTCCGGCAGATCACTATCGCGCCACCCGCCGCCAAGCGCCTGGATCAGCGCCACGGTATCGGTGAGCCGTGTCTCCTGGACGGAGATCTCGGTCTGCTGGTCCGCCAGCAGCGTGGTCTGCGCGGTGACGACGGTCGTGTAAGTCTGGGTGCCGGCCAGGTATTCATTCAGCGCGATCTGCACCGCCCGCTGGGCATCGGCCACGGCGCGGCGATCCAGGACATCCTGCTGGGCCAGGATGCGGATGCCGGAGAGGTCATCCTCCACATTCTGCAACGCGGTCAGCACGGTCAGGCGGTAGGCGGCCACCGATTCATCGTAGGCGGCGCGGGCGGAGCGAACGGCGGCGGAGCGTTCGCCGCCGTTGAAAACCGTCTCTGTCGCGGCCGCGCCCAGCGACCATACCTCGTTGCCTGTCTTGATCAGGGAGTTCAGCGGATTGCCGGCATAGCCGAACAGCCCCGAGAGGCTGATGGTGGGATAATAGGCGGCAACAGCCACGCCGATGAGGGCGTTCTCGTCCTTCATGGAGCGTTCGGCCGCCGCGATATCTGGGCGCCGTTCCAGCAACTGCGAGGGCAGCACGCCCGGCACATCGGGCACCGGCGGCACGGCATTGACCGGCGGGATGCTGAGTGCGGCGGGCGGCACGCCGATCTGAATGGCGATGGCATGTTCGTATTGCGCGCGCAGAACGCCGGCGTTGATGGCGGAGGCCTGGGCTGCATCCAGCGTGGTTTGTGCGGTTATCACGTCCGACTGCGCGGCCACGCCTGCCGAGTATTGGTTCTTCGTAATATCCAGCGCGCGCTGATCGGCCTTCACCGTGTCGTTCAGCACGCGCTGCAACTGGTCTTGTTCGCGCAGTTCCATGTAGTAGGCCGCCAGGCTGCCTTGGGCGGAGAGGCGCGCATTGGCCAGGGTGGCGGCGCTGGCCTGGGCGCTGGCGACATCGCCCTGGATCTGGCGGCGGATGGCGCCCCACACATCGATGGTCCAGGAAGCGCTGCCCTCCAGGCTGTATTGCGTGCGCGTGGTGCCGGCGGTGCCGCCGGAGGTGGTGAAGCCGGAGGCGGAGACCACGCTGCCGCCGCCGGTGCCGCTGTGGGAGCGGGTGACGCTGGGTTCCGCGCTGATCACGGGGAAGAGGCTGGCGCGCGCTTCATCCACCACCGCCTGCGCCTGGCGGTAATTGGCTTCGTCTTCCTTCAACGTTTGGTTGGTGACATCGATACGTTTTTCCAGCGCATCGAGCACCGGATCGTTGAACACCTCCCACCAATTGCCCTTTTGTGCGGCATCTTCGGGTGTTGCCAATTTCCACCCCGGCAATTCCTTGAAATTGGCCGAGATGGGCGCCGCCGGCCGCTTGTAATCCGGCCCCACCATGCACCCGCCGAGCGCCACCACCGCCACAACGACACCATGCCCACGAGTCAAGCGCCCCATATTAAAAGTCTTTTGCTTCTTTTCTTCAGAAAAGAAGAGTCTTTCTTCCTTCTTGAAAGAAGGAAGCAAAGAACTTTTACTCATAAGGCGCATCATTCGGCGGCGGACTCCGGGAGGTGGGTGCGGGGGAAGGCGCGGCGCCATCCCGCGCTGGACCAGAGGCGGAAGCGGTCCAGATACAGATAGACAACGGGGGTGGTATAGAGGGTCAAGACCTGGCTGAGGATCAATCCGCCGACGATGGAAATGCCCAAGGGCCGCCGCAGTTCCGCCCCCTCGCCGGTATCGAAGGCCAGCGGCAGTGCGCCGAGCAGGGCGGCGAAGGTTGTCATCATGATCGGGCGGAAGCGCAGCANNTTCTTGACGATGCCGATGAGCAATATCACGCCGATCAGCGCGATGATGCTGAACTCCGATCCGAACAGAATCAGCGCCAGCACCGCGCCCACGCCGGCCGAGGGCAGGGTGGAGAGGATGGTGATCGGGTGCACCGCGCTCTCATACAATATGCCCAGCACGATATACACGGCGAGAAGTGCTGCCAGGATCAGGATCGGCTCGTTGGCCAGAGATTTCTGGAATGTGTTGGCGGTGCCGGCGAAGCTGCCGACGATGGAGGCCGGAAGATGGATGATGCCGACCGCGCGGTTGATCGCCGCGGTGGCGTCGCTGAGGGTTTTGCCGGGCGGCAGATTGAAGGAAATGGTGGCTGCCACGAACGCGCCCTGGTGATTGACGCCCAGCGGCGTGTGGCCTGGCTGAAAATGCGCGAAGGCTGAGAGCGGCACCATCATTTCCTGCGTGGTGCTGACGGAGGCGCCGCTGGAGGCGCTGCCGCGGCCTGCAACCGCCAGCGCATTGGAGGCGGCATTCAGCGCCGAGTTCGTGGCGAGTGTGGCCGCCGTAATGGATGATGACGTTTGTGTGGAAACCACCGAACCCGCCGGAAAACTGGTACTGGCCGTGCCGGAGGCATTGGCGCCGGCTGTGCTGATCCAGATTTCCTTGAGTGTTTGCGGGCTTTGCCAGTACCGCGGTGCCAGTTCCATCACCACATGATACTGGTTCAGCGGGTTGTAGATGGTGGAAACCTCGCGCTGGCCGAACGCATCATAGAGCGTGTTGTCGATGGTGGCGGGGGTCAGGTTCAGCCGCGCGGCGGTATCGCGATCGATCACCAGATCGGTTTGCAGGCCGGCCTGCTGCTGATCGGAATTCACATCCGCCAGATCGGGATCCTGCCGCAACTGATCGGTGAGTTTCGGGGCCCATTGATACAGGGTGGGCGCGTCGTCGCCTTGTAGCGTGTATTGATATTGTGCATTGGATTGGCGGCCGCCGATGCGGATATCCTGCACCGATTGCAGGAACAGCCGCGCGCCGGGCACATGCGCCAGCTTGTCGCGCAGGCGGGCGATCACCTGGTCGGCGGTCACGTCACGCGCCGATTGCGGCTTGAGCGCGACGTAGAGATTGGCGGTATTGGTCTGCCGCCCTCCGGTGTAACCCACCACGCTGGCCACCGCCGTATCGCGCTGCACGATGCTTTGGATTGTGCGCAGCTTGGTTCGCATGGATTGAAAGCTGGTGCTCTGGTCTGCCTGGATGTTGCCGATGAGTGTGCCGGTATCCTGTTGCGGGAAGAAGCCTTTCGGAATGACGATGTAGAGATACACGTTCAGGCCGATGGTGAAGAGCAGTACCACCATCACCAGCGGCGCATGATCCAGCGACCAGTGCAGCGTGCGCTGATAGAAACGCAGCATGCGGGCGAAGACGCCTTCGGTGGTTCTGAAGAACAAACTGGGCTTTGTGTCGTTGGCGCCCACTTTCAGAAACAGCGCGCAGAGCATTGGCGTGGTGGTGAGCGAGATGACGAGGCTGACGATGATGGCCAAAGACAGCGTGAGGGCGAATTCGCGGAACAGCCGGCCGACAATGCCGCCCATGAGCAGGATCGGCAGGAACACCGCGATCAGCGAGACGGTGATGGAGAGCACGGTGAACCCCACCTCGCGCGCGCCGAGCAGGGCGGCCTGCACGCGGCCCATGCCGGCCTCCATATGGCGGGCGATGTTTTCCAGCACCACGATCGCATCGTCCACCACGAAGCCGGTGGNNCCGGTGGCGATGGTGAGCGCCATGAGGGAGAGATTATCCAGGCTGAACCCCATCAGCCACATCGCCGCGAAGGTGCCGATGATGGAGATGGGCACGGCAACCGCGGGGATCAGCGTGGCGCGGGCGCTGCCGAGAAACACGAACACCACGCCGATGACCAGAACGATGGCGATGATCAGCGTGCGCTGCGTATCATCCAGCGAAGCCCGCACCGTGGGTGTGCGATCGACGGCGACCGCGATATCCACCGCACCCGGCAGGGAGGCCTGCAATTGCGGCAGCACCGCGCGGATACCATCCACCGTTTTGATGATGTTCGCGCCTGGCTCACGAAATATCGTGAGCACCACGGTGGGCATGCCATCGAACAGGCCGGAATTGCGCAGATCCTCCACGCTGTCGATCACCTCGGCCACATCCGTGAGGCGCACGGCGGCGCCGTTGCGGTAGGCGACGATCAGGGGCTTGTAGGCATCGGCGTGGGAGGCCTGGTCGTTGGTGTATATCTGGAAATGCCGGTCGCCTTCCTCTATCGCGCCCTTGGGCGCGTTGGCGTTGGCCGAGGCGAGCGCGGCGCGCACATCCTCCAGGCCGATGCCGTATTTGAAGAGAGCCCCGGGGTTGAGTTCCACGCGCACCGCCGGCAGGGCCGATCCGTTCACATCCACCTCGCCCACGCCGGCGAGCTGCGAGATTTTTTGTTCCAGCACGGTGGCGGCGGAATCGTAGAGCTGGCCTTGCGTGAGGGTTTTTGAGGTGAGTGCGAGGATCATCACCGGTGCGTCGGCGGGGTTCACCTTGCGGTAGGTGGGGTTGGATTTCAGCGCGGCCGGCAGATCGGCGCGGGCCGCGTTGATGGCGGCTTCAACATCGCGTGCCGCGCCGTCGATATTGCGGTTGAGATCGAATTGCAGCGTGATGCGCGCGGAGCCGACGCTGCTTTGGGACGTCATTTCCGTGACATCGGCGATCTGGCCGAGATGGCGCTCGAGCGGGCTTGCAACGGAGGTTGCCACCGTATCCGGGCTTGCCCCCGGCAGGCTCGCGGTGATGGAGATTGTGGGGAAATCCACCTGCGGCAGCGGCGACACCGGCAGCACCGTAAAGCCGATGGCTCCGGCGATGGCCACGGCAATGGTCAGCAGCGTAGTAGCGACCGGTCTCCGGATAAATGGCGCGGAGATATTCATCGCTAAGCCTGCGCCTCTCCTGTTTCATGACCGCTGGCAGGAGCCGCTTGCGGATGCGCGGCATTCTTTCCGCGCTTGCGCGAGGAGCGATGCGCAAGGTTGTCGAAGAAGATGTAGATGACAGGGGTGGTGTAGAGGGTGAGCACCTGGCTGAGGAGCAGGCCGCCGACCATGGCGATGCCGAGCGGGCGGCGGAGTTCCGAGCCGATGCCGTGGCCGAAGGCCAGCGGCACGCCGCCGAGCAGG
>PKZM01000188.1 GCA_003133065.1 Acetobacteraceae bacterium
GCGTTTCCGCCGAATTATCTGCATGCGAGCTGGCGGGACTATCTGTATTGGGATTCGGAGTTGGAGAGTTAAGAAAGTGTTCTTTTTTGAAAAAAAGAACCAAAAAGCTTTTGCCTGTTTGCGCGCGCTGCCGGCGAGGCGCGCACCATAGATGAAAGTTTTTTGCTTCTTTTTTTCAAAAAAGAAGACCTTCCTTGCTTAACTCCAGCAGCGAACAATTCTCCAGCACATCCGCCACCGCATCCCGCGCCCGCCGCATCAAATGCCGGAGCCGGCAGGTTTCCACCGCCTCGCAATCGTCGCAGGCGCGGAAGGCGGTAGCACTGGCACAGGGGGTCATGGCCAGAGGGCCATCGATGGCACGGATCACGTCGGCGGCCGATACCGCATCGGGCGCCCCGAACAAGCGGTGGCCGCCGGCGGGGCCGCGGCGGCTTTCCACCAGGTTCGCATCACGCAACTGGGTAAGAATCGCCTCGAGGAATTTACGCGGCACATCGGCCGCCTCCGCCAGATCCGCGGCGCTGGTCCAGACGTTGGCCGGCTTGAGTTCGGCCATCACGGTGCAGGCGCGGAGGGCGTATTTGGCGCGGCTGGTCAGCACTTCGGTGTTCCTGCGGATGACTCGGTAAACCCGCCCACCATGCTGGACCACTGCCGCCCAAGCCGCCATGGTGCTGCGCGACATCCTTTGGATCAACGGCACCCACCCTGGGCATTTGCATGGGAGGGTCTATTTCATACTAATATACTATGAAATTAGGCGGCCGAATGGTAACCCGACGGTGAGACGACGCAGGCGCGACGGCGCGACCGGAGACCCCAGCCATGACGACGCCGGCGAAAGGCGAGACATCTTCTACAGATTTACTCGGGCAACCGCTGGGCGAGCCGCCCTTGCCCGGCACGGCTGAGGCGCTGATGGCCCTGCCCCTGTTTCCCGCGCCGGCGGAGGCTGCATCGCCCGCGGGCAAGCAGCCGATTGCCGTGATCGGGGCTGGGTTTTCCGGCACCATTGCCACGCTGCAATTGCTGCGGCGGCTACCGCCGGACCAGCCTGTTCTGTTGTGTGAACGCTCGCCCGATTTCGCGCGCGGCGTGGCGTACGCGACGGGGGACAACGACCACCTGCTGAACGTGCGCGCCGCCAACATGAGCGCGCTGCCCGACGAACCCCTGCATTTCCAGGACTGGCTGCGCCGGCGCGCCGCCGATGGCGGGGCGGTGGCGGGGGTGTTCGAAACGTCGGCCGGGCTGTTCGCCTCGCGCGGCCTGTATGGGCAGTATCTCCGCTCGATCCTGGATTACGCGATGCGGGAGACAGCGGGGCACGCCCAGTTGCGGCTGCTGCCGGACGAGGTTCTGGATATCGTCGGCGGCGACCAGGGCGGCTACGAACTGGTGTGCGCCAGCGGGCAGCGTCTGCGCGTCGCCGGCGTGGTGCTGGCGGTGGGCAATCTGCCCCCCGAGGAGAGCGAGGACCCGCGCATCTGCGGCAATCCCTGGGGCGAGAAGGCGTGGCGCCCACTCGATCCCGGCAGACGGGTCATGATCGTGGGCACAGGGCTGACGATGGTTGATCTGGCGGTAGCCATGCGGAAGCGCGGATTTACCGGCGGCATCGTGGCGTTGTCGCGCGGCGGGCTTCTTCCCACGCGGCATGCGAAGGCGGCGGCCTGGCCGACGCCGCAATTTACCATGGCCGAGGAGAATTCGCTGCGCCTGCTGATGGCGCGGCTGCGCGAGGAGGTGCTTGCGGCGGCTGAACAGGGCATCGACTGGCGTGCCGTGATCGACAGCATGCGGCCGATCACGGCCAGCATCTGGGGCCGGCTGAGCCTTGCCGAGCGCGAGCGGTTCCTTCGCCATGCGCGGCGCGCCTGGGATATTCACCGGCACCGCATGGCCCCCCCGCATGCCGAGATGATCGGGTCGATGATCGCGGAGGGTACGCTGAACGTGGCCGCCGGCCGGATACGCGCCATGGAGCCGCAAGATGACTGCGTGCGCGTGCGCTATACGCCGCGGCACGCCACGCGGGATGCGGCCGAGGATGTCTCCATCGAGGTACAGCGCGTGATCATGGCCTCCGGCCTGGAGCATATCTCGCGCACGCGCGATCCGCTGATGCAGCGCCTGCTGGACCGCGGACTGGTGCGCATGGACCGGCAGGGCATGGGGATCGACGTGACGGATGGGCTGAACGTGGTGCGCGGTGACGAAACCATCGCCGAGCGGATCTGGGCGCTGGGCCCGATCGTGCGCGGCGTGTTCTGGGAATGCGTGGCCGTTCCCGACATCCGGGTGCAGGCGGCGCACGCGGCCGTGGGCGTGGTTGCCCGGCTACGCGAGGATGCCCCGCGCTGGAGCTTTATTATCTAAGCAAGACAGAGTGTTCTTTTGCGAAAAAAAGAACCAAAAACCTTTTGCCCATTGGCGCCCGCTGCCGGTGAGTCGCGCCCCAATTGTCAAAAGTTTTTTGCTTCGTTTTTTCAAAAAAGAAGATCTTTCTTCTCTGTCCGATCGCCAGCGGCTAACGACCTGTTAACCATGGCCTCGTAACATCCGCGTCATGGCAGATCATGGCGCCCCGGCTTCGCAGGAAGCACCTCCGCCGAAAAAGACGGGGAAGCTGCTGCTGATCGCGGTGCCGATTTTGCTGCTCGCTGTCGGTGGCGGCCTATGGTTCAGCGGCATCATCCCCGGCCTGCTCGGCCATGGCGGCACGGCAGCCAAATCGGCGGGCGCGGCCAAAATTCCGGTCGTGGACCCGGCACCGCCCATCTATGTCGATATCCCGGAGATTATCAGCAACCTCAACGTCTCCACCAAGCGGCCCAGCTACATGAAGCTCCATGCCAAGCTGGAACTGGCCAAGCAGGCGGATACGGCTGCCATCACCGCGGCGATGCCGCGTATCCAGGATCTGTTCCAGACCTATCTGCGGGACATGCGTCCCGAGGAATTGCGCGGCTCGGAGGGCAGTTACCGGTTGCGGGAGGAGTTGATCGCACGGGCTTCGCTGGCGGCGGCACCGGTGCGGATCAACGATGTCCTGTTCGTTGAAATGATCATCGAATGAGTTCCGAGGAGGACGATCTCGCGGCCGCCTGGGGCGCGGATCTGGATGCCGACGGCACGGACGATACGGGCATCGCGGCCAAGGTGGAGCCAGCCCGGGTCCTCAACCAGGCGGAGATCGACTCTCTGCTGGGCTTCGATAACGGCCCCGATGGCGGCGAGACGGTCAGCGGCATGCAGCGGATCATCAGCGCTGGGCTGATCAGCTACGAACGCCTGCCGATGCTGGAGATCGTGTTCGACCGGCTGGTGCGGATCATGTCCACCAGCTTGCGCAATTTCACCAGCGACAATGTGGAAGTCTCGATTGACAACATCGTCTCCCTGCGGTTCGGCGACTATCTCAATTCCATTCCCTTGCCGGCGATGCTGGCGGTATTCAAGGCGGAGGAGTGGGACAATTACGGACTGATGGTGATCGACAGCGCCATGATCTATTCGATCGTGGATGTGCTGCTGGGTGGCCGCCGCGGCACCGCGGCGATGCGGATCGAGGGGCGGCCCTATACCACGATCGAACGCACGCTGGTGGAGCGGCTGATCACCGTGGTGCTGGCCGATCTGTCCGCCAGTTTCGATCCGCTTTGCCCCGTAACCTTCCGGTTTGAAAGGCTGGAGGTGAATCCGCGGTTCGCCGCGATCTCCCGCCTGTCCAACGCCGCGGTGCTGGGGCGGCTGCGAATCGATATGGAGGATCGCGGCGGCCGGATGGAGCTGCTGCTGCCCTACGCGACTTTGGAGCCGGTGCGCGAATTACTGCTGCAGCAATTCATGGGCGAGAAATTCGGCCGCGATTCGATCTGGGAGACTCATCTGGCCGAGGAGCTCTGGAGCACGGAGATTTCGCTGGATGTGGTGCTGGACGAACAGGTGATGCGCCTGGCCGATGTGGTGGCGCTGAAGCCGGGCGATCGGATCCTGCTGAACACCGCGACGGGAGCGATGGTGCAGGTGCGCTGCGGCGCGGTGAGACTGTTCCAGGCGCAGGTGGGGCGACGCAAGAATCACGTGGCCGTCCGCATTGAAGGCGCGCTGGAACGCCCGCCTCTGCCGAGCCCGGGTCAGTAATCGGTTGTCAGCTTACAGTTGTCAGAGTCGATCGTCGGGCGACTGACACCTGAATGCTGACAACCGACAACTGAACACGTTTCGCTAACTTCAGGGGCGCAGGATGGCGGGCGCGCAATGGCTTTTGGAACTGGTTCTGCTGCTGCTGCTGGCGGCCACCCTGTTCCACGCCCTGCGGCTGGAACGCGCGCTTGGCGTGCTGAAACGGGATCGCGCGGTGCTGGAGGCGTTGGTGGATGGATTTAACAACAGTACGCGCCAGGCCGAAACCGGGATCGAGCGGCTGCGCAGCGCCGCGGATGGGGCTGGCCGACAAATGGCACGGCAGATCGAGTCCGCCCAGCGGCTGCGGGACGATATGAGTTTTCTGACCGAGAGAGGCGAGCTTCTGGCGGAGCGGCTGGAAGCGGCGGTGCGGTCGGCGCGGATGTTCGCCGATGGCGCAGCGCTGGCCCCGCATGCGGGGCCAGCGCTATCGCTGCCACCGGCGCCGGCTGCACCCGCGCGGCTCGTGCCGGCCACCAGGCTGACCGAGCGGGCCGAGGAGGCGGAGCAGGAGGCCCCGCGGCTGCGCAGCCAGGCCGAGCGCGATTTGCTGCGTGCTCTTCGGGCGGGGCGCTGACGATGCGGCTAGGGACCATGTTGCAGCGTCCGCGTCTGCTGCCGGCGACGATTATTGCCATGTCGGCGTTGCTGGCGGTGAAATCCGTATCGTTGCTGCAGGCGGTGGCGGCCGAGATTGCGCCTGCCGCCGCAGACTCGGCCGTTCGGGCCGGGGCGCCGGCGAGCGGATTGCCAGGCCCAGCGGCAGCGGCCGCGCAAGCGGCACCCGTCGGCGCGGCGCAGCCCCCAGCGGAGCCGCCCATCAGCGCGGCCGAGCGGCAATTGCTGCTGGATCTGCGGCACCGGCGCGAGATGCTGGACGCCCGCGCCCGCGCGCAGGATCAGCGCGACGCGGAGCTGGATGCCGCCGACCGGCGGCTGAGCGAGCGCGTGCGGGAACTTTCGTCGCTTCAGGCCCGGCTGGAGGCGCTGGAGGCGGGGCGTCAGAGCCACAGCGCGGAGAACTGGGCAGGCCTTGTGAAAATCTACGAGGCGATGAAGCCGCGCGATGCGGCCGCCATCTTCGATGCGCTGGACATGCAGGTGCTGCTGCAGGTTCTGGACCGCATGCAGGCGCGGCGCGTGGCGCCGGTTCTGGCCGCCATGCAACCCGATCGGGCGAGGCTGGCAACCCAGCTTCTGGCCGAAATGCGCATACGCGCCACCACGCCGGCGGCCGCAGGCTCCGGCACCACCCCCTCCCCAGACCCCAAGAACTGAGGCCGGCCCATGGCAATCGACAAATCCATGAATGTTCTGATTGTGGATGATTACAAGACGATGCTGCGGATCATCCGCAATCTGCTCAAGCAGATCGACTTCAACAATGTCGAGGAGGCGTCGGACGGTGCCGAGGCGCTGGGCAAGCTGCGCACGGGGCATTTCGGCCTGGTGATCAGCGACTGGAACATGCAGCCCATGACGGGCCTGGAATTGCTGCAGGAGGTGCGCCAGGATGCCAAGCTGAAAACCCTGCCCTTCATCATGATCACCGCCGAGAGCAAGACGGAGAACGTTGTGGCGGCAAAACAGGCCGGCGTGTCCAACTACATCGTCAAGCCGTTCAACGCAGAAACGCTCAAGGAGAAGATCGAGAAGGTGCTGGGAAATGCATGACAAGCTGGTGCTGGATGCCGGCAGGTTCGCAGCCCGGCTGGATCAGTTCCGCCAGCGTTATCCGGCGAGCAACCCCGATCTGGTGGCCGAGATGGTCCATGCGGTGCTGGGCACGATGCGCGGCGATCTCAGCGCCACCGAGACGGCACTTCTGGGCGAGATCGAGGAACTGGCGCAGACGGTGGCCAATGCCCGCGCCGAAATCGCGGCCATCGGCGCCGACGACATCACCGAAAGCCACATCCCCTCGGCGACCGACGAGCTGGACGCCATCGTGGCGCATACGGCCACGGCCACCAACAGCATCCTGGAATGCTGCGAGGCCCTGGATGAGGTGATGCCCCGGCTCACCGAAGGCGATTCGCAAGTTGTGCAGAATGTGGTGACGCGCATCTATGAGGCGTGCAGTTTCCAGGATATTACAGGACAGCGAATCACCAAGGTGGTGGCGACGCTGAAGGCGATCGAATCGAAAGTCGGCCACATTATCGACGTGTTCCAGCAGGATCGGGATCAGCGCACGGCCGGCAAGGCGCCGCCGCTTCCGCCGGAAGGGCCGGTTGATGCGGCGGCCAGCCTGCTGAACGGCCCACAATTGCCGGCGGCCGCGATGGATCAATCCGATATCGATGCGCTGCTGGCGAGTTTCGACTGACCCCACGATGAAGCCCCGCCGATGCCCCTGAGCCGATCCGTTTCGTGGCTGATCGGGGCTGTTTGGATGCTGTGCTGCGCGGCGGGCGCAACCCAAGCCTGGGCAGGCCGGGCGGGTGGCGGACTGCCCCCGGTGCATGCCCGATTCGCCGCGCATGACAGCTTCGACCGTATCGTGCTGACCCTGCCCGCCGATGCGAGCTATATACCCACGCAAGGTGGCCGCACGCTGCATCTGCATCTGAGCAGGGTGGGCCAGGTGTCCGGCAGCGTGGCAGGGCGGCGCGCCCTGACCTTCTCGGGGGGGGTGGGCGAGGCCACCATCACGCTGGCCCCCGGGGCCGTGGCGCGTGTGTGGCAACTGGATGAGCGGCTGATCATCGATGTATCCGGCGGCGGGGTCTCGCGGCCGGCCACGCTCCCGGCGGTATTGCCGGTGCCCGGCAGGACATCGACACAGGCGGCCACGCGGCCGGTGCCGGCGGTTGCCGCAGCGGCAATGCGGTCGCCCCTAAAGCAGGCGCCCCCCAGCCAGACCGAGCTGGAGCCTGCGTTGCTAGGTGCGGGCAGCCGTGCGGCGGTGCGGCTGATGCCGGTGGCGCCCGACATCATGCGCGTGATGCAGGGCGCGCTGGCACCGGCGCATCTGCCGCCGCAACCATTCCGCCAGCAGGCGGTGCTGCAAAGGCCATCCGAACCGCCCCTGCCGGCGCCGGCACAAAACGACGCGGGGCCCGCGCCGCCGGCACCCGCCTCCCCGCCGGCCGGCAGCGTGGCGGTGGCGTTGCTGGAGCAGGATGTGCCCGCGATCGTTGTGCCGTTGCCGCGGGATACCGGTGCTGCCGCGTTCCGTCGTGGCGGCGCGTTGCATGTGGTGTTCGATGTTCGGCAGGCGCTGGATCTCGGCGCCCTGAAAGATGATCCGGTGTTTGGCGGGTTGACCGAGCGGCTACTGCCCGACGGTATTCATCTGCGGCTGCCGGCCCAGGGTGAGGCGGCGCTGCGGCTGACGCGTGTGGCGGCCGGCTGGGAGATATCGGTGCCGGCGCAGCCCGATAAGCTCTCGCCGATCGCCGGCCACGTGAAGGACGGTGTTTTGCTTCTGCCGGCGGCATCCCCGGGTGGGGTTGTGGTGGTGGAGGATGAGACAACCGGCTTGCGGCTGCTGGTGGGCACCCAGCGTGTGGCGGGCCAGCATGTGATTGCGCCGCACCAGGCGGCTGAATTCACGCTTTATTCCACCATGCAGGGCGTATTGCTGGCCCCGCTCTCGGACCGCGTGCGGCTGCAGCCCGTGCCGGCCGGTTTCGAGGTGAAGGCAGCAGAGCCGCCCGAGCTCGCGATCTCCTGGCCTGAAGCGGCGTCGGGCCATGCCGCCGATGGGCGGGCGATGACGCGGCGGTTCGATTTTGTCGATCTGCCACCGCAAATTCTCCGCCGCCGGCTCAGCCAGGCGATTCTGGATGCCGCGGCAACCCCGCTCTCGGGGCGGTTTGGCGCGCGGATGCGGGTGGCGCAGGCGATGCTGGCCGAGGGGCTGGATGTGGAGGCGGCGGCTGTGGTTCAGGCGGCGGTGGCCGATGATCCGCTGCATCGCAATGACCCCGATGTGGGCGGTTTGGCGGCCATCGCGGCCTGGATGAGTGCTAAGGCGGGTGGCGAGGCCGCCCCGGCACTGACGTTCGATCCCGCCAGCCTGGGCAATAGCGATGAGGCGCGGCTATGGCGCGCCCTGTGGCAGGGCGACCAGGCGGATGCCGCACCGGCGGCTTCGAGCCTTGCCGCGGTATGGCCGCTGCTGCTGGACATGCCCCCAGGGTTGCGGCGCCTGATGCTGCCGGAAACCGCTTCGCTCCTGGCGCGCGGCGGCCAGCCCCAGGCGCTGGATGCCCTGCTGGCGAGCTTTGCCGATCCCGCGCTGGATCTGGCGCGGGCTGAGGCGCAGCGGCGCGACGGCAAGATCGAGGAAAGCCTGGCGTTGCTGGACCAGGTGGCTGCCCGGCCGGACCGGCTGGCACGTGCCCGCGCGCTGGAGGCGGCTGTGGAACTGCGCCTGGCGACCCACCGGATCGATGTGGAAGCCGCCGCCGATCAACTCGGGCGGCAGTTTTACACCTGGCGCGATCCGGCCCGCGAGCTGAGGCTGCGGTTGCGCGTGGCGCAGTTGCGGGCGCAATCCGGTGCGTGGCGGCCGGCGCTGGCGCTGTTGCGTGAGACGGATGCGGCCTTTCCCGAGGCGCATGCCCGGGTGCATGACGCGCAAACGACGGTGGTCGCCGACCTGTTGCGCGGGGATCACGCCGCGCGGCTGAGCGCGCTGGATCTGGTTGCGCTGGCCGAGGAAGCCTCGCCCCTGTTGAGCGCGGCCGATGCCGACAGCACGCTGGCGCCGCTGTTGATCGACCGGCTGATGGCGCTGGATCTGCCGGAGCGTGCCGAGCCGATCCTGCGGCGCCTGTTCGATCGCTCCGCGCAGCCGCAGGCGCGCGCGGCGCTGGGCCTGCGTCTGGCGCGGTTGCTGGCCGATGATGGCGATGCGGCCGGCGGGCTGAAGGTTCTGGGCGGATCGGACGATGCGGGTCTGGCGCCCGAACTGGCTGTGCCGCGGACTTTGCTGCGGGCGCGGCTGATGGCGGCCACGGGGCAGGGGGCGGATGCCGCCGCTTCCCTCTCGCACGTGCCGGGGCAGGAGGCGATGGATGTGCGTGCGGGCATCCTGGAGCAGCGCCAGGATTGGGCGGGTGCTGCGAGCGCGGTTGAAGGATTCCTCGCCGGTCCGGCGTTCGCGGCCTTGCGGGATGCCGATCAGCGGGCGCTGATTTTGCGCGCTGCGCGTGATGAGAGCGGGGCGGGCGACATAGCTGGATTGCGGCGGCTGCGTGCGGCTTATGGCGCTCGATTCGCCACCGGATCGGGCGCCGACCTGTTCGCCGTTCTCACGGCGGAGCCAGTTTCAGCGGTTTCCGATCTTCCGCGTGCTGGGCAAGAGCTTGCCACGGCGCGTGCTTTGCCGGCGGTATTGCAGTCGCATTAGGGCGGTTACGCGCAAAAAAGCGATGTGACTCAAATATTTTTCTTGCCAGGGGGGGGTGGGGACCCTATTTCACGCGTCCCGGCCCAAGGGGGCGAAAGCCCAACAGGTCATCTGCTGGTTTGGGGGTACGTGATGAACGCACTTGCTCAACTGGGGATGGTCTCGGAGATCCCGAGCGAGAACCAGACGATCGAGAACTCTGCTTACGAGCAGAAGGACTATTTCAAGCAGAAGGATGGCGTGAAATACGCCGGCACACATCTTCTGCTGGATCTTTGGGGAGCCGAGAATCTCGCCGATCCGAACCACATCGACACAGCACTCCGCGAAGCCGCGGTCACCGCTGGGGCGACGATCCTGCACAGCCACTTCCACCACTTCACGCCAAACGGCGGCGTGAGCGGCGTCGTCGTACTCGCGGAGAGCCATATCTCGATCCACACCTGGCCGGAACGCAACTTCGCGGCGCTGGACGTCTTCATGTGCGGAAGCTGCGACCCGTACAAGGTGATCCCGTTCCTGCAGGCCGCGTTCGCACCCACCTCGATCCAACTCGACGAACAGCGTCGCGGTCTCGTGGTGTAAAGCAAGGCTAGGGGGGCTCCGCCCCCCTGGACCCCCCGGCAAAGGCTCGCCTTT
>PKZM01000187.1 GCA_003133065.1 Acetobacteraceae bacterium
CAGCGTACGCCATGGTCAAAAGTTTTTTGGTTCTTTTTTTCAAAAAAGAACGCTCTTTCCTCGAGCCCATCATCCGCCTAAAACTCCCCATAAACGCGAAACAGCACCCGATTGGTGCCAGGCTTGGTATCGGCACCCCGATTCAATGTCTGGGCATCCTGGAGAACGCCGTTCAGATAGCCCCACAGATTGATGCGGCTGCCGATGCCGGCCGATTGCAGGCCGTAGGTGGAGCGCTGATGCACCTCGGCATCGTTGAGATCGACGATGCCGCCATCATAGAACACATGGAAACGCCAGGAACTTATCGGGCCGCCGAGATATTTGGCAAGCGAGGGGCTGCGCAGTTCGGTTTGCGCATAGGCGCCGTAATCGCCCAGCGTTTCGGCTTCCAGATAGCCGCGCACGGAATCCGCACCGCCCATGCCGATCTGCTCGCTGGACACCAAGGCTTCGTTGGTCAGCTGCCCTGTAACGCTGGCCCAGGCCTGCGCGCCGTACGGCAGATCCTGCTCGCGCGTGATGGTGGCATGGGCCACGGAAAAACCCGGATGCGCGTCATAGGCCTTGTTGTCGAATTGAAGTTCGTTGCTGCCCAGGCCGCCCAGGCCGAATTCCAGGCCGATACTGAGATCGGTGCTGGAGCGGCTGCCCGTCCAATTGGCAAGGTAGGCGGCACTGACCGGATAATAGGTGATGGGCGCGGAGGTCACCTGCTTGGTCGTTTTGAACGTATCCAGCTCATAATATTTCTTATAGTCCCAGCCGAGCGAAAGGGAGTGGCTGAAACTGCTCGTGCTGCCCAGCGGAATCAGCACGCGAAACCCGGCGCTGGTACCGCGCCCCGCCACATCGGTGGTGCCAAGGGCCGTGACATTGCTGTTGGAATGCAGATAGCTGAACAGAAGCGAAAATTGGCTGCGTGGAACATGAAAGAGATAGGATGCCGATGAAACCTCGGCATTTTCCACATCTTCAGGTGCCACCTGGTAGCCGATGCTGGCACTGTCACCGCGCTGAAACAAATTGCCGTAGCTGAGCGAGGCGGCCAGGCGCAGCGACGTGGTATCCGCGTTGTAGCGGTTATTCACTTCCAGCGTGCCATGCAGCGGAAATGTGTCGGTCACGGCAAGATCCACATCCACCGTGTCCGGCACGCGCCCGGCCTTCAGCGATGGCTGCACCTGGCGGTCTGGCAGGCCGTTCAGTGCGGTAAGGTCGGCGGTCACACGCTTCATGTTCGGCACCGTGCCGGGTGCGAGCGAGGGTGCCGCGCGCCTGATATCGCTTGGCAGGAAATAGCGGCTGCCGGTGACGCGCAGGCGGCCGACCGGACGCTCGATCACCGCGAACCGCACCACGCCGCCGCCCTGGCTCACATGCTGCTGAGGGATCGTGACGGAGACGGTGGCATAGCCGGCGGACTGGTACAGCGCCTGCAAAGCCGCGCGGGCATGGTCCACGTCCTGCAGCGTCTTGTCGGGGCCCAGGAAGGGATACACCGCCTGCTCCACCTGATCTTCAGGCAGCAACGTGCTGCCTTCCACGCGTATTTCGGTCAGATCGAAATGCAGTCGGCCAGCCTCATCCGCCCACGACGGCGCCGCGATGACAAGCGCCGCCAGGCATACCAACGCCTGGCCCACACGCCGCATCATCGTCTGTCGCATCGTGAGAAACATGGATCCTTTGGCGTGGGCGAATACGTTGCGCGATAGCCCGGCCTTGTAGCGCGAGAACCGCCATGGCTGTCACGCGATTTTGTTCTGCAAGCTCAGGAATTCGCTTCCGGCACGCCTCATCGGCGGCCAGTCTGGCCTCGCCGCCGCGGTTTTCGGGATACCGGGCGCATGCGCAATTTTCGGTAAAGTGTCTATGCTAAAACGATCTTTAGAATCCGGGTGCAAATTGTTCCTGTAACATTTTTGTCTTAAAGTCGTAACATAGCTATAACGATTGCGTCACACTGCTGCCGGCCGCGTTCTGGTAGGTAGCCCCCCAGCCGGGTCGTTATGGCCGGGTATTGTTTCTAGGGGAAACACATGTCGCGCTGTCATCTTTTGGGCGCCGCATCCGCGGTCGCTCTCGCTTGTCTTTCGACAGGCGCCTTCGCTCAGGAATCCACCAACGCCATCACGGGCGGCGGCTCCACCCTTGCCGAATTCGATTATTTCCAGGAATTCGCGATTTTCAACGCGGCCCAGGCGTCCGGCGCCGCCACATTCAACAACGGTCCCACCGCCACCACAACCGATCAGTCGCTCTACTGGGCGTCGGGTTCCACCGCCGGCCAGGGCGGCTTTCTGGCCGACCAGTTGACCTGTGATTCCACAAAGGTCCTTGCCGGCTCGGAAAGCTGTGGCACCGTGGTCGGCGGCGCCAACTCGGTCGATTACGGCGCCTCCGACGCTGTTCTCAGCGCCGCGTCGATCTCCGCCTGGTCGACAAGCGCGGTCGGCCAGTCGCTGTCGGGCAACCTGATCCAGCTGCCGTCCATGGGCGTTGGCATTGCCATCCCGGTGGTCAACACGCTGGTGACAACGAATGGCGGCATCACGCTCACCGATAGCGATCTGTGCGGCATTTTCTCGGGCAAGATCACCAACTGGAACCAGACCTCCGCCTACGGCACGGGCAAAAGCGCCGGCAAGACGCTGGCCGCCGGCGCCATCACCGTGGTCTACCGCAGCGACGGTTCGGGCACCTCGTTCCTGCTGCTGAACCACTTCAGCTCGGCCTGCACCACCACCAACTCGAACTTCAAGTTCCCCATTTCGCCGAGCACATCGTTCGCGAGCGTATTCAGCACGGTACCGTCGAACTTCGTCGGCGAGAGCGGCAGCCAGGGCGTGGCCGGCGAGCTTTCCGGCCTCAACGGCGCGGTCACATCGGCGATCGGCTATATCTCGCCTGATTTCACCGATCTTTACTACAGCACCACCAACGCCGTGCTCAGCAATGGCGCCAAGAGCAAGCTGTATGTGGCCGCTGTCAAAGCAACCGGCTCCGCCAAGGCCTTCACCCCAACTCTGGCCAATGTGACCACCGGTCTTAACCTCGTCACCAAGGTCAACACCACGCTTGGCGGCCCGACCACGCCGCCCGCAACCGCGGCCGCCGGTGCCAATCCGCAAAACTGGGTGCCGCTGCCGATCACCGTCAGCACCGGATATCCGATCGTCGGCTACACGACCTTCGATGTAGCGCAATGCTATGCAAGCCCGTCGATCGCTGCCGGCATCATCAATTTCCTGAAAAACCACTACGCCTCGACGACGAGCTACGCCACGCAGATGGCGAATAACGGCTTCGTCACCATTGCGAAAAGCGGTGCCAAGGTGTTCCCAGCGGCGATCCTCGACCGCATCCTTGGCAACGTGGGCGGCCCGAAATTGGCTTGGAATATCAACATCAACAACCCGATCACCTGCAAGGGTAAGACCGGCCGCTGATCAGCGTTCCCGTCTGCGCGCAACGGAAGGCGGCCACCAAGGTGGCCGCCTTTTTTTTGGTGTGAGGGCCAATCTCTGCGAGAAGAACCGTTCTTTTTTGAAAAAAAGAACCAAAAAACTTTTATCCCTTGCGCGCGCTGCCGGCGAGGCAGCGACAGCACAGGCAAAAGTCTTTTGCTTCTTTTCTTCAGAAAAGAAGACCTTATCCTTCCTATGATTTCTTTTTCCGCTTTTCCTCCCCGGTCCCTCCGCCCGTCACACTGAGGATCTCCACCTCGATCACGCTCGGCTGCTGCTCGCCCGATCGGTTATTCGCGCCCGTCTGTGCCGCCGTCGTCGCGGCTCCGGCCGCGGCCCCCGCGGCCTCAACCGAGCCCAGGCTCACCGTCGCCGGCGCCGCATTGCCCGTGGTCTTGCCGCCGGCGCTGAAGCCGGCGGCGTTGGCGAAGCGCGCCGCCGCCAGGTTCAGGTTGCCGGAGGACCGCACGCCCGCCTCGCCCGCATCGATCGTGCCCAACGGCGCCGTCAGGTCGATATTGCCCGGCGGCACGCTCGGCAGCGGCTGCTCCGTGGCGATGCCCGCGCCGCTGCTGGGCACGGCCGGGCTTTCCACAAGCCCGCCGGTATCGTCGTAGCTGATCACCGGCGGGCTGTACACCACCGAGGTGCGCGCCCCGATGCCCGCGTTGATATCGCCTGCCGCCGACCAGATCTGGATATTGCCGCCGGCATTGGTGAATATCCGGCTCTTGCCCAGCAGAACGCTGCCCAGCGCGAACACGTCGATATCGCCCGATCCGTTGGTGATCAGGCCGGTGCCGCCGCCCGGTGCCACGCCGCCGGAGGTGCCCAGCACCACCTGGCCGCCCGGATCCAGCACATCGATATCGCCGCCATGCTCGGTGGCCACGCCCGCATCGAAGGTGCTGCCGGATACACCCGCCACCGGCCCGCTTGCCATGGTGATGGCCCCCACATACCCCGCCGGCGCGCCCTCCGCGCTGGTCTGGCCGTTCTCACCCGGCAGCAGCGTGTCGATCGCCTGCCGGCCGCGGACATAGCTCTGGTAGAAGCGGCTGCCGGGGTCGGTGTATTGCTCGCCGCTGGCCAGAAGCTCGGCGTAAAAGATGGTCCGCAGGAAGGCATGCTGGCTGGCCAAAGGCACGTTCGCCGTGTTCAGGAAGAAGGCGAGCGCGCCGGATGCGGTGCCGGTGTAGGCGTAATTGGCCTGCAGCCATGTCACCAACTGGCTGGTGTACACCTCCTGGACCTTTCCTTGGTTGGAGGGGTCGGTGATCGGCAGCGCCAGGTTCGCCTGGTTGGCCGGGTTCAGATACAGCGCGGCGAACGCAGTGTAGTCGGCCCCCGTGCCCAGACCGGCCGAGACGCTGATGCCAGCCCCACCTGTCAGGCTGACCGGCGCACCGCTCAGCAGCGAACCAAGGCTCTTGATCGACCCGTAATCGAGGAACTGGGTCGTGCTCGAGCCATTTCCCGTCGGCACCGTCACCGAATAGCCGATCTGCTCGATGTTGCGGCCGGCATCCACCTCCAGAAGGCCCGCCCCCCCCACGTAGAAATAGCCGCTGAGGATGTCGCGCCCCGCGGAGACGACCGAGACGGACTGCGCCGTGGGATTGAGGAACAGATCGCCGCTGACGGTGAGATCCGCGCTCCCCCCAGGCGACGCATAAGGGGCGGTCTCTGTCTGCTGGTTCTGCTGCAGCGAGCCGGCCGGGGCGGAGGGCCGCGTGCCGCTGCTGACGATGTCGCGCGAGGCTTCGATATCCACCGATTTGGCTGCCAGGTACCATTGCGGCAGCGTCTCCAGCGAGCCGGATCCGAAGGTGATCGTCTCGCCGGTGATGAAATCCAGGATGTCGCCATTTGCGGCATAGAACAGCGCCGGCGTCGCGGCGGCGGGGCTGAGATAACTGGTGCTGGGCGTATCAGGCTCCAGGGCAAACAACGCCAGCGTGGATTGCACCGTGCCGCCGCCCAAGCGGATATTGGTCAGGCCGTTGACAGATAGATCCGAGCTGAAGGCGGGATTGAGCGGGGTGGAGAGCAGGGCCGGATCGGCACCGGAGAGGTCCACCGCCATGCCGTTGGCCTGAATGGAGGTGCCGGCCAAAAACGCCACCTGCTCATTGGCCGAGGGCATCGTCTCCAGCGAAACAGTGTTGCCGCCGGCGATGTCGCCATAGGCGATGTCGCCCGTCGCCGCGGTCACGTAGAGCTGCGAGGGATAGACCACCCGTCCGTCGGTTGCGGCGTCATTGGCGATGGTGATGGCGGCGTTGGCGACCGGTGCGGTGATCGGCGTCACGTTGCCGCCCGAGGAGAAGAGGTCGATGGCGGTGTCCGCGGTCCAGAGCGTGAAGCCCGTGTCGCCGCCCACGGTGGAGTAGGTTCCCACCACCGAATCCGGCAGTTTGGTGAGGTTCTGCTCAGTCACGCGGCCCGGATCGCCGACACCGTCCAGCACCAGGTCGCGCATGGTGTCGATGGCGACCGAGCCGTCGCCGGGCATGATGGTGATGCCGTCGCTGGCCTCCAGCGTCGGGGTGTAGGGGTCCTGCGCGCGCGGATCGTTGGCGGGCTGGGTGTTGGAATACACCGTGTCGTCGCGGCCGATCGCGCCGGCGGTGACGGTGATGTTGCCGCGCAGATCGATCAGCGCGCCATCCACGGTGCTGCCCCCGCCGGTGGCAAGCCCGTAGGCCTGCGCATCGATCGGGTTCAGCGTGCCGCCGATATGCAGGGTGAGGCTGCCGCCGCCGGTCTGCATGATGGAGGCGGTGCCGTTCGTGGTGATCTCGCGGCCGGTGCTGCCGATGGCGATCACCAGGCCCTCGCCGCGCTCCTGGCTGGTGAGATTCTGGCCGCTGCGGTCGGTGGTCTGGCCCGCATTCTGGCCGGCGGTGACGGTGACGTTGCCGCCGCCCAGCGCGCCGATACCCTGGAAGCCGACAAGCTGGGGCGCAATGCTGGCGGCATAGCCCTCGTCGCTGGCGGCATAGGGGGTCACGAACGTGCCGAAATTGATCCACCAGGCGGTGGGCTGGCCGAGCTGGGTGCTGCCCTGCCGCCACAGCCAGTTGCCCACGGCGTCGCTCGGCAGCAGCCCGACGCTGTTGGAGGTGGCCCCGCCATAGAGATCGCCGGTCAGGCTGCCGCCGGCCGCCACCAACACATTGCCGCCATCGCTGGGGTAGTAGGCCTGGTAGGTGGCATGGATGATCCGGTTGATGCGCCGTTCGGTTTGCGCGTTCTTCCCGGTGGCCTGCTGGATGACCACATCATCCTTGCCGTTATAGCCCTCACGGTCGAGATCGTAGGGGCTGTTGGCGGCGGCGCCGCCCGGTAGCGGATCCTGGGTGCCGGCGGTGTAGATGCCGTAGAGCGAGCTCTGGTCGAAATTGCCGCCGGCGACGAGCGAGAGGTCGCCGGTGCCGGTGCGGATCACGCTGAAGGCGGGGCTGACATCGGCCTCGTCGATCGAATCGGTCACGTCATGCTGATCGTCCAGGATCAGGCTGCCCGGCGCCGCGGAGGCGGTGTTGGCCTGTGCCGCCAGCGCGCCGCCACCGAGCACGGAATGCGGCAGAACCGCGATCCGGTTCGCGCTGGCCAGATTGGCGCCGGAGACGAAGCTCATGTCCCATGATTGCGATCCCGCCGGCAGCATGGCGGCCAGCGCGTAGAGATAGCCCTGCGCCGCGTCGCCCCCATCGGCGGATTGATCGGTGGGCCGCAACTCCAGCTTGGATATGGCGGCGTCCTTCTTTCCGTCCGGCGTAATGAAGATGGGCGCAGTGTTGGAGGGCAGGAAGGCGTTGACCGGCAGGATGGCAGTGTTGGCCGAGAGCGTCAGCGTGGCCGATGCATCGTTGAAGATGCAGAGCAGCGTGCCCGCAGGCACCACCGTATTGTTGGCCACCTGGAGCGGCACGGGCATCACCGTGCCGGCCGCGATCGTGCTGCCGGCGGCGATGATGGTGCCGCCGGGCAGCACAGTGCCGGCTGGGATGGTGGTGGCGCCGCTGGTGATGGCGGCGGTGGTCACGAACCCGCCTTGCGGGATCACCACCGGGCTGCCCAGCACGGCGGCGAAGGGGATCACCGTATTCGCGGCCACCTGTGCGGAGTCGATTGTGATGGCGTAGTTCAGCGAGATCGACCTGCTTTCATCGAAAGTGGTGCCGGCGGCCAGCGCGACGTTGTGCGTGGTGGTGCCCTTCGGCCCAGGAACGGTGATGCTGGAGGGCAGATAGATATCGGCGTTCAGCGGATCGGGCTTCGGCGATGCGGCCGGCGAGAGGATCACCCACTCGGTATCGGCCGGCAGCAAGTTGCCGATCTTCTCGTCCGGCGGCGGCTCAAACCCGTCGCTGACGCTGCCGTTGACGATGAGGTCGTTGCTGGCACGGAACACCACGGCGCCGGCCTCGCCCGAGCCATCCACGCCGGGCGTCACCACCGTGCCGTAGCCGACATCGGAATAGCGCAGGCCGGACAGATCGAGGTCGCCGGAGATGGTCAGGTTGCCGCCGGAGGCGGAAGAGCTGTCGATCTCCACGCCAGGGCGCAAGTGGAAATTGGCACCGTAGGCGGCAAGCCCGGCGAGGTTCGCGGCAAGCCGCGTGTTGGCGCCGGCGGCGGTCATGAAGGCCAGGTTATCGGCATTGATCTGGTCCAGCGTCACGATCGCGCCGCTGCTGGGCGCGGTTGGCCCCACAGTTTGCATAATCGTACCGTCGGGGTCGGTGGGGCTGTAGCTGCGCCAGGCATCCAGGATGATGCTGGCGGCACCGGTGATGGCAATCGGGGCGGCGGCCTCGATGGCGACACCGCCGGCGCCCACGCGCGGCGCGTTCAGCACCAGCTCGCCCTGCGGCCCGTCATAGGCGCTATCGCCGGTCGGGTAGCCCAGCGCGATCGTGCCGCCATCCAGCAACAGTGATCCGGTGGTGGTGGTGAGGGTGACCAACGCTCGGTTTTCCGCATCGATCGCGGCGCCCGTGCTGTCGGTGGCCGTGCTGGTGGCATGCGCGTCGAGCAGGGCGGTCGTCGCCAGCGTAAGGTTGCCGGCGGCGTTCAGGGTGATGCTGCCTGGGCCGCTGCCGGAAGCGTCGATAGTGCCGGTGACGTCGATCCCGCCGAGATCGGCGGTGACACTCACCTGCTGCGCTGTCAGCAAGGGAGCGCCGGCGGCATCGTTGGCGATCAGGATGTTGGCGGTGGAGGCCGCGCCGGGGCTGGAGCCGGTGGCGAGCAGGCCGATTTCAAAACTGCGGATGGCGGTGAAGCCGCCGGCGTTGAGCTCGGCATTCACCAGGCCGAACACGGAGGATGCGGATAGGGTGGTGGCGGCGGAGAGCGTGCCCGCCACAAGCGAGAAACTGCCGCTCGTCTGGCCCGCCGGGGCCGTGCCGAGCAGCGTGCCGTCCAGTTCCACATCGCCGGAGAGCGCGTTGAAGGCGATGCTGCCGGCGGCGGTGCCGGTGGCCGATACGTCTAGGGTGCCGCCGGAGGAGAACGCGATATTGCCGGCGGTGCTTTGCAAACTCAGCGTGCCGCCCTCGCTGTAGACCGTCTGGTCCAGCAGGTGGGTGGCGCGGCCGGAAAGGTCGATCGTGGCGGCGGCGCCGAGCGTGATCGCATTCTGGGCCACGACGCTCATCTGGCCTGCGGGCAAAGCCACCGCGGTGTCGATGCTCACACTGCCGGCGGTGAGATCGATCTCGCCGCCGAGCGTGCTGACGCTGGCGGTGCTGCTGGGGGCAACACCGCTGGGGGAGGCGAGCGCAATCGTGCCGCCGGCCGTGAGCTTCAGCACCGCGGCGGCGTTTGTCGTAACCAAAGGCGCGGTCAGCGCGAGATTGCCGCCAGTGCCGGGCTGGCCGTAGGCGGTCTGCGTGGCATAGACCGATAGGGAACTGACGTTGTTGGCGGTGATCTCGCTGCTGGCGCTGAAATCCACGTTCGCGAAGCCGGCGATCAGGCGGTCTAGCTGAACCTGATCGTTGGCCTGGGTATCCGGGCCGTAACCCAGCGTGATGGTGCCGGCGCTGATCGCCAGCGTACCGGAGGGCGCAGCGCCCAGGCCCGCGGCGATCTGGCCGCCGGGCAGGGCCGAGGCATTGATCGCCAGGGTGCCGGTGTTGAGTGCGTTCTGCGTGCCCACGCCATTCCAGGTGAATTGCGGCGCGGTGATGGAGGCGACACTCTGCCCATTGCCCACGCCGTAGATCGCCGGCGTGTTCAGCACGAAATCCGTGGTGCCGGTGTCGAGCGTGACACTGCCGATGATGTTCACCTCCTGCGTCGCCGTCAGGGTGAAGGTGGTGGCGGCCGGTGTGCCAAGGGCCGCGCTGCCGGAGAGCAGGGCGGCCAGCGATTGCGGCGTGAAGCTGATGCCGGCAGGCAAATTCGCGCCCAGGGCGGCGAGCGAAGCGGCGCTGCCGATATTGACCGCGGCCACCGCGATATCGGCGTATTTGGCGCCCAGCGCCGCATCACCCACGGTCACGGTGGTATCGGACGGCGCCACGATATCCAGGCTGCCGCCGGCCAGAACGCCGCTGCCATTGCCGATGCTGATCAGCGCGCCGCCGCTTGAATCGGTGTTGGGGATAAACACGACATCGCCGTTGGAAATATCCAGCACCGGATAAGCGGTGCCCTGGCCGTATTCGCTGGTGAACAGAAACCCATCGGTGTTGTCGTAGGCGGCGGCGCCCGCGCCGATCGTGCTGATGGTGCCGCCCGAATCGACCGAAATCGCGCCTGACGCATTGGTAACGATCATGATGTCGCCCGCCGAGAGATCGGCATGGGGCAGGATCTCCACGCCATTGGCATCGCCGGTGACGATGACCGTGCTGGGCGAGGTAGGGCTACTCGCCAGGTTGCCGCCGAGCACGAGCCGGGGTGCCCCCAGGCCATTCAGGGCGGCGGCGGAGAGCAATACGTCACCGGCGGGCGCGGCATCGCCGGGGCCGGCGATGGCGAAGCTGGCGGGATCGGCGATTTCGGTGTCGACCTCCACTGTCATCCCGTAGCCGCCCGCGGCGGGCGCTTTCAGCAGGGCGGAGGCGGCAAAGCTGAGCGCGGTGAGCGTGCCAGGCGTGCCGGGATAGACGAGAACCAGGGTTTTGGCGTCCTCCGGCAGGAAGGGCCGCGGCAGATCGAACTGGGCGGCGGCCGCGACCTCGAACGCGTCGTAGGTTTCCTCGTCGTACTGCGAAAGCTGGCGCACGCCGGTGCCGCTGGTGAATAAAGCCGCGGTCTGGACCGGGCTGACCACCGGCGTGTTGGCGGTGCTGATCGTCACCGGGGCGACCGTGGTAAAATTGCCNNCTGGCAGCAACGCGTAATAAGCCGGCAGCAGGGTGTAGGTGCCGGCCGCGAGGCCGGCCACTTCGCCCGCGGCGAGGGTGATCTGCTCGCCGGTCTTGGTGGCGGTGTAGGCGCTGTCGCCGGCGGCAGAAGCCGGCGCGTAGGCGGAGGCGTAGCCGGGGAGGATGGCATACACGGAATCGCCGCTATCGACCGGCTGCACCGCCGTGACCTGGGCGGCCGCGTTGGCGACGGCGGCACCGCCGGTGATGTTGAGCAGCGGCGTGGTCAGCACATCGGCGGTGCCGCCGCGGCCATAGACGAAGCCGGCGCCGGAGAGCGTGCCCCCGCCCCGCAGATCGATGGTAGCGCCATTCGCCACGTCCACGGACTGCGCCTGGATCACCACGTCCGGCTGGAAGATCACCGGCGATCCGCCGCCGGGCGCCAGATAGGTGACGCCATCCACGGTGCCGCCATAGGGGATGGTCTGGCCATACAGGCTCACCGAGGTATTGCTGCCCGCGGCGAAGGTGACCTGGCTCGGATTGATCGTGCCGTTGCTGCCGTCGCCGTCGTTGAAGGAGAGCACGCCCTCCGGCGCACGGATGATCCCCTCCTGCAGGATGGTGTTGGCCACCAGCTCCAGCGTGCCGCCCACCGAATAGGGTGCCTGAGGGGCAGCGCCGCCAAGCCCCAGCACGGTTATGGTGCCGCCCTGCGTGATGGGCGCCGTGGAGTCGCTGCTGACGGTGGCGCCGGCGACCACCTGCATGCTCTGGCCGCTGGTGGGGTAAAGCTGGGCAGCCTGGAAAGTGATGTTGCCGGCGCTGCCCAGCACGCCCTGGGTGAGAACAGGGCCGGTGGATCCAACAAACCGGATATCGCCGGTGCTGACGAAATTCGCGCTCGCGAAGCCGGGCGCCACCGTCTCCACCGTTTCGGCCGGGGCAGTTGGCGTGGCCGCGCCGCCAAGCTGGGCCACAGGCTCGGTGCCCCCGAGATAGACGAGATCGCTGAAGCTCAGCAGGTCGGCGGTGACGGTGAGGGTGGCATTGCCGCGCAGACCCGACAATGACGGGTCGAGATCCTTGGTGCCGCCCGCCGCAGCCTCCGTATACCCGGAGAAGGTGACAACGGGGGCGGCGATTGCGACGCTGGCATCGGACGTCATCGCGCCGATCAGGCCGGTGCTGATGGTGATGGCCTGGGCGGTATGCAGCGCCACGTTGCCCTGGAACACCACCGCGCCGGCTTGCGCGGTGAGATCCAGGGTGGTGAAGCCGCCGGCATCGATCTGCGCCTGGCTGATCCGGGCAACCCCGAAGCTGTCGGCAGGCGATATGCCACCAGCGGCAAGCCCGCTTGCCGGCTGCACGGCAATGCTGTCCTGCGAGACCACGATCTCGCGCGGCTGGTCGACATAGGCGGGGATATTGCCGTACGCGGCAAGCTGGGTCGGATCGATATCCAGCAAAAGCGTGCCGCCGGCGGCACCAGTTCCGCCCGCGGCGGCCGTAAAGCCGCCATCGAGGGCGATGCCGGTGAGCGAGCGCGCCGAGATGGTGCCGCCATTGCCAGCCAGGGTGACCGGCGACGACGCGGCGCTCACCGTGCCCGCGACCGTTCCAGGCACGACATCCACCGTGGCCGAGGCCGCATCGGCATCGAGCGTGGCGCCCGGCCGCAGGATCACCTGCGCCCAGGTGGAGACATCGGCGGCCGCGCCAAGATAACTGCCCAGCGCGATGGTGCCGCCGGATTGGGCAATGCCGAAGCGGCGGCCGAGTTCGTCGGTATCGACCACCGATTCGCCCGAGACATCGATCAGGCTCCCAGCACCCAGCCAGATCGAGACGCCCGGCTGGTATTCGGACGGCACGGCCGGCCCCGACGGGATCGGCTGCTCAGGATCAAAACTTGTGTTGGCGACGTTCACCGTGCCGCCATGGGCGGTGAGCGTGCCGAGCACGGTCACCTGCCCGTAGCCCGCCACCGCGATCGTCTGGCCCGGATCGACCGCGACCGAGGCACCCACACCGATCGTGACGGGGCCGCCGCCGCCGGTATCCAGCGGCGATTGATTGGGATCGATGGCAGAAAGCAGGGCGATGCTGGCGCCGCCGCGCTGGGTGATGGTGTCGGTGCCCTTGGTGGGCGTGAACAGCACCGGCAGGACCACGCTGTAGGCGGAGGACGGGATGTCACCGGTCGGCACGGATAGCCCATCGGAGATCACGTAGATCGGCTCGGCAACGGCGATCTGCGTGCCGGGGAGCACGGCGAGGCCATCGAAACCGTCCACGATGTATCTGGCAAAACCCGTGGTGAAGAATGCCTCGCCGAGCACGATCCCGTCCGCGGGGTTTGCCAAGGCGGGACCGGCCAGGGTGAATTGCGGCGCGGTGATGCTGAGCGTGCCGCCGCCTTTGCTGCCGTAGCCCACGAAGCTGGCATCGATCGTGACCGGCGCGGTGGCCGTGGCGCCGGTGCCGCCCGGCGGCAGAAGCACATCGGCCACAACGGTCACGGAACCGCCGCTGGCGGTTTGCTGCTTGCCGCCGGCCAGGATGGCGCCGCCCGAGGCGACATCGATGGACGATCCGGCGTCAAGTGCCACGCCCTGCGAGCCGATCACCGCGACGGTGCCGCCATTGGCAAAGCCCAGACCGGCCAGCTGGGTGGGGTCCAGCAGCGCGTTGGTCCAGATGCCGCTGGTATCGAGGGTGGCGCCGGAAGCCAGCGTGATCGAGGTGTCGGCGGCGACCGGGATGGCGGCGAGCTGGTCGGTGAGCGTGATGGCGCCGGCATGGGCGGTGATGCCGGCCTCCACCGTGATGTTGGCGCCGCTGAGCGAGATCGTGCCGCCATCGGCGAGCGTGATGGGCGCGCTGACGGTGATGTCGCCGCCGGTGCTGACGGCGATGTTGGCGAAGCCGTCCGCGTTGAGGGCAGCCGCGTCGATCACGCCAGTGTTGAGCAGGGCGGCGGCCAGAGTGCCGGAGGTGCTGAGCCCTGGCCCTTGGGTGGACTGGAACACGATGTTCGTGGGCAGGGTGGTGACTTGCAGGATCCCCGCCGCATAGTTGCCGATGGCGAGCGACCCGGCCTGGGGCACCACAGTCTGCGCAAGCAGATACGTGTCGGTCACGCCGGCGGGGCGCGGGCCGTCCTGGTACTGGCCAAGTGTGACGCCGGCTGGCATCTCGCCTTGCAATAGGATGGTCGCGGCACTTACCGTAATCGATCCGGCATCGCGGCCGACGATGTAGGTGGGATCCTCTATCGTGGCGGGGGTGAGCAGCGGGTTGGTGTAGGTGTCGGTGATCTGCCAGCGCGGGTGGTCGATCACCTGGCCGGTATAGATGCCGGCATAGACGAGGTTACCGGGGGCGTCGTTGATGTCGTAAATCTGGCCGGTGGTGCTCACCACATAGGTCTGGTCCACCGGGCCGGCCGCGTAGGTAACCGTGCCGCCCTGCAGGTTGATCACCGAGCCCGGCTGGGTGATCACCGCCCCAGGCAGCGTCTGCGGGTTGCCGGTGGTGGGAGCAATGACGGTCTGCGCGGCCTGCAGCGTCACCTGGCCGCCGATCGCGGTCCATTCGTTGATGCCGTGCGGCACCAGGCCGAGATAGCCGCTGACCTCGACCAGGCCGCCCGGTGTGTAGATGTTGCCGGCATAGGCGCCGCTGGCGATTTCCACCAGGGTGCGGGCATCGACATAGACATCGGTGCCCTTCAGCGCCCCGGTTCGGTTGCCGGCGCTGTCGCGCAACTGGAAGGGCTGCACGTTCACCAGCAGGTCGTTGATGCTGGATGGGAGCACGGCATCGGTGGTGCCGGAGACATCCAGCGTGGCGCCGCTTTCCACCAGCACCTGGCTGCCGCCGCCGATTGCCACTTGCCCCCCTTGGGCGATCACCAGTGCGCCGGACTGCACATCCACCGTGCCGCCGGTGGAGAGCTCGACGCGGCTCTCCTCGATCTGGTCGGGCATAATGCTGTGATTGTTGAGCTGCGGGTTGCTGGCGTCGGTGAGGCCCTGGCCGGCGCGCAGCGCGTTCAGCGTGGCACTCTCGGAGAGGTCGGTCGCGCGCTGACTGTCCAGCGCGGTTTGCCCGTCGTCTTCCGGCAGGATTTCCGTGACGGAAGTCGGCGCCAGCGTGATGCCGGAGGTGGGGTCCGAACCGTCGTTCGGCGTGAGCAGATGGATGGTGCCGCGCGTATCGACGGTAGTGGTGGCGAGCAGCACGCCGGCCTGGGTGATGGCGTGGCCGGCGAGCGTGATGTCGCCCTGATCGGAGATGACGATGCCGCTATTGGCGACGCTGCCGCTGACATAGATGCCGTTGACGGGGACGTTGGTGGTGGCGATTTCGCTGCCGAGCGTGGTTGAGGTGGTATTGCCCTGGGTGACGGATCCTTCGCTGCCCTGGCGCAGCGTAAAATCCTGGCCGGCCGCCAGGATGGTCTGGCCCTGCGGCGTGGCGATCAGGCCGGCATTGCTGACATTGCCGCCGAGCAGCATCACGTAGCCGCCGCCATTGGCGCCGGTGGGTGCGGTGGTCTGGATCGATGCGCCGGCGGCCACCGTGATAGCGCTGGCGGCGCTGCCGCCGATGAAGGTCGGCTGGTAATACACGGTGAGGCCGGAGATGGCGTCGGTCGTTTGGCCTTCGGCGCCGTAGAGGTTGAATCTGGTGGCGCCTGAGGCGGTCGTGGAGAACTGGCTCGCGGCGATATTGGCGGTGGCAGCAATGAGCGAGCCAACGTTGATGGCGGCGCCGGCGCCGAAGGCGATGCCGTTGGTATCGAGTATGTACACTTTGCCCTGGGCGACAATGTCGCCGAGGATTTCAGCGGGATTGGCGCTGGGATCCAGCACCGTATTGATCACCACCCAGGAGCTGGCGAGCGTGCCGCCGGCGCTCTGGTTGAAATCGAGCGTGGTTTTGGCGCCGACATTGAAGGTCTTCCAGGTGAGGGTCGCGACCGCGGCGCTCTGCGTGACGGTTACGGTCGTGCCGGTGCTGCTGGAGGTCTGCGTGGGCAGGGAGGCGCCTTGCCAGACAGCGCTGCCGGGGGTGGCGCCAGTGGCAGGGGCGAGGCCGGCATTTGGGTTGCCAGCGGTGGTGGTGCCATCGATGACGATGGGCACGCCGGCGGTACTGGTGCTGGCCGCGGTCAGCGCCGCGGCGAGGCTGCTGAATTTGGTGGCCGCGCGGCTGAGATTCTGCGCGCCGAGGCTGGCCTGCCGGCTGGCGGTGACGCCAGCCTGGGGTGAGGCGGAGGCCTGGGTGGTGTGGTTGGCGAGGCTGAGCGCCTGGCTGAGCGACTTGAAAGCTGTGCCGGCGCGGGCCGGGACGGCGCCCGCGACCAGTAGGGCGAAGATGCTGGCGCTGTGAAGCAGGGTGGCACGGCGGGAGACGGCAGATGTGGACACTTAGGACCCGCTTGCGCTGAGAAAATAGTGCAAGCGCAATACCAGAACGGATAGAAATCCGCAGTGCGTAGCCGTTATTGTCATGCAAGCTTAACGTTTGCTTGCCTGCCCCTTTCGTTCACCGGAGGGATACGCAAACGAGGCCGCATCGGGGCCATGATGTATTCGTGGGTTGGGTGAAAGATGGTTGCGGGAGTCGGATTTGAACCAACGACCTTCAGGTTATGAGCCTG
>PKZM01000159.1 GCA_003133065.1 Acetobacteraceae bacterium
GCGTCGCTTGACCATATCAGTGGCGGCCGCGGCGGCTGGAACCTGATCACATCGGGAAATCCCGCGGAGGCTTGGAACTTTGGCTACGCGCAGCATCCGGATCACGCAGACCGCTACGAACGCGCGGGTGAGTTTGCCGATGTGGTGATCGGCCTGTGGGAAAGCTGGACGCAGGACGCCTTCGGCTATGACAAGGAGGCGGGGCAATATTTCGACCCGGCCCGGATGCGCGTGCTGAATCACGCCGGCGCGTTCTTCAACGTCCGCGGTCCGCTCAACCTCGCCCGCTCGCCCCAGGGGCGGCCGGTGATCGCCCAGGCGGGCGCTTCGGAGGCGGGCCGGAACCTGGCGGCGCGTGTCGGCGAGGTCATCTTCACGGCCCAGCAGAATTTCGCGGGCGCGAAGGCCTTCTACGACGACATGCGGCAGCGCGTGGGGCAGGCGGGGCGCCGCGCCGATGCCATCAGGGTGTTTCCCGGCGTGGTGCCGATCGTGGGGCGTACAGATGCCGAGGCGCAAGCCGCGCGGCGCCGGATCGACGGCGCCTTCGATCCCGTTCTGGGCATCGAGGCGCTGAGTGTGGAGTTCGGCATCGACATGTCGATCTATCCCCTGGATGAAAAGCTGCCAACCGGCCTGCCACGCTCGGCTGCCACCATGAGCCGACGCGACCTGCTCGTCGCCGAAGCCGAGCGCGAGGGCTTGAGCTTGCGCCAGTTGGCCGGCCGAACCGCCTCGCTCGGGCACTGGACGCTATGCGGATCGCCAACGACGATCGCCGATGCCCTGGAGGCGTGGCATGATGGCGGCGCGGCGGACGGCTTCATCCTGATGCCGGCAACCCAGCCGGGCGGCTTGCGTGACGTCGTCGATCTGGTCGTGCCGGAGCTTCAGCGGCGCGGTCTGTTCCGCACCGCCTACGGCCACTCCCGTTTGCGGGAAAACCTCGGCCTTCGCATCCCGGCGTGAAGCCCACGCGGTAACGCCTGCGGCGGGCCGCCGAATTTATCACGACGTTTTTCTTACATATTGAGAAAAGTGCTTGTAACTCTCGCGGTTTTCCTCTCAATTGGGAATATGGATGGTAAAATATCGACAGCCGTGTGTGCAGGGGCCTACCTGCACCACATGCAAATCCAAAGCGCCGATCCGGCGGCCATGGCAAATTTCTATGCGGACACCCTCGATATGTCGTCCCGCAGGCTGGACAGCGGCGACTGGCTGCTGGAGGGGCCGCAACGGCGCGTGCTGGTCACGTCCGGCGCCGACAGGGCGCTGGGTTTTGCCGCTTTTGCCTGCCGCGACCCCCACGGCTTGGCCGCCATCCGCGCCCGTGTGACCGCCGAATCGGCAGAGATACTGCCGTCGCCGAGCCCGCTATTCGGCTCTGATGCCTTCGCCGTGAAGGACCCGGACGGAAACTGCATCGTCTTCGGCCTCGGCCAGTCAGAAACACCCCGCAAGGGCGTGCGCGGGCCGCTGCAACACCTGACGCTGGCGACGCGCGACCCCGAGGCCATCGAGCGGTTCTATGTGGGCACGCTAGGATTTGCGACCAGCGACTATGTGCGAGACGAAACGGGCCGAATCATGGCGTGCTGGATGCGATCCAACCACGAGCATCACACCCTGGCCTGCTTCCGCAAGAGCGTGCCCGGCATCGACCACCACAGCTACGAAGCCGGCGACTGGTCGGTGATCAAGGATTGGTGCGACCGCATGGGCGATCGCCGCATCCCCATCATGTGGGGGCCCGGCCGTCATGGCCCCGGCAACAACCTTTTCATTTTTATCGAAGACCCAGACCGCAACTGGATCGAAATCAGCGCGGAACTGGAAGTGGTGCATGATCGCGCGGCTCAGGTTTGGCCGCATGAGGAGCACACGGTCAATCTTTGGGGGCGGGGCATTCTGCGCCAATAAGAAACGCCACATTTCCACCGTGCGTCGCCCTGTCAAGCGTGCCCAGATGCGAAGCATNNGCCAATGAAGTTCGCGACCTTCAGCATCAACGGCACCCCCACCTGGGGCATCATCGAGGGCGGTTTGGCGTTCGACCTGGGCGGCCGGTTCGCCGACCTGAAGGCCTGCATCGCCGCCGGCGCATTGCAGGATATCGGGGATCATGCGATGCGGACGGGCGGCCACAGCCTGGCCGATATCACCTGGCTGCCAGTGATCCCAAATCCGGACAAAGTCCTGTGCGTGGGCCTGAACTACGAAATGCACCGGCAAGAGACGGGGCGCGATGTCGTGGCCCATCCCACCATCTTCGCGCGCTTCGCCAACAGCCAGACCGGCCATCTGGCCCCCATGGTTCGTCCGCATGTCTCCACCGAGCTCGACTACGAAGGCGAGCTCGCCATCATCATCGGCAAGCCCGGCCGCTATATCGAGCCGGACGCGGCATTCGCCCATGTCGCCGGCTATGCCTGCTACAATGACGGCAGCGTGCGCGACTGGCAGCGCCACAGCCACCAGTTCATCCCGGGCAAGAATTTTCCCGGCACCGGCGCCTTCGGTCCGTGGATGGTGACACCGGATGACATCGGCGACCTGGATGCGCTGCGCCTGCAAACCCGCGTCAACGGCGCCGTGGTGCAGGAAGCGCAGCTGGGACAGATGATTTTCGATATACCGAGCGTCATCGCCTATTGCTCGGCATTCACCCGCCTGGAGCCGGGCGATGTGATTGCCACCGGCACCCCCGGGGGTGTTGGCGCCAAGCGCAAGCCGCCGCTATGGCTGGCACCCGGCGACGTGGTGGAGGTGGAGATCGACGAGATCGGTCTGCTGCGCAACACGGTCGCCGACGAAAGCCCTGGCTGACGGCGGCGTCCGTGACGCATGCCCAAGCGGCCCACTACCCCGTCGTCATCATCGGCAGCGGCCCGATCGGGCTGACCCTGGCCAACCTGCTCGGCCGCCTGGGTATAAAAACCCTTCTGGTCGAGCGCAACACGGCCACGGTGCAGGAGCCGCGGGCCGTATCCATCGACGACGAATCCTTGCGCACGATGCAGGCGGCCGGCGTGATCGACACCGTGCTGCCGAGCCTCGTCCCCGGCTATGGCTCGCACTATTACACGCCGCGCCGCAACTGTTTCGCCCGGGTGGAGCCCACCGGCCGCCCCTATGGCTATCCGCGCCGCAACGCCTTCCGACAACCCATCCTGGAACAACAGCTGCACGATGCACTGGCCCGTTTCAGCCATGTCGACACGCTCTACGGCTGGCGGCTCGACACCTACACGCAAACCGATGGCGGCGTCGTGCTGGATGTGCTGGGTACGGGCGATACGCCGCGCCGGATCACCTGTGATTACCTTGTCGGCTGCGATGGTGCGTCCAGCCGCGTGCGCGACCTGCAAGGCGTGCAGCTCGCCGGCACCACTTTCGACGAACGCTGGCTGATCGTCGATCTTGAGGACAATACCAACACGGTAACCCATACCGAGGTGTTTTGTGACGCGCGGCGTCCGTGCATCACGCTGCCGGGCCCCGACAATACGCGACGATTCGAATTCAAGCTGCTCCCCGGCGAAACGGAAACGGCCATGCTGGAGACTGGCGTAGTCGAAAAGCTGATCCGCGACCACGGCGCCGATCCGGCGGCCCGCATCCGCCGCAAGGTCGTCTATCGTTTCCACGCCCGCGTGGCACCGCAATGGCGGTTCGGGCGGGTGTTCCTGGCGGGTGATGCCGCCCATCTGACCCCCCCCTTCGCCGGCCAAGGCATGAACAGCGGCATTCGAGACGCCCATAATCTCGCCTGGAAGCTGGCGGCCGTGCTGGCGGGAGACGCCGGCCCAGGGCTGCTAGACAGTTACGAGTCCGAACGAAAATACCATATCTGGCAAATGGTGCATCTGGCCTTGCGCATGGGCCGGGTGATGTCGCCGCGCAACAGGCTGCACGGCTTGATGATACAATCCGCCTTTCTTTCGCTCAAACTTTGGCCTGCGGCCGCCGACTACGTCGCTCAAATGAAATACAAGCCGAAGCCGCGCTTCACCTCCGGCTTCATCCTGCCGGATGGCAAACGCCGCCAGTCTTTGGTGGGACGATTGTTGCCGCAACCGATGATCACCGACACGCAAGGGCGGCACCAATTGCTCGACGAGGCGCTGGGGCAGGGTTTTGTGCTGCTGATCCGTGGCGAACGGGCAGAAGCGCGTTTTGCCGAACTGACACAGCCGATCTGGGACACACTCCGTGTGCAACGGGTCGCCCTGCTGCCGGCCGGCGCTCCAGCCACGCCAACGGACGGTGTCACGACGATTTTCGAGACCGAGGAAGGCCTTTCCGACATCTTTCGCCAACTGCCCGACTGCGCGCTGTTGCTGCGCCCCGATCACTATGTGGCAGCGTTCGTTCCGCTCGCCGAGCCGGATCGTATGGTCGCGGCGATCGAGCAACTGTTGGCATCGACGTGGGTCGGCTCCGGGCGGTCGGCGCATGCAGAACAGCGCCAGGCTGCTTAGGGAAGCGGCAAGATGAGGAAGGACGTTTTTTTGACAGAAAAGAACCAAGACTTTTGATTTGAAAGGATGCCATTGTTTTTACAAACTGGCACGCCAGGCGGTCAGGCTGCCTTGGCCGCGGCCACTGCGTCCGCCCCGGCAGGAAGGCGCATCGGACATGATGGATCCGTCGCCGCACGCCATACCGCTTCGGCCACGTCCATCGGGTGCGTCACGTCCTCGGGCGACTGCTGCCAACCGGCAAAGACCTGCGCCGCCAGTGCGCCATAGGCTTGCGGAATGTTCATTCCCGTACGCGCGCGCGCATTATCACCAAAGGATGTCGCGGGCGCACGGCCCGGAATAACCAACCGCGCGCGCACCCCGAACGGCTCCAACTCCAGCGCCAGCGATTCGGTAAAAGCATTCACCGCCGCCTTGCTGCCCGTGTAGACCGAAAGCAGGTGCAGCGGCTGCTGCGTCACGCTCGATGTCACGTTGATCACCGTGCCCGAGCGCCGTTGCCGGAACTGCGGCAACACCGCCTTCGTCATGGCAATCGTACCAAGCGTGTTCGTCTCGAATACTTCGCGGACCATGTCCATCGACACGCCTTCCAGCGCGTTGAACATGCCGACGCCTGCATTGTTGACCAGCACGTTGATCGGCCCGGCCGCGTCCACCACACGCGCGATGCTGTCCGCATCCGTGACATCGAGTGGCAGGATCCGGAGTTTGTCAGAGCCGGGCAACACATCCTCGCGAGGGGCGCGCATCGTGGCAATCACAGTCCAGTCGCGGTCGAGAAAGTAGCCTGCCGTCGCAAGGCCGAAACCTGAGGAGCATCCGGTTATAAGGATCGTGTTCATGAAATCTCCCGTGGAGCAGACAAGGCAAGGTAGGCCTGCGCTCCCGAACCTGCAACACGCACAGCGTGCGACGCCGAGAGGGTAATGCGCGTTGGCGGTTGTCCTTCGGCGGTTGCTCGTGCCACGCACCTTATCGCAGCCCCGGCACGGCCATTGTTGCCGGGGCTTCGATATCGCCGACGGGACCGTCAGCCTCGATCACAATGAGGGCGCAGCTTTATCCCACGAAGCACCAAGGCAGCACACAAGACCTTTGCGTCTTTGTGCAAAAGAGAGGTGCTTGCGTCCCTGGTGGCGCATCGGCGTTACAAGCCGTTCGAACCGGCCTGCTCTGCCAATGCGTCGGCGATGATTTCAAGCCGGTGGCGACACGACTCACTGTCGCCACTGCCGCCCAGGCCGACACGCACATTTTCCGGCGGCGTGCCCGATACCGTGAAGGTGTCGGACACCACCACGCCCACGCCCATCATGCGCAAATGGGCGGCGAATTCGACGCGGGTCCAGGGTGGCGGTACGTGCAGCCACAGATGGAACGCATCGGGTTTGCTGACATAGCGCGCACCTGCCGGGCGGAGCACGGCGGCGGCGAGTCTTTGGCGATTGCGGGATTCCTGGCGCATGGCGCGCACGGCGATGGCCACCGTACCGTCATCGATGAAACGTGTGGCCAGACGCATCGTGAAGGGGGAGGCCATGATGACGGTGGTGCGCAAGGCGGCGGCGACGCGCGCGGTGTGGCGCGCGTTCGGTGTAACGATGTACGCAATGCGCAAGCCGGCGCCGAGGATTTTGGCAAATCCGGTGGTGTAGAAGGTGAGCTCCGGCGCGAGGCTCGCGAGACTGCGCGGACGCCTGGCCGGCAGGCTGGCATAGGCATCGTCCTCGATGATGGGCACGCTGTAGCGCTGGGCGATCTCGACCACGGCCTCGCGGCGGGCGAGCGACATGACGGCGGTGGTCGGGTTGAGCAAGGTGGGGTTGCAGTAGAGCGCACGCGGCAGATCCGCGTTGCAGAGGGCCGCGAAGGCGCCGGGATCGATGCCCTCGTCGTCCGTGGGCAAGCCAACCAGGCGTATGCCGAGTTGGGCGGCGAGACCGCGTATGCCGGGATAGGTCACGGCCTCGCAGGCGATGCTGTCGCCGGCGCGCGCCAGCGTGGTGAACAGACCTGCCAGCGCGCTCTGTACGCCTGGGCAGACGATGACGCGCGCGGCATTGGCCCCCGGCACGAACTCGCAGAGCCATTCCGCACCGGCTTCGCGATCATGCAGGGAGCCGCCGAACTCCTGGTAGCGCAACAGGCCGTAGACGTCGTCCTCGGCCAGGCTGGCGAGGCCCGCACGCAGGCGCTGCTGCAAGGCTGCATCCGCCGGTTCCGGCGGCATGTTCATGGTCATGTCGATGGGTGCGGCGGCAATCGGGCGGCGCACCGGACCCTGCGGCTGAACCTCCCGCACTGAGGTGCCCCGGCCAGGGCGCGCCTCGACCAGGCCTTGCCGCTGCGCTTCCGCATAGCCGCGGGCGACGGTGGTGAAATTCAGTTTCAACGCCGTGGCCAGGCTGCGCAGCGGCGGCAGGAACTGGTTGGCGGCGAGGCGGCCGGACTGCACATCCTCGGCGATGATGTCGGCCAGAGCGAGATAAGCCGGCTTGTCGCTGCGGCTGAGCGCCTGCGCCCAGCGCGTGCTTGGATTGGACATCGATCCTCCTTCCCGGCCCCTCATTGCGCATATCCTGCTAGACAGGAACTGCCCCTTATTTCATCTTCTGCCCTAATATAGAGCATTATTTTGGATCGGGCGCCTGTGAGGCACCGTTTTTGTACCGGGGTGGGCGGCAAGCTTGCAACCTCCGCTGGTGCGGGGAGAGTCAATGTCATCATCGATGTAGCATAATGATCGCATGATGATCGTAGCAATGCAATCTTTCCCGGCATGACCGTTGCTCAGTCTGTCCTGCCCAATGTTTCGTGCAGGATAGAAGGAAAAACGCATGCCAGCAGTAACCGCAGAGGCGCACAAGACGGGTGACGCGCTCGTCGACTACGACGAAAAGGTTTTTGAAGACGTGAAGGCGGAGCCGGGGGAAAAAGCGCTCGTCACGTTCCACACCGTCGCGTTCGAAGGCTCGATCGGGCTGGTGAACATCCTGCAGGCGACGCGCCTGCTGCGCAAAGGCTTCGAGACATCGATCCTGTTCTACGGCCCGGGTGTCACGCTCGCCGTGCAGCGCGGTTTTCCGCGGCTTGGCGACGATGCGTTCCCCGGCAACCAGACTTTCAGCCAGAAACTCGTGAAATTCATGGAAGAGGGCGGTAAATGCTATGCCTGCCGCTTCGCGTTGCAGGCGCTGTACGGTCATGGCGAGGGCGCGCTGCTGCCTGGAGTGAGGCCGATTTCTCCGCATGACGTGCTGGACGTGGTGCTGCTGCACCGGCGTGACGGCGCCTTCATCCTCGACACCTGGACTTTGTAAACCCCGGTGCAGGTCCAGCATGTGCGCGTAGCCGCAGCCCAGATCAGCCCGGTGCTGGATGACGGAAACGGCTCGCTGGAGAAGGTGCTGGAGACGGTCGGCCGCGCGGCGCGGGACGGCGCGCGGCTGATCGTGTTTCCCGAAACTTTCGTTCCGTACTATCCATATTTCTCGTTCGTGCAGGCACCGGTTTCGATGGGGCCGGAGCACATGCGGCTCTATCGCAACGCGCCTTCGGTGCCCGGCCCGCAGATGGACGCGGTTTCCGCCTGCGCGCGGCAGAACGACATCGTCATCGTTCTCGGCATCAACGAACGCGATCACGGCTCGCTGTATAACGCACAGCTGATTTTTGACGCCGACGGCACCGTGGTGCTGAAGCGGCGGAAGATCACGCCGACATTTCACGAGCGAATGATCTGGGGCCAGGGCGATGGCAGCGGGCTGCGCGCCGTCGATACCGCTGTGGGCCGTGTCGGCGCGCTGGCCTGCTGGGAGCATTACAACCCGCTCGCACGCTATGCCTTGATGGCGGATCACGAAGAAATTCATTGCAGCCAGTTTCCCGGCTCGCTGGTGGGCCCGGTCTTCGCCGAGCAGATGGAGGTGACGCTGCGCCATCACGCGCTCGAATCCGGCTGCTTCGTGGTCAATGCCACCGGTTGGCTGACCGAAGAGCAGATCACCCGGATTGCGCCAGACCCGACCATGCAGAAGGCGCTGCGCGGCGGCTGCTTCACCGCCATCATCAGCCCCGAAGGCAAGCATCTCGCAGCCCCGCTGGTTGAGGGAGAGGGGCTGCTGATGGCCGATCTGGACATGTCGCTGATCATCAAACGCAAGCGCATGATGGACAGCGTCGGCCATTATGCACGTCACGATCTTCTCAGACTTAATATTGACGATCGCCCATTTCAGGCAATCGCATCCGCGCACAACCATGGCAGGACAGTGGACAATGGACAATCACCTCCCGGATCGGAGCAGCCAGCGGGACTTGATCACCGACCTGCAATCTTTCGGCCTGCGTCTGGCTGACGATACGCAAGCTGCACCCGGGCGGCGCGGCGGGGCGGGGCCATCCGACCATCGGGCCATTACCATTGGCGCGCGGACGGTGATGGTGCCCGTCTATACCGGCCATGCAGCCCGCTCGCCCTTTGCCTCCCCACCGCCCGACGCCCAAGGCCGCTCCGTGCTTCTGCGCGACGGCGTGCGTCTGGCCCCTATCTCGTTCCCCCGCCCGCCGCGCTTCTACGCGCACGAGACGTTTGATGGTTTGCCTTACTGGAAGATTGCGCAATTGCACGGGCGTGACGTGCTGGCCACCACCATCTTGCAAACCTGCATACGCTTCGCCGACCGTGCGACATCCTGCCAGTTCTGCGCCATCGGCCAGTCGCTGCAAGCCGGCCGCACAATTGCGCATAAAACACCGGAGCAACTCGCCGAAGTGGCCCGCATGGCGGTCCTGCTGGACGGCGTGCGCCACATGGTGATGACCACCGGCACGCCGAATGTGACGGATCGCGGCGCCGCCGTGCTGTGCGACAGCGCGTTTGCCGTGAAGGCGGCGATCGATCTGCCGATACAGGGCCAGTGCGAGCCGCCGCGCGACGATGCGTGGTTCGCCCGCATGCGTGCCGCCGGCATCGATACGCTCGGCATGCATCTGGAGGCGGTGACGCCGGAGGTGCGTGCCCGCATCATGCCAGGCAAGGCCACAGTCTCCATACAACGCTATCTGCACGCGTTTGCCGCCGCGGTGCCGGTATTCGGCCGCGGCCAGGTAAGCACCTATATCCTGGCCGGCCTGGGCGACACGGTGCCGGCCATTCTGGACATGTGTTCCAGGCTGGTGGCACTTGGGGTTTATCCGTTCGTCGTGCCCTTCGTGCCCATCGGCGGCACGCCGCTGGAAGGGCACCCCGCACCCACGCCGGACTTCATGCGCGCCATCCTGCTGCCCTTGGGCCGTATGCTGAAGGAAGCGAAACTGCGCTCCGAGGATAGCAAGGCGGGCTGCGGGAAATGCGGCGCCTGTTCGCCACTGGCGAGTTACGAGACATGAGCCGCATGGCGACGCCGAATGCGGTGTTTGCTGTGCGCCTTGCCGCGCATGCAGACGAGATCCGTGCAGCGCGGGCGTTGCGACACCAGGTTTTTTGCGTCGAACAGGCGCTGTTCACGTCCGATGTCGATGCCATTGATGACCATGCGATCACCCTCGTTGCGATGCCGGCACACGGTCGCGAGGTCATCGGCACGGTGCGCATTTACCAGGCTGAGGCGGGGCTGTGGTTTGGCTCGCGCCTGGCCGTGGCGCCGCCGTGGCGACGCCGCGCCGGGCTTGGCCCTGCCCTGATACGCAGCGCGGTGGAGACGGCCCAGGCGCGCGGTTGCCAGCGCTTTCTGGCACATGTGCAGGCGGGGAATGTGGCCCTGTTCGAAAGCTTGAACTGGCAGGCGCTGGAAACCTGCTTGCTGCACGGCATGCCGCATTGCCTGATGCAGGCGCCGCTTTGCCGGGCGGCGCGCCGCGCTGAATCGCTGCTCGCGGTCACGGCTGATTTATGAGGTCCCTGGCGGCAACATTGCGGGCCGGGCGTGGACTGGCCCATAAGGCGGATTTGCAATCCGTGCTGCCGCACCTCAATCCGGGCCGGGTGCGCAACGGCGACGATTGCGCGGCAATTCCGGATGGTGACGGTCATCTGCTGTTCGCCATTGAAGGGTTTGTCGAGGATTTTGTAACCGCCGACCCCTATTTTGCCGGCTATTGCGGCGTCATGGTCAATGCCAGCGACGTCTGCGCCATGGGCGGCAGACCGATCGCGGTGGTCGACGCTGTCTGGAGCTGCGGGCATGACAGAGCTGCCCCGTTGTTGCGCGGCCTGTCGGACGCCGCCGCCATTTACGGCATTCCGGTGGTGGGCGGCCACACCAACCTGCGGGCATCTTCGGGTCAACTGGCGGTGGCCATTCTCGGGCGTGCCAGTGCATTGCTGACCAGTTTCGATGCCATGCCCGGTGATGTGCTGGTCGCCGCGATCGATCTGCGCGGGACGTTCCGTCCCGGCACGCCGTACTGGGACGCCAGCACCGGCCGCGCGCCCGCGGAGTTGCGCGCCGCGCTGGAGATACTGCCCCTGCTGGCGGAGGCTGGGTTTTGTCGCGCTGCCAAGGATATCAGCATGGCGGGGCTGGCCGGCACCGCGCTGATGCTGGCCGAAGCTTCGGGCATCGGCATCGCGCTGGATATGGAACGCATCCCGCTTCCACCCGGCACTGACCTTGCTGCCTGGCTGAGTGCCTTTCCCAGCTACGGTTTTCTCCTCTCGGTGCGGCCTGCCCATGTGGCGCGCGTGTGCGACGCCTTTGCAGCTGTCGGCGTGGCGGCCGCCGGTATCGGGACTTGCAACGATACCAGGCGGGTTACCCTCAATACCGTGGATGGCTCAGAGGTTTTCTGGGATCTCTGTACCGAAGACTTCATGAATGTCACTGTTCACGAAAGCACGGTGCAAGATGCCTGAGCTGTGTTTCACCCTGCATCTGCCGGACGGCACGCCGATGTCGTGCCGGTCGCCCTCCAGCATTATGCGGTGCCACCTGCTGCCTGGAACGCACGACATGCCGGATTTTCTGGCACAGGCACGGCGCGGTTTTGCAGCCGCAAGCGATCGGGTGCGTGCGGTTTATGGCCATCCCTGCAGCCAGGCGGCCGCGCAGTTGCACGCCATTGAAACCGCCTGCCGGCGGTTCGAGGGGTTGCCCACCCCGCGAATCACTATCGATCCTTATTGAGGAACAGGCAGCCATGAACACGCAGCTTCCGGACAGACACCTGCCTGCGATCGTGATCGGCGGCGGCCAGGCAGGGCTGTCGGCGAGCTACTTGCTGAAATCGCGCGGGATCGAACATCTGGTGTTCGAGCGGCACCGGATTGCGCATGCCTGGCGTACCCAGCGCTGGGACAGTTTCTGCCTGGTGACGCCGAATTGGCAGTGCCAACTGCCGGGGTTCGGTTATGCCGGACCGGAACCCTTCGGCTTCATGCCGTGCGCGGATATTGTAGGATATATCGAGCGGTATGCAAAAACGTTCGATCCGCCGCTACGGGAGGGCGTGGCCGTGCAGCGCGTTTATCGGCATGGCGGCGTGTTCGCGGTACAAACGAACGAGGGCAATTATACCACCGACAACGTGATCGTTGCGATCGGCGGCTACCATATCCCCCGAAAGCCGGCTTTGGCGGCGCAGCTTCCCCACACACTGATCCAGCTTCATTCCAGCCAGTACAAGAACCCCGGGCAACTTCCTCAAGGTGCCGTGCTCGTTGTCGGTACCGGGCAATCCGGCTGCCAGATTGCCGAGGATCTGCATCTGGCAGGGCGGCGTGTGCATCTGTGCACGGGCAGCGCGCCCCGTGTCGCACGCCGCTATCGCGGCCGCGACGTGGTGGAATGGCTCAACGACATGGGACATTACGATATTCCCGTGGAAAATCATCCGCAGGGCGCACAGGTTCGCGCCAAGTCCAACCATTACGTGACCGGGCGGGACGGCGGACGCGACATCGATCTGCGCCGCTTTGCACTGGAAGGCATGCGCCTGCACGGAAGACTGCGCGGCGTATCCGATGGCACGCTGCTGCTCGGCGACGATCTGGAGAAGAATCTCGATCGGGCAGATGCCAGTGCGGAGGCCATAAAAGACCAGATCGACGGATGGATCATAGCGCAAAATCTGGCGGTGCCGACCGAGCCCCGCTACGTGCCGGTATGGCGTCCCGAAAACCCGGCTGCCGAGATCGCCATTGCCGGTGAGGGGATTGCGGCGATTATCTGGGCCACCGGATTCCATTCCGACTTCACCTGGATAGATATCGATATATTCGAGACCAGCGGTTATCCCAGGCACGTGCGCGGTATCACGCCGCAGCCAGGCCTGTATTTCCTGGGTCTGCCGTGGCTGCACAGTTGGGGTTCCGGCCGGTTTTCCGGGGTAGCGCGCGATGCCGACTACATCGTGGCCGACATTACCCGGAACCGGGCGCTCGTATCCGCTGCCTGAGGACGCCCGCAGCGCAACAAGAATCGTCAGTTCAGCCACGCATTCTTCGCCTTCAACTCAAGGACAAACCGCAGATGGAAACCGAGGTGCTGGTGCCGGCCGGACCGAAGATGGCCATCACGGGCGGCCTCGACTTCAACGACCATGGCCTGTTCTGGGACAAGCTCGACCGGGTCCACGCCAAGCACCCCGACATGGTGCTGCTGCACGGCGAACGATCGGCCCGCCCGAAGTCGAGTATACTGCGTGATCAAGAAAATGATTCGTACTTGCGCGTCCGGTTAGGAGTATTTCCGGTGTTGGATGAATCTCGCGCCGAGGATCCCTGCCGACAGGGCCATGCATAGCCAGGCGAACGCGTCGCCGATGCGGTCATAGATGGTGCCGCCTCCACGGCCATCGAGCGGTAGATCGCCAATCACTGTCGTGAAGCCTCCCACGGTACGCGCCCGCGCGACGAGGTTGCCGTAACGATCGTTGAGCGTGAGCAGGCCATCGCGTGCGGCGCGCGCCATCGGCACAGCGTTCTCCACCGAGCGCATCATGGCGACGCGTGCGTGGCTCCAATCGTCGCGGTCGAAGTCCCAGGCAGGCACGGCAAGAAGAACCGGCCTGGTGGCCGTTTCGTCTTCACGCAGCATTCTAGGGAAATCCATGTCCTTGCATATCTCCAGGCCCATACCGCGGGACAGCACCTTTGGCGCGGACCCAGGCGTATAATGTTCCGACTCCAAAACGGGCACGAGCCGCCGCTTCTCGTAGACAACCGGATGCTGCTCGCCCGGAACGAAGGCCAGCGACACATTGCGCTGAGCGCCATCGATCTCGGTGTTGAAACCGGAGACGAGGGCAGCATGCACGTCGTCAGCCGCGGCCGAGAGACGGGCTTCGGCGATGGCCCTCCAGCCCGGGCCGAGTCGCGCGATGTTTTCAGGAAGGACGATCAGTGCGACATGTGCCCCGCGCAATTTCTCAATCTCGGCGACATAGGCGTCTATGACTGCCAGGGCAGTGCCCTGATCATCCTTGCCGACCTTGCCGACCGCGTCGTCACTCTCAATCAAGGCGACACGAAGCGACGTCTCGGCCGGCGTCGACATGCGCACATAGCCGAAGGCGGCGTTGGCAATGAACACGGCGGCGGCGAGGGCGGCAGGCACGGCGGACCGCATCCGCAGGCCGAGAGCGACGCCGGCGGATACAAACCCGAGCAAGAATGTGAGGCCGCCAAAGCCTGTTACCGAGAGGATCTGGATCAAAACGGGGGCGCCCACCTGGCTTGCCGCCGGCGTCGATATCGCGCCCCCTGCCCGGTTGAAGGCGGCCAGGAAGTCGACCGTGGCCCAGAACGCTGCGAAGGCGAACATCGCAGATACGGGGCCGTGTATGTCCCGCACGCTTTTGGCACCCATTACAGCCGAGGCGAAGCAGAGCGCGGGGCCGGCCACGACCATGATCAGCACTGGTGCGGGCATGGAGCCAGCATAGGCGCGCAGGAGGCTGCAATCCCCGAGTGCGAAAGCCAGAAACGATACGAGGAAACCTTGCCAAAGGCGCGATGGACCGAAGGAAAACCACAGGACCGGGACCGGGGCAAGCCATGCGAGCCACCATTGATCGCCCAGGCCCATCGACACATAAAATCCGACCGCGCTCAGTAAGACACAAGCGATTGCAACCATACTTGTCCGCCCACGAGGAATGCATCCGTCAGGCGATGGGTAGCGCGAGGATCAGGTTCGCGTAACCCCTGCGAGCCGATCCGCACAGTGTGGGACGGGCCACCCCGCGCGCATCCAGGACGACGTCGAACGCGCTCAGGCGAGGGCCGCAGGCGGCTTGCGTGGCTGAAGATTGAGTATTTTCCGAGGATACCGGCCTGGCTCCGGAACGCTCATGTTGCGCTTCCAACTAAGGCGCAGGCGATGGTATACACACCGGTCCGTGAGGCGATTCTGCGGACCTGGCGAACGACACATTGAGAAGCCGGCCTCGCCGAGCGCTTGCTGAAGACCGAGAGGAGCATCCATGGCCGAGCTTGATCCCCGACTTGTGGCGATGATGCGCAATCCTGGATCGGTCGTACATACCCCTCACACCATGCAGCACTTGGCGGCGGACCTGCATGAAGTTTGCGCCACCATGGGTTTCGGCATCGTGTACCAGCCGCAGGTGGATCTGCGGACGGAGCGGGTGACGAATTTTGAAGCCCTGATACGGTGGCATCACCCCGATCGGGGCGATGTTTCCCCTGAGGACTTCATCCCGCTGGCCGAGCAGATCGGGCTGATCGGCAAGATCGGGCAATGGGTGTTGGAGCGGGCATGCAGGGATGCCATGACCTGGCCCGAGGAGGTCGGCCTCGCGGTCAATGTCTCGGCGCTGCAACTGGCCGACCCCACCCTGCCGGCGATCGTGGCCGCTTGCCTTGCCGCCGCTGGTCTGCCGCCATCCCGGCTGGAACTGGAAGTGACCGAGACCAAGCTGATGCCGGACCGTCCCGCCACACTGGCGGTTCTGCGCGCGATCAAGGAGTCCGGCGTCGGCATTGTGATGGACGATTTCGATGTGGGTTACTCCGCACTGGGCTATCTGCTCAATTTCCCGTTTTCCAAAATCAAGATCGACCGCTCGTTCACCGACAAGCTTCCGCAGGACGACCATCTCCATGCGGCGGCCAACACGATCGTGCGCGTGATCAGCGGACTGTGCAAAGATCTCAAGATGACCTGTCTCGCCGAGGGCGTCGAGACGGAGGAGCAACTGGCGATGCTGATGCAGGCCAACTGCACGCATGTTCAGGGATATCTGCTCGGCCGGCCGCAACCCCTGCCCGAGACCCATGCGACGATCAGAGATATTCCCAATGTCCTGCGCCTGATGAACATGCGCTGCGGACATTCCATGGGCGATGCACAGCAGCGCCAAACCCAGGCCATTCCGTTCATGCAGATCGCCGAGACGGCCAATGACATTATCCTGGTCACCACGCCAGACCTCGATGCACCGGGTCCGTTCATCATCTACGTCAATCCGGCCTTCACGCGGCTGACCGGCTACACGGCCGCCGAAGTGCTTGGCCGCTCGCCGCGCATCCTGCAAGGACCAGGGACCAGCCGGGCCACGCTGGATCATGTTGGGGAGACGTTGCGGGCCGGCCAGCCGGCACACGCGAAGATATTGAATTTCGCCAAGTCCGGTGCGCCGTACTGGCTGGACATGCACATCGTTCCGCTCTGCGATGACGATGGAACCGTGACGCATTTCGCTGCCATCGAACACGATGTCACGCTGGATAAGCGGCGGCTGGACGAGTTGGAGCAACTCGCCGACCGCGACACGCTGACCGGTATTCCCAACCGGCGCGCCTTTCTGCGGGCGATGAAAGCCGAGTGCGATGCCGTGGATGTGCGGGGTCTTTCCACATCCGCGATAAAGGGACCCTGCGTGGCCTTCATCGATATCGACCATTTCAAGCGCATCAACGACGAACACGGCCATGCGGTCGGCGATGCCGTCCTGTGCGGCATCGCTGACTGTCTGGCCGAGAATGTCCGCCGCGTGGATATCCTCGGTCGTCTCGGGGGTGAGGAATTCGCCGTGTGCATGCCCGTCGTCACGCTGCGGGATGCGAAAGCGCTCGCGGAACGCCTGCGCTGCGCCGTCGCCGGAGCCGAATTTGCGACACCGGCGGGCCCGGTGACCATCACTGTGAGCCTGGGTGTCGCCTGCTATCACCCGGGCGACACCATCGCAGAGCTCATCGAACGGGCGGACGGCGCGATGTATGCCGCCAAGCACGCCGGCCGCAACCGCGTGCGCGTTCACGCACCGAAATCGGATGACCGGGTGCTACAGGCCCCGGAACCTTCATGATCGTTCAGCCAGCAAGACCCACCGGCACCGGGATCATCATCTCCAGCACCATCTGCCCATAGGCCTTGCCCTGCGGATCGATCCGCAAGCTGGCCATGCCGCCGCCGCCGAGCGCGTTGNNGGGGCTTCGAAGCGGCGCACAGTCCCCGTGGCCAGATGGGCGAAATGGGCGGCCACGCGCGCGGGGGTGAGTTCGCGGCGCAGCACAGGGAGGTAGGCCGGGTCGCGGGCAATCACCGCGATGTTGGCGGAATCGCCTTTGTCGCCGGAGCGGGCCAGGGCGAGGCGGAGAAGAGGGACGTCGATCGTTTCGCCGTCATAGGGCGAAGCGTCTGGCTCAGCGCTCTCCTCCGCCGGGGTCCAAGGCTCGCCGGGCGGGATGGTAACGGGGAAAGATTCGGAGCCGATCGTAACCGTTGGCGGGGCGAGAAGGGTTTTGGGCACAAACAGCGTGAACAGGCGGATCTG
>PKZM01000156.1 GCA_003133065.1 Acetobacteraceae bacterium
TGCATGAGCCGTCGGGGCATGCGGCCATGGTGGGCCTGGTGCCGGTGGCCTCCGCCACCGCCGAGTTCGGGGCCTTCTTCATCTCCAGCTACATCTATCTGGATATGTGCGGCCATGCCGTGATCGGCTACGCCAAGACCCTTGCAGCCACGGGAAGTATTGCCGCACCGCGCGCGAACTTCACGCTGGAAGCACCGGCTGGAGTGGTGACGGCCCATCTCACATGGTCGCCGGACGGGGCGCTGACAGCGGTGCGGCTGCACAACGTGGCATCCTATGCCGGGGTGCAATCCCTGACCGTTGATGTGGACGGCATTGGCGCCATCCGCGTGGATCTCGCCTATGGCGGCATCTGGTACGCGATCGTGGATGCCGGCGCCATCGGACTGCCACTTGAACCCGAATATGTTTCACGCGCGATGGCCTGGGGCGCCGCCATCAAGACGGCGGTGACCGCGGCGCTGGTATCCTTTCCACCGGGGAGCGGCGGTGGGACGGCGCCCAGCGTTCTTTTCTACGAGGAGAAGGCCCGCCTGCGCGCGCGGCATCTTGTTGTGCTGGCATCGAACAAATTCGATCGGTCGCCCTGCGGCACAGGCTGCTCCGCGCGCATCGCCCTGCTGGCGCATCAGGGCAGGATGGCGCAGGGCGAGACGTATATGGCGGAAAATCTATTCGGCGTCGCATTCGCCGGCCGCATCGCGGGGTGGGCCACGGAGCGTGGGATCATTCCTGAGATCGAGGGAGCAGCGCATATCAGCGCGTTTTCGACGATCGTGAAGGAGGTGGGGGATAAGTTGGGGGGTGGGTTCTTATGCATCTAGAAAGATGTTCTTTTTTGAAAAAAAGAACCAAAAAACTTTTGCACCGCTATCGCGGACTCGCCGGCAGCGCATGCCAAAGTCCCAAAAGTTTTTTGCTTCTTTTTTTCAAAAAAGAAGATCTTCCTTTCTTCTCTCTCCGCCGCCTCATCATGTGCTTGCCCCTCCTGGCGCTCACCCCCGCCCACGCCGCCGACGACCCCGCCGCCGTGCTGAACGACATAAGGGCCAGCGGCGTTCTGCGCGTTCCCGTTATGATTGGCGAAGAACCCGGCTACATCAAGGATCGCTCCACCGGCGCCTGGAGCGGATATTACATGGTCTTTCTGCAATCGATCGCCGATGATCTGGGCGTGAAGCTTCAACCGGTGGAAACCAGTTGGGGCAACCTGGCCGCCGATTTCCAGGCGCACAAGATCGACGTGGCCATCGGCGTGAATCCCAATCCGCAGCGCGCGCTGGTGGTGGATTATCTGTCCGTGCCGATATTTTCCGATGCGTGGGCGATACTCACGCCGAAAGGTGCGCACGAAACCAGTTGGGCCGCGCTCAACAATCCGGCAAAACGCATTGTGGTTCAAACCGGCAGCACCATGCAAATCGTCGCCCATGCGCTGCTGCCCGATGCGCAGGTAACATCGGTTGCGGATCGCCCGACCGCCTTGCTGGAATTGCAATCCGGCCGGGCGGATGGGGTGCTGCTGTCGATTCTGGATGCGCTGGATGTGCATGCGCGCGGTGTGGGCGATGTATCGCTGCCCCGCCCCATTCTTCTCAATCCGGCAACCTTGTGCGTGGCGCGGCAGCCCGGCAATGCGGGATTGCTCAATTTCCTCACCACCTGGGTGGAACAGGAACGCTCTCTGGGGCTCGCGCAGAGCACGCTGGCGCATGGCTGGACGTCGCGGGGGATCGATCTTTCCGTTCTGCCGCCGGATTTCACCTTCTGATGTTCGATGTCAGCGTCATCACCGCGAATACGTCATTACTCTGGCAGGGGCTGCTGGTAACGCTGGTGTATACTGTTACCACCATCACCACCGGCCTGGTGATCGGCTTGCCCATGGGGCTGGCACAACTGAGCCGGCATGCGCCGGTTCGCTGGTTCGGCCGGATTTACGTGGAATTCTTCCGCAATATCCCACTGCTGGTGATCCTGCTCTGGGCTTATTACGCGGCACCAATTTTTCTGCATCTGAACATCACAAAGGCCTGGGCCGGCACTGCTTCGCTCAGCTGCTATATCGGCGCGTTCTACGCCGAAATCCTGCGGGCGGGTGTTGCGGGTGTGGATCCAGGCCAGGTGGATGCGGCAACCGCGCTTGGCATGTCATCCGGCCAGCGCATGCGGCGGGTGATCCTGCCGCAGGCGATCCGGCGGATGGTGCCGCCCCTGGTGGGCCAATCGATCATCCAGATGAAGAACACCACGCTACTCTCGGCCATCACCGTGCCTGATCTGCTGTACCAAGGCAGTTACATCAGCAGTTTTACCTACAAGCCGATGGAAGTGTATACGGCTGTCGCTGCCATCTTCCTGATCATCCTGGTGCCGCTGACGGCGCTCGCCAGACGCCTGGAGGGCCCGCATGCGCGCGCCCACTGATCCGGCGGCGATCATCGAAGTGGAACAACTGAACCTGCATTATGGCAGCCGCCATGTTCTGCGTGACGTGGATCTTGACGTGCATGCCGGCGAGGTTGTGGTTCTGCTCGGCGCCAGCGGATCGGGCAAAACATCCCTTCTGCGCAGCATGAACTTGCTGACCGTGCCGCAGACAGGGCGGATCCGCATCGGCGGCGAGACGCTCTTCGATGTGTCGGCCGACGGTCGGCCCCGTCACCGCCCGAGCCAGGCGGCGATCGGGCGTATCCGGGCGCGCACCGGCATGGTGTTTCAGCAGTTCAATTTGTTTCCTCATATGAGCGTGCTGCGCAATGTGATGGAGGCGCCGATCGTGGTTGGCGGCGTAGCACGTGAAGCAGCGGCGGCGGAGGCCCGCGATCTGCTGCGCACGCTCGGTTTGCAGGCGCATGCGGATAAGCGCCCCGCCCAGCTCTCAGGCGGCCAGCAGCAGCGCGTGGCCATCGCGCGGGCGCTGGCGATGAAACCCGAAGTGATGCTGTTCGATGANNCCGACCTCGGCGCTGGACCCCGAACTGGTGGGCGAGGTGCTGCGCGCGCTGGTCGGCCTGGCCCGCAGCGGCATGACGATGGTGATCGTGACGCACGAGCTTGGCCTGGCCTTCGAAATCGCCGATCGCGTGGTGTTTCTCGATGGCGGGCAGATCGTGGCCGCCGGCCCGCCTGCGGAGATATTGCTGGCGCCGGCGCATCCGCGCGTGGCCGCCTTCGTCGCGCGGTTCCATGAATCAATTGTTATGCTCAAGCCCTTTCTGGAGACCGCGTGATGACCCTGGATTTTGATCCGGACACGCTGAGCGTGCCGACGGGCCACCATATTGGCGGCCGCTTCATCGATCTGCCGGGTGACGATATCGCGGTGTTCCGCCCTTCCGATCACCAACTCATGGGCGTGGTGCGTGATGGCGGCGCCGATGCGGTGGACCAGGCCGTGGCAGCGGCGCAGGCAGGGCTTGCCGCCACCGCTTGGTCCAGCGTGGCTCCTGTGGAACGTGCCCGTGTGCTGCACGCCTTTGCCGATGCGGTACAGGCGCGGGCCGAGGAGCTGGGCCGGATCGAGGCCGCCGGATCCTGCCGCCTGATCGCGCTTGCAACGCCGCGCGATGTGGTCCGTACCGCCGGGGTTATTCGCTACTACGCGGAATATTGCGATAAGCTCGAGGGCACGATCACCGAAACCGAACGCGGCGCGCTCTGCCTGGTGCGGCGCGAGCCCTACGGCATCGTCGGCGCCATCGTGCCGTGGAATTTCCCGCTGATCACGGCGGCATGGAAATTCGCGCCGGCGCTGGCGGCCGGCAATGCGGTGGTGATGAAAACCTCCGAATTGACGCCGCACAGCCTGCTGCTGCTGGCCGAGATCGCCACCCAGGCCGGGCTGCCGCCGGGGCTGCTGAACGTGGTGAACGGGATCGGGCCTACCACCGGCAGCGCCATCGTCAGCCATCCGGCGATCGGCAAAATATCCTTCACCGGATCCACCGCCACGGGCGTGCAGATCATGGCGCTGGCGGCACGATCCGGCATCAAGCCGGTCACGCTGGAACTCGGCGGCAAAAGCCCGCAGGTGGTGTTCGAGGATCACGGCGACCCGGCGGTGACGGCCGAGAAAGTTCTTGCCGGATTTGCCGACAATGCCGGCCAGGTCTGCACCGCCGGCAGCCGGCTGGTGGTGCATCGCCGCGCCGCCGATGCGCTGCTGGCGGAGATCGAGGCGCGTGCGGCGGCGCGGCGCGCGGGGCCCACGTGGCAGCAGGCCACCACGCTGGCGCCGATCATCAACGAAAAGCAGACGGCTCGGATCGAAACCCTGCTGCGCCAGACTCTGGATGCCGGCGCCACCCTGCGCACCGGCGGCACACGCATAGAAAGCCGCAATGCCGGCTGCTATTTCGCACCCACCATTCTGGAAGATGTCACACCGGACATGGCCGGCTACCGCGAGGAATTCTTCGGGCCGGTTCTGACGGTGGATCGGTTCGACGCGCCAGAGGAAGCGTTCGCGCTGGCCGCCCACCCCAGCTATGGCCTGGCGGCCAGTGTGTTCACGCAAAACATCTCGCTGGCGCTGAAAGCCGCGGACAGCATCGATGCCGGCATGGTGTGGGTGAACCAGCACGGGCGCGCGCCGGAATTTACCTTTCCCGCCGGCGGATTCAAGCAATCCGGCTTTGGCAAGGATATGGGCCGGGCGGGGATCGAGGCGTTTTCAAGACAGAAGGCGGTATGGATCAACTACACCCAATGATGCACCTGGCCGAGCCCGCCATCGCCGCGGATTTCGTAATCGTGGGCGGTGGCTCCGCCGGCGCTGTTCTGGCCAGCCGGCTTTCCGCCAACGGCCGCCATCGCGTGGTGCTGTGCGAGGCCGGCCCGGATACGCCGCCCGATGCGGTGCCCGATGTGATTGCCGATAGCTACCCCGGGCTTTCCTATTTCGATCCGCGTTTCCATTGGACTCGCTTACGCGTTTACACACGCCAGCGCCTGGTGAACGATGGGCCGGCGCCGCTTCCGGGCAAGCTGGAACAGGCGCGGGTGATGGGCGGCGGTTCCAGCATCAACGGCCAGTTCGCCGTGCGCGGACTTCCCGCGGATTACGATGAATGGGAAGCGAGCGGCGCGCGCGGATGGGGCTGGGCGGAGATGCTGCCGGTTCTGCGGCGGCTGGAGCGCGACCAGGATTTTGCCGGCCCTCTGCATGGCGCTGATGGCCCCATACCGATCCGCCGCGTGTTCCCCGCGCACTGGGCGCCGTTCACCAGCGCCATCCGCGATTGCCTGGAAAGCGAAGGTGCGGTCTATCAGGACGACTACAACGAGGCCACCACGGACGGCATTTTCCCGATGCCGATCGCCAACGAGCACGAGCGGCGCGTTTCCACCGCCACCGCGTATCTGACGCAGCAGGTGCGGCGCCGGCCGAATTTGCGAATCCTCGCCGAGACCGTCGTGAACGGCCTGCTGATGGAGGGAAGATATGCCATCGGCGTGGACGTGACGACCGCAGGGCAGACGCAACGCATTTTGGCCCATGAAGTGATCATCTGCGCCGGCGCGCTGCATTCGCCCAGCATTCTGATGCGCGCCGGTATCGGCGATGCCCTGCAGGCGTTTGGCCTGGGCATTCCTGTGGTGGCGCATCTGCCCGGCGTGGGCGCCAATCTGGCGGATCATCCGCACATCGCCTTCGGCGCGCATCTCAAACGCGCGGCGCGCCTGCCGCGCGGGCAGCGGCGCCATATCTTCATGGGGCAACGCTATAGTTCCGGCCTGCCCGGATGCCCGCCGGGCGACATGTTGCTGATGCCGGTCAACCGCGCCGGGTGGCATCGGCTGGGGCTATCGATGGGCGCGCTGAATGTGTGCGTGAACAAATCCTATTCCCGCGGCTCCGTTCGCCTCGCCTCGGCCGATCCGGCGGCGGAGCCCCTGGTGGAATTGAACCTGGCATCCGATGGGCGCGATCTGGCGCGGCTGGTGGATGGGTTCGCCCGGATGTACGCGGTGATGCAGAGCCCTCAGGTGGGCCGCACCATCAGCACCTGGTTTCTGGCCGGCTACACCGATGAGGTTCGCAATCTCAGCGTGCGGAGCACACGCACCTGGATAAAGACCGCGATCGCCGCCGCATTGCTGGATTGGGCGCCCACGCGCGGCGCGCTGATGCGCCGGCAATTCGCCAGCCTGGACCAGGTGCACGCCATGGCCACGGATGCGGATCGCGTGGCCGAGTGGGTGCGCGGATCCGTGTGGTCCGGCTGGCATGTATGCGGCACCTGCAAGATGGGCGATGCGGATGATCCAATGGCGGTGGTGGATCCGGCCTGCCGGGTGCGCGGGGTTGCAGGGTTGCGGGTGGTGGATGCGTCCGTGATGCCCAGCATCGTCAGCGCCAATACGAATATTTCCACGATCGCCATCGCCGAACGCGCCAGCGATCTGATCCTTGCCTCCAGCTAGAAGGTTTTCCCCACCCATGCGCGCGAACAATATCCGATCGATCTGGTCTTCCGGCGGCACAGTGTATAACGGCTGGCTGATGGTGCCATCCTCGGTCAGCGCGGAAATGCTGGCGCGCCAGGGCTGGGACAGCATCACCATCGATCTGCAGCACGGGCTGATCGATTACGCCGATGCCTTGCCCATGCTTCAGGCGATTTCCTGCACGGATGTCACCCCCATGGTGCGGGTGCCGAGCCTGGAATCGGGCATTATCGGCAAGATGCTGGATGCGGGCGCCTATGGCGTGATCTGCCCGATGATCAACACCCGCGCGCAATGCGAGTATTTCGTGCGATCCTGCCGCTACGCGCCACTGGGGCACCGCAGCATGGGGCCGGTGCGCGCCACCATGTATGGCGGCCCCGATTACGGCGTGAAGGCCAATGGCGAGATGATCGCCATGGCGATGATCGAGACCGCCGAAGCGATCGAGAATATCGATGAAATCCTCACCACGCCGGGGCTGGATGCGATCTTCGTAGGACCGTCGGACTTGTCGGTTTCCCTCGGCCACGCGGCCGGGTTCGATCCGCGCTTTCCCGCGGTTTACGATGCCATCGTAAAGGTTGCCGATGCCTGCCGCCGGCACGGGATCGTGGCCGGCATCCATACCGGATCGATAGCCTACACGCGCGAGATGGAGGGGCTGGGGTATCGGTTCTTCGCCTATTTGAGCGAGCTGCGGTTCATGGCGCTGGCGGGGGCGGAGGCGCTGGCGGGGCTGCGCAGCCGCAATGTGCAGGTGCAGGAGAAGAGTTACTGATGAAGAAAGGAAGATCTTCTTTTTTGAAAAAAAGAAGCAAAAAACTTTTATCTCTATGGCGTTCGCTTCCGGAGAGTGCGCGACAGCGCGGCAAAAGTTGTTTGGTTCTTTTTTTCGAAAAAGACCATCTTGCTTTATTGCCATGATGCCGCGCGCCACCATCATCGGCGCCGGCATCATCGGCGTATGCAGCGCGCTATATCTGCAACGCGCCGGTTTTGCCGTGGAAATTCTCGATCCGGAGCCGCCCGGCACGATGTGCTCCTTCGGCAATGCCGGCGGTATTTGCCCCGGATCCTGCATCCCCATTGCCGGCCCGGGCATGCTGCGCCACGTGCCGGGATGGCTGCTGGACAAAGAGGGTCCGCTGCATATTCCGCTGCTGTATCTGCCCCGACTGTTACCCTGGCTTCTCCGCTTCATCGCCGCCGGCCGGGTGGCGGAGGTGCGCCGGATCTCCCGCGCCATGCGCGCGCTGCACGCCCCCACCCTGGCCTGCTACGCGCCTCTGCTGCACGAATCCGGCAGCACCGATCTGGTGAGCAAGCGCGGCCAGCTTTTCGTCTACGAAACTGAAGACGGCCCGGCGCGGGATGCGTTCGGCCTGGGCCTGCGGCGCGAAGCCGGGGTGCAGGTGGAGATACTGGACGAGGCGGCACTGCACGATCTGGAGCCGGCGCTGGCGCCCATCTTCCGCAGCGGCGTGTTTCTGCCCGAACAGGGACAATGCGCCAATCCAGGGCGGCTTGTGGCCAATCTGGCACGGGCTGTGGAACGTAATGGCGGCACCATACGCCGCAGCCGCGTGCATGGCGTGGTGATGCAGGGCGGCCGGCCCAGCGCGCTTGCCACGGATGCCGGCACGCATGCGGTGGAAACGCTGGTGGTGGCTGCCGGCGCATGGTCCGGCCCCATTGCCCGCCAGCTTGGCAGCAAGGTGCCGCTGGAAACCGAACGCGGCTACCACGCGGTGGTGGCCGGAGCCGATACCGGCCTGCGGGTGCAGACCATTTGGGCAGAGCGTAAATTCGTGGCGGCACCCATGGAGGAGGGTATCCGGTTCGCCGGCACGGTGGAACTGGCCGGGCTGGGCGCCGCGCCGGACATGCGGCGTGCGGATGTGCTGCTGCATCACGGACGGCGCATGCTGCGCCACGTTCCAAATGGCACCGTCCAGCGGTGGATGGGCCATCGCCCCAGCATGCCGGATAGCCTGCCGGTGATCAGCGCATCGCCGCACCACAGAGACGTGTTTTTTGCCTTCGGCCACGGACACATGGGGTTGATCGGCGGCTCCGTGACCGGCCGGCTGATTGCCGATCTGGCAAGCGGCGCCACGCCGATTGTGGATCCCGCGCCCTACCGGGTGGATCGCTTCTGATGCAGCACGGCCAGATCAGTATTTTTTGGGAAAGGACCTAACCATGCCCAGCGTGCGCAACACGATTGGCGGGCGCCACGGCGAGCCATCCGGCGAGCAGCGCTATCGCGCCATCAATCCTGCCAAGCTGGGCGATGTGATCGCGGAATACCCGTTTTCATCCACCGGCGACATTGACCAGGCAGTGGAAGCGGCCCGTGCAGCCTTCCCCGCCTGGCGCGGCCGCACCGCCGCACAGCGGGCGGAAATTCTGATGAAAGCCGGCGCCCTGTTGCAGGCACAGGCCGCCACGCTCGGCGCGCTGATGACGCGGGAAATGGGCAAGCCGCTGGCGGAGGCAGTGGCTGAAGTCGGCTATGCCGGGCGCGTGCTGCAATTCTACGCCGCCGAGGCGCAGCGGCCGATCGGCGAGGTTTTGGCCTCCGGCCGCCCCGATGTCCATTATTACACGCAGCGTGAGCCGATCGGGCCGGTTGGCTTGATCACGCCATGGAATTTTCCGTTTTCCATCGCTTGCTGGAAGCTGGGCCCCGCGCTGATCACCGGCAACACCGCGGTGTGGAAGCCCGCCCCGCACCATCCTTTCTGTTCCCAGGCGCTTCTGGATTACCTGATGGATGCGGGCCTGCCGGATGGCGTGGTGAACCTGGTGCACGGCGGTGCGGAGGCCGGGGCCGCGATCGTGGGCAACCACGCTTTGCCGGGAATTGCGTTCACCGGATCAACCCCGGTGGGGCAGGCGATCTTCCGCAGCGTGTCGGATCGCCTGGGCCGCGCGCAATGCGAAATGGGCGGCAAGAACGGGCTATATGTGCACGCGGCGGCCGATCTGGCGCGGGCAGCAGGCCTGGCGGTGGAAGGCGGCTTCCGCAGTGCCGGCCAGAAATGCACCGCCACCAGCCGCGTGCTGGTGGATCGTGCCATTCTGCCTGCGTTCAGCGAGATCTTTCTCGATCGGGTAAACGCATTGAAGGTGGGGGATCCGCTGGCGCCGGATGTATTCCTCGGCCCTGTGGTGGATGATCGACAATTCGCCAAGGTGCGCGCCCATATCGCGCAAGCGGCCGACGAAGGCATCGCAATTGCGGCTGGCGGACTGAACCGGCCGCAGGATGGCGGTTATTTCGTGGCACCGACCGTGTTCACAGATGTGGCGCCCACGGCGCGCATCGCGCAGGAGGAGGTTTTTGGGCCTGTCGTGGCGCTGATCCCGGTAGCCGGTCTCGATGAAGCGATATCGGTGCTGAACGCCACCGAATATGGTTTGAGCAGCACGATCGTTACCAACGATCTTCGCGCGGCTCAGCGTTTTGCCCGAGATGTGGAGTGCGGGGTGATCAACGTGAATTTGCCCACCGCGGGGGTGGAGATGCATGCGCCGTTCGGCGGTTGGAAGGGATCGGGCCTTGGCGCGCCGGAACAGGGGCTGAAGATCATGGATTTCTATACGCATTGGCGGAGTGTGGCGATGAATTTCAGTTAGAAAGGTCTTCTTTTTTGAAAAAAAAGAAGCGAAAAACTTTTGTCCGTTTTCGCTCGCTGCCGGCGACCCCGCGACAGCATCCCCAAAAGTTTTTTGGGTCTTTTTTGTAAAAAAGGACATCTTTCTTAATGTTGACGAGGTACCCATGGCCCTAGTCGGTGAAAAGCTAAAGGAGCTGCGCTGCCGGCGCGGTCTCTCCGTACGTGAGCTTGCGCTACGATCGGGGCTATCCCACGCAGCCATTTCCTTGATCGAGCGGGACAAGATGAGCCCGTCCGTGGATACTCTGGGTGCCATCCTCGAGACTCTCGGTACCACATTCACCGGCTTCTTCGCTGATCTGCCCCCCGCGATGCCGTACAATCCGTTCTATAGTGCGGCGGAGCTGACGGAGATCGGCGTGGTTTCGGCTATATCCTCAAAAGTTATCGGGGCCAACCACCCCAACAGGCATATTCTGATGCTGGACGAGACCTTCGCGGTCGGCAGCCATTCGGGGCCAGCGTACACCCATCGTGCGCAGGAGGCCGGGCTGGTGATAGAGGGCGCGGTTGAGGTTACGGTGGGTGAGAAGACGCGAACGCTGAAGGCCGGGGAAGGGTATTATTTCGACAGCCACCATCCGCACAGGTTTCGCAACGTGGCCAATCAGAAGAGCCGGGTCATCAGCGCGGTCACCCCGCCCAGTTACTAACGCAGGTTTGCGCGGCTATCGGCGTTGCATTGTCTATTATTCTCACCAGAAACTCTCGTCCCTGCATGCAAGCTTGGATGAACGTGGGCGCGTCTGCCGGGTGCGCCGTGCCGGTCGCGACGGATTGACAGCCCATATGTCTCAATCCGATTGTCGTTCCGGAAATTTCTACAGCCATGCCGCGAAATATCGTCGTCCTGTGCCGGCGCGGCACGCCCTATGCCCCGGCCGATTGGTGGGCCGTTGCCGAGATAAACGAGGGCCCACGATAAATCGGTAAGTATTATTACGATGCCCACGAGAAACTGCTTCTAACCGCCTGCCTGCCGTGCTTGTGTTGCATGGCGTAACATACGCGTTGCGCAGGACCAGTACGGATTTGCTTCTATCGTGATGATGCCAAGCGCCGCAATGCCAAGCCGGCCGCCGACGTATCCGTAGCGGAATGTCCTCAGCCTTCTTCAGGGATTGCCGTCACATGAGTCTCCTCGTCAGCCAAAGCGCAAAGTCGGATCGCCCCAGGTGCAGTCATATGCGTGCGGCCGCCTTGGCAACAACGGCGCTGCTGGCCTGCGGGCGGTCCCTCGCGGATACCCCAGCCGCGCCCCCCGCCGGCACCGGGCACACGCAGGCCGCCCCCGCGGCACAAACCGAGGACATCACCGTCACCACTCGGAAACGCACGGAAAAAGTTCTCAAGGTGCCGGCGTCGATCACCGTTCTGTCGAAGGTTGATTTGCATCGCTATAATATACAGAAGTTCAATGATTACGCGACGCAGGTTCCCTCGCTCTCGTTCATCACCGGCGGCGGATCGGCCTACGGCCTTGCCGCGTCCCGGGCCATTGCCATCCGCGGTGTTGTTGGCAACAACACGACCGGTTTCTATATCGACGAAACCCCCGTTCCCGCCACCATCGATCCGCGTGTGGTGGATTTGCAGCGCATCGAGGTCCTCAAAGGCCCCCAGGGCACGTTATATGGTTCAGAATCCGAAGGCGGCAATATCCGCCTGATCAGCAACCCGCCCGCCTACGACAGAAGCACGTACGAACTGAGCGCAAACGCGGGCGGCACCTCACATGGCGGCAGCCCCGATTATGGCGACGACATCATCGCCAATCTGGTGCTTGTACCTGATCAGACGGCGTTGCGGCTGGTACAATACGACAACCATGAAGCAGGCTTCCTGACCCGCACCTACCCAAACCCGAACGATCCCTCCACGCGCGTTGATGTGGGCAATCAGGGCCAGATCACCACAACCGGCTATTCCGCGGCGCTGAGCCAGCGCGTGACCGATGACCTGACTGCTACGGTGCGTCTGCTCTACCAAAACGCCTATGATTACGGCTGGCCCACGGCCTATGCGCCAGCCAATGATTTCACCGTCACCTCCTACACGGAGGACCGCGACCACAATAATCAGGAAAAATCGAAGGATATCTGGTATCTGCCCAGTTTCGTTCTCAACTACGCAGGCAGTGGCTATAGCGTGACCTCGTCCACCAGTTATTTCGACCGCTCGACCCATGATGTGGAAGACGGCACCGAGGCGGTCACCGAGCAATTGCAGGGCACGTTCGGCTATTCCGGCCCCGAGCAGAACTCCCTGTGGAATCTGAACGAAACCGACAAGATATTCACGCAGGAAACCCGTATCGCCTTCGACCAAATCTACCACGTGAGTGGCGTCGCGGGCCTGTATTTCTCATCCGAGCGTTTCGTGCTTTTGCAGCCCCCTTCCATCTATGCCGGCATTACGCCACTCTACGGCGACGATAATATCTATGGTGGCCGGTCCAGCCTCTATACGCGCAATGCCGCGGCCTTCGGGGAGCTCTATATTCACGTGCTGCCGGAGCTCACGGTCACGCTGGGCGCGCGCGAATATCTGCTGCACCAGGGCGGCGATTCCTACTCCACCGGCATCTTCGGCAGCCCCGCGCCCGGCCATACGGACAACTATACCGACGGGCTGCTCCCCAAATTCGGCATCTCATACCAGATCACACCAGACGACCTGCTCTATGTGCTGAGCTCGAAGGGTTTCCGGCCCGGTGGCGTGGGAACGCCGGTGCCGTCCACCTGCGATGCCGATCTGTACAAGCTGGGATTGAATACCAGCACACCGCTCAGTTTCGCGGCCGACTCCGACTGGAATTACGAAGCCGGCTTCAAGTCGGCCCTGCTGGATCATAAGCTCTCCGTGACTGGTGCGGTGTTCGACATCGAGTGGAAGAACATCCAGCAGACCATTAACCTTGCCGATTGCGGCGCCACATTCGAAGGCAATGCCGGGGCTGCACGCATCCGCGGCGGCGAATTGGAAATGCGCAGCGACCCGTTCCAGGGCATGCATGTGCGCGCCGGCGTCAGCTATAATGATGCCCATATCACGAGCCGGGGCAACGGCGTGCAGCTTGCCGGCCAGCGGATCAACGGTGTTCCCACCTGGGAGGCGAGTGCGGGCGGCGAATATGACCATCCGATCGGAGCCAAAGTGATGGGCTTCGTCTCCGGCGACTTCTCGTTCACCGGCGATAGCCTATCCGCCGACAACAGCGCGGGCGATCCACTCACCCGCAAGGCCTACGAGGTGGGCAACGCGCGCGCCGGCATCCGGTTCGGCTCTACGGAGATTGCTTTCTATATCAATAATTTTACCAACACGAAGGCAAATCTCGGCGATCTGCAAGCCATATCCATCGTGCGGATTATCACCAATGCGGGCGGCCCGACCAACGATCTTCGCGTCACACTGCTCAATCCGCTAGAGGCTGGCATTCAGTTGAGGCAGTCGTTTTGATGTAGGCAAGAGAAAGGCTGTTCTTTTTTNNTTCTAATTACCCCAAACCCACACTCAGAAATCTCTTGGCTAAATCAATAACTTCGCCAGGTAGAATACCGAGCAAGCATGCCAGCCCGCGCGGGCAATCGCTCGCATCGTTCAGGTAGCAGGGGCTGCAGGAAGTACGCCGGCGCAGCGCCACGGAGTTCCGTGAGGATGCGGCCCATTCCTGCGCGTCCACCACGCCGGAGTGGATGCTGATCGTGGGCACGCCGAGGCTTGCGGCAAGGTGGTGCGGGCCGCTGTTGTTGCCGATGAACAGCGCGCAGCCGGAGATGATGGCGGCGAGTTCCTGCGGCTCTGTTAATCCGATGTGCGATATCACGCCCGCAGCGCCGCCGATTATGTCGGCGCCAATCGATGTTTCGTCGGCGCTGCCGATCAGGATCACATCGCACGCGCATTCCTCGATGAGGCGGGCGGTCAGATCGGCATAATACGCTGCGGGCCAAAGCCGGATGGCGTTGCCCGCGCCGGGATGGATGCACACGCGGGGCCTGGCACCGGGTGCGGCGGGCGGGCGGGCGGCACTTTCGGGATAGGGGCTGAAGGCAACGCCCAGTTTCTCCACAAGATCGAGCAGCGTATCGGCCATGCGCGTGCGCTTGGCGCCGGTTTGCAAATCCGGCTCGGCCATGGCCACAACATCCAGCCAGGGATAATCAAACGCCGCATCGAAGCCGGCGCGCCATGTGGCGCCGCAATCCTTCAGGATCGGCCGTGTTTCCGCATGGCATCTCAGGTCGATTGCTAGATCGAAATGCTCATCCTGAAGCCTGCTACTCAAATCCGCCAACGCCGCCGGTTCAATCTCATTCAGCCCCAGCGCGGAGCGGGGATGGAAGAAGGCGAACGGCAGCGTGCGGTCGATTGCCGGTTCCAACCCGGCCAGCTCGCAGGAGGATGGCGAGGCAAGCACCGTAAGCTCCGCGGCAGGGAAAATCGCCTTGATCCGCCGCAACGCCGGCAGGCTGGTGATGAAATCGCCCATCTGATCCAGCTTGATCGCCAGGATTTTCCGCACCTCCGCCGCCGCCGCGATCGGCCTGGCCGGAAAGATCAGCTCCACCGGCTCCGGCTCCGGCCGGTAATCCTCATGCGCCAGACTCAGATGGCGGTTGAACCACTTATCGCCTTCCGCCAGCCGCCCGGCCCACACCGCGGCAAACAGCGCCTCGTTATGATCCTCGGCCAGCCCTACCCTGGTGACGCTCTCATGGTGGATCAGCGATGCGTGGGGGGTGTAGATGGTAGCAAGCCCGGCTGCATTGCCCCGCAGGCAAAAATCCACATCGTTGCAAGCCACATCGAAGCGTTCATCGAACCCGCCCAGTTTTTCAAACACGCGGCGGTTCACCATCAGGCATGCGCCCGTCACCGCCGCCACCTCGCGCTGCGCCATCGCCAGGCCGAACGGGCCGGGGGCGGTGCCGCCCAGGCCATGGAACGCGTGCCGCGCGCCGGTGCGGGTAAGGAACATGCCGGCGTGCTGCACCGTGCCATCGGGATACAGCAATTGCGCGCCCACCGCCCCCGCGCCGGGCAGTTGTGCCACCTCCATCATCGCGCGCAGCCAGCCGGTTTGGGGGAAGGCCACATCATCGTTCAGGAACAGCAGCAGATCGCCGGCCGCGACGGCCGCCGCCTGGTTGTTCAGCCGCGCCCAGTTGAAGGTGCCGCCCGCTTCGATCACCTGGTCCGCATGGGTGCGCACGGTGGATTTCCACGCTTCCTGCACGTCCGGCACCGTATCGATCACCAGAATTTCGATCGAGGGGTGCCCGGCGGAGGCGCGCAGCGTGGGCAGCATCTGCGCGATCAGCCCATGGCGTCCGGCGGTGGGGATGATCACGCTGACCAGCATCGGCCCCGCCAGCCGGCGCCTGACGTGCCAGATGCCGGCGGCGCGGCCGGGTTCCACCACCGCGGGGATGCCGCGCCGGGCAATGGCGTGCGCCAGCGACGCACGCTCGCGCACCGGCGCGGCGGGGGCGGCTTCGCACAGCACATGGGGCACATGGGCGATGTGGCGCGCGTGCTCGGTGAGGCGCAGCACCAGATCGTCGTTTTCCGCACGCGCGAGCTCGCCCGTGCCGATACCGGCGCGCTGGGCCAGCGCGGCCGAGGCGGCCCACACCCGGCCTATATAATTGCTGGAGAGCAGCAGCGTGGCGCCTGGGGCAGAGATTTGCGCCTCGATTGAAAGGTCGGATCGCGTGGCGAGCGACAAGCGCTGGCGGCCATTGGCGTCCCCGTACACCCGCACCTCGACGATCGCGCCGGGTCGCGCGTCGCCGGTCAGCTCGAGATCGGAGAAGCGGAGGTGGTGGGTGCGTCCATCGACGCCCTCGACGATCGC
>PKZM01000034.1 GCA_003133065.1 Acetobacteraceae bacterium
GTCACGTTCTTCTGGGTGTTCAACTTGTCCACCAGCTTGCGCACGGAGGGCTCGGGCACCAGCTCGTCGGCGTCACCATGGATTAACAGACCGCCGCAAGGGCAGGGGGCCAGAAAGCCGAAATCGTAATGGCTGGCCGGCGGGGCCACGGAAATCCAGCCGGAGACTTCCGGCCGGCGCATCAGCAACTGCATGCCCACGAAGGCGCCGAAGGAGTAGCCGGCAATCCACAGGCCGCCATGGCTCGGGTTTACCATCTGCATCCAGTCCAGCGCGGCCGCGGCATCGCCGATTTCGCCAATGCCGCCGTCATAGCGGCCCTGGCTACGGCCCACGCCACGGAAGTTGAAGCGCATGACCGAGAAGCCAAGCTTCTGGAAGCTCTGATACATCGTGTAGGTAATACGGTTGTTCATCGTGCCGCCATGCAGCGGATGTGGGTGCATGATCAGCGCCAACGGCGCACCCGCTTCCTTGCTATGGTGGTAACGACCTTCCAGGCGCCCGTCTGGGCCGGCGAACATCACCTCAGGCATTGATTTTCTTCGTTCTTCCAGAGGCGCGCCGAGGCATGGCGCGCACAAAATTCAAGCCAAGTTACCCGCGCGTGCACTGCCTCGCCCGCGCGGACACAGATAACAATAAGGTGGGAGCGCGGCAGGCCTTGCCGTGCACCCCACCGGGCTATGTGGTGCCAGCCACAAATATAGGCGGACGAGCGCCCAAGTTAACACTGAAATCGACGCATGGCCTTCATGTTTCTAGCGTCGATCGCCACATAGCCTGCGTGATACCGCGCCACATGCCCCACCGAACTCTGTTTGGAGCCCTGATCTGCCCGCCGCCCCGATCATCTACCTTGATGCCAATGCCAGTGAGCCCCTCCGCCCCCAGGCGCGGGCCGCGATGCTGGAGGCGCTGGATCTGACCGGTAATCCCAGCTCGGTGCATGCGGCCGGCCGAAGCGCGCGCAGGCTGCTGGAAGCAGCGCGGGCCAGGGTTGCCGCCTGCCTCGATGCCATGCCCGCCGACCTGGTGTTCACCTCAGGCGGAACCGAGGCCAGTTCCCTGGCCATTCATGGCCTGGGCGCCGGCCGCCGCATCATCATCGGCGCCACCGAACATGATGCGGTGCGCGCCGCAGCCCCGGGGGCCACCATTCTGCCCGTTTTGGCCTCGGGGCAGGCAGATCTGGCCGCATTGGATACCCTGCTCCGTCAGGGTCCGGCGCTGCTGTGCCTGATGCTCGCCAACAACGAAACCGGTGTGCTGCATCCGGTGGCGGAGGCGGCCACGCTGTGCCGCGCGCATGGCGCGCTACTGCATGTGGATGCGGTGCAGGCCGCCGGACGACTGGCTTTTACCTGTGCCTCGCTCGGCGCCCACAGTATCGCCCTTTCAGCTCACAAGCTCGGCGGGCCTCCCGGGGCCGGCGCGCTTGTCCTGGCACCCGGGCTGGCGCTTGCCGCGCAGATCGCTGGCGGTGGGCAGGAGCGTGGGCGCCGCGGTGGGACGCCGGCCCTGCCGGCCATCGCCGGCTTCGCCGCCGCGTTCCAGGCCGCGCCCGGTTCGGTCTGGCTCGGCTCACTGCGGGATCGTGCCGAGCAGGTCGCGGTGCAAGCGGGCGCCGTCGTGTGCGGGGCAGGCGAACGGCTGCCCAACACAACGTGCCTCGCGCTGCCGGGGGTGCGGGCCGATACGCAGGTGATCGCGCTCGATCTCGCCGGGATCGCCGTCTCGGCCGGGGCCGCGTGCAGCTCCGGCAAGGTGGCACGCAGCCATGTGCTGGAGGCGATGGGCCTGCACGAACTCGCTGGCTGCGCCATCCGCGTGTCACTGCCTTGGAATACCACCCAGGCCGATATCGCGGCGTTCGGTGCCGCCTATTGCCGCCTCAGTCCAGCGCGGGCTGATGCAATGGTGCTGCGGTCATGACCATCTATCTGGATAATCAGGCGACCACACCATGCGACCCGCGCGTTGTGGCCGCCATGCTGCCGCTGTTCGAGACCGAATTTGGCAACCCCCACAGCGCCGAACACGAACTCGGCCGCCGCGCCGCGGCCTGTATAGAGGCAGCGCGGGGAAAAATTGCGGCGCTGATCGGCGCGGAGTCGCGCGAGATCATTCTTACCAGCGGCGCTACCGAGGCGAACAACCTGGCCATCAAAGGGGCCGCGCGCTTTGCCGGCGCCGCGCAGGCGCGCCGCCGGATTATCACGGTGGCCACCGAGCATAAATGCGTGCTGGAGAGCGTGCGCGATCTGGCTGCCGAAGGGTTCGAGCCGGTGATCCTGCCGGTGGATGCGCGCGGCTTGCTTGACCCCGATCGGCTGCGCGATGCGCTGCGTGTGCCCACGCTGCTGGTCAGTGTGATGGCGGTGAACAATGAGACGGGGATCGTTCAGGATATCGGCGCGTTGGCAGCCCTGGCGCGGGCGGCGGGCGCGCTGTTCCATAGCGATATGGCGCAGGCGGTGGGCAAGATCCCCGTGGATGTGGAGTCGCTGGGACTGCATTTAGCTTCGGTGAGTGCGCACAAGATGTATGGGCCTAAAGGTGTGGGGGCGCTATATGTGCGTCGCCGTCCGCGGGTGCGCCTCTCGCCTCTGTTCTCCGGCGGCGGTCAGGAGCGAGGGTTGAGGTCCGGCACGCTGCCGGCACCGCTGGTGGTTGGCTTCGGTGCCGCCTGCCATCTCTCCGCACAGGAGATGGACAAGGAGGCCGAGGTGATCGGCTGCCGGCGGGACCGTCTGCTTGCTCTTCTGTCGGCGCGTATCCCCGGCCTTGTCTGCAATGGCGCTGGCGCGCCGCGTATCCCCGGCAATCTCAGCCTGCGCGTGGCCGGCGTGCGGGCGCTGGATCTGATCGCGGCGCTGCCCGGGCTATGTATGTCCACCGGTTCGGCCTGCACCTCGGCGGAGCTGGCGCCCAGCCATGTGCTCTCCGCCATGGGTCTGACGCCAGCGGAAGCCGCGTGCAGCTTGCGCGTGGGAGTGGGACGCTTTACCTCCGCCGCCGATATCGAAACCGCAGCCGATATGCTGGCTGGCGCCATCGCGCGCCTGGCNNGTGGATATCGAGGGCGCATGCGAAGGGTCGCTGGCATGTTCGACCTGCCACGTGATCGTGGATCCGGCATGGTACGGGAAGCTCGCGAAAGCGACGGAGGACGAGGAGGATATGCTCGATCTGGCGTTCGGCTTGCAGGCGACGAGCCGGCTTGGATGCCAGATCGTGATGACGCCGTCGCTGGATGGGCTGGTGGTGCGGCTGCCGGCGGGGACGAGGAACGCGCAAAAGTAGTTGTTCTTTTTTGAAAAAAAGAACCAATAAACTTTTATTCCGGCGCCTTCATGACGATCCGACACGCCGGCGCGGTGCGTACCTGAACGAGCAAAAGTTTTTTGGTTCTTTTTTTCAAAAAAGAACATCTTTCTTTGCCTAGGGTGTCCGCCCTATAGGTCGTTCAACTAAAGCAGAATCCAGGATGACCGTCCCCGCCCTTCTCGCCGCCACCGTGCGTGACTTCCCGCGCAGCCGTGCAATTAATTTTTTTGGCCGGGTGTGGACCTACGCAGAGCTCGACCGCGACGTGGCACGCGCCGCCCGGGGCTTGCAGGATCTCGGCGTGAAGCCCGGCACGCGGGTGGGGCTATGCCTGCCGAACACGCCCTATTCGGTGATCTTCTTCTTTGCCGTGCTGCGCGCCGGCGGCATCGTGGTGAACGTGAACCCGCTCTATGTGGAGCGCGAGCTTGCCAATTTGATCGCGGATTCCGGCACCGAAATCATGGTCACGGTGGATCTGCGGCAGATTTATCCCAAGGTTGCCGCGGTGGCTGCGCGTACCGGCGTGCGCCATGTGGTGGTGTGTTCCATGTCGGCCGCCTTGCCGGGCGCGAAGGGATTGGCATTTCGCCTGGCAAAGCGTGCGGAGCTCGCGCCCCTTGCCAAGGATGGCCGGTCCATCACAGCCGCCGTCTTGATGCGCCGCACCGGCGCGCCTATGCCCGTGGATGTGGCGCCGGGCGATGTGGCCGTGCTGCAATATACCGGCGGCACTACGGGCATCCCCAAGGCCGCCATGTTGTCGCACGCCAACATCACCAGCAACGCGGCGCAGACAATCCAGGGCCTGGGCTCGCGCGCCTATGGCCATGATCGCATCCTGGGCGTGCTGCCGCTGTTTCATGTATTCGCCATGATGTCCGTGATGGTGGTGGGGGTGCAGACGGCAGCCGAGCTGATCCTGCTGCCGCGCTATGATCTGGATCAGTTGCTGGGTGTGATTGCCCGCGCCAGGCCGACGATCTTTCCGGCCGTGCCCACGATCTATTCCGCCATCGTGGATGCTGCGGCCAGGCGCCCGGCTTCGCTGGGTTCCATCGAGATCTGCGCCTCGGGCGGCGCCCCACTGCCGATGGAGGTGCGCACGCGCTTCATGGCGCTGACCGGCTGCTGGCTGATGGAGGGCTATGGGCTTTCCGAAACCTCGCCTTGCGTTTCCATGACCCCGCCAGGGCGCACCTACAAGGATGGTTCGGTCGGCATCCCCATGGACGGAACCACCATCGAAATCCGCGATGTGGCCGATCCCGGCCGGATCCTGCCGCAGGGCGAGCGTGGCGAGGTGTGCATCCGTGGCCCGCAGGTGATGCTGGGCTATTGGAACCGGCCGGCGGAAACCGCGCAGGTGATGCTGGATGGTGCCTTGCGCACTGGCGATGTGGGCTATCTGGACGCGGAGGGGTACCTTTTCCTCGTCGACCGCATCAAGGATGTGATCATCGCCGGCGGCTACAACATCTATCCGCGTGTGCTGGAAGAGGCGTTATACCAGCACCCGGACGTGCGCGACGCCGTGGTGATTGGCGTGCCGGACAAATATCGCGGCCAGGCTCCAAAGGCTTTTGTGGTGCTGAAGGATAACGCCACCGCCACGCCGGAGGATCTGCGCGCATTTCTGTCGGACTACGTCTCCAAGATCGAAATGCCGCGCGAGGTGGAAATTCGTAGCGAGCTGCCGAAAACCCTCATCGGCAAGCTCTCCAAGAAGGAGTTGGTGGCCGAGGAGGCCGCCAAGGCCGATCCGGTCTCGTAGCGTTCCTGCCACCCCACTCAGGCATGACAAACACACGCACCGGCTTGCAACGGCGGCAGCGGCTGTTATATCAACGTCACATACCTGACGTATAGGTTAACCCTTGCCCAGCCAGACCAAGACGGCCGACGCCCTGCATACTGTGACGCAGCTTGCCCGCGACCTCGGCGTGACGGCGCGCACCATCCGGTTCTATGAGGACAAGGGCCTGATCACGCCCCAGCGGGCGGGCAGCACACGGGTGTACACGGCGCGCGACCGGGCACGCATGATCCTGATTCTGCGCGGCAAGCGCCTCGGCTTCAGCTTGCGGGAAATCAGGGATTATCTCGATCTTTACGATGTGGATCATACGCAGGCCGAACAACTCCGCCTGCTCCGCCACGCGGTGGCCAAGCGTCTGGCTTCGCTCCGCGAACAATTGACGGCGCTGCAGCAGACCATCGTCGAGCTTGAGGATGTGCAGAGCCAGGCGGAGGCCGCTTACCAGCAGGCAGGGAAAAAGAGAGCGTAAGAAAGCGCTTCTTTTTTGAAAAAAGACGCAAAAAACCTTTGGGAGTTCGGTAAATGGTTGATGTGGTTATTGCGGGGTACAAACGGTCGCCATTTACCCTGGCCAAGAAGGGCGCCCTGGCGCGTACGCGGTCGGATGACATGGCGGCGGCGGTGATCCGGGGTTTGATCGAGGCTACCGGCGTGAAGCCCGAGGATATCGAGGATATCGTCGTGGGAACCTCGTTCCCTGAAGGCGAGCAGGGCATGAATGTGGCACGCCTGATCGCGCTGCTGGCCGATCTGCCGATCTCGGTTGGCGGCATGACGGTGAACCGCTTTTGCGGCAGTTCCATGAGCAGCGTGCATATCGCCGCGGGCCAGATCCAGATGGGTGCCGGCGAGGTGTTCATCGCCGCGGGTATCGAAAGCATGAGCCGGCTCCCGATGGGCGGCTATAATCCGCTGTTCAACCCCGCACTCGCCCAGAAAAACCCGGGCGCCTATATGGGCATGGGCGAAACCGCCGAGAACGTGGCGCGCAAATGGCAGATCACCCGCGATCAGCAGGAGGATTTCGCCGTCGCCAGCCACCGCAAGGCCGCGCAGGCCCAGGCCGACGGCAAGTTCGCCGACGAAATCGTGCCCATCACTACCAAGGCCGGCGTGGTGGATCAGGATGGCTGCATCCGCGCGGGAACCACCAAGGAAGCGCTCGCCGGCCTGAAACTGGCCTTCGATCAGGCCGGCACCGTCACCGCCGGCACATCCTCGCCGCTCACCGATGGTGCCAGCGCGGTGCTGGTATGTTCGCAAGCCTATGCCACGGCGCACGGCCTGCCGATCCTGGCGCGGATCCGCAGCGTCGCCGTATCGGGCTGCGAGCCCGATATCATGGGCATCGGCCCCGTGCGCGCCTCGCGCAAGGCGCTGGAGCGGGCGGGGATTTCGGCGACCGACGTGGATGTGGTTGAGCTGAACGAGGCGTTTTCCAGCCAGGCGATCGCCAGCATGCGGGAGATCGGCTTCCGGCCGGAAGCGGTGAATATCGATGGCGGCGCGATCGCGCTGGGCCATCCGCTGGGTGCCACCGGCGCGCGCATCGTGGGCAAGGCGGCATCCCTGCTGAAGCGGGAAGGCGGCAAATATGCCATCGCCACGCAATGCATCGGTGGCGGGCAGGGCATCGCCACGGTGCTGGAGGCGGTGTGAACCATGGCTGAGATGTTCACCAAGGTTGCCGTTATCGGCTCCGGCGTGATGGGCTGCGGCATCGCGGCCCAGATCGCCAATGCGGGGGTGCGCGTTCTGCTCCTGGATATCCTGCCGCGCGAGGGGAGCAACCGCCGCGCGGTGGCCGAGGGTGCGATCGCGAAGGCCCTGAAAACCGATCCCGCGCCGTTCATGTCGGCCGCCGCCGCCCGCCTGATCGAGGCCGGCAATATCGAGGATGATCTGGCGCGCGTGGCCGAATGCGACTGGATCGTGGAAGTCGTGGTCGAGCGGTTGGATATCAAGCAGACGCTGTACCGCAGGCTGGAGGCCGTGCGGCGTCCCGGCACCCCGATTTCTTCCAATACCTCGACCATCCCCCTCTCTCAACTGACGGAGGGCCTGCCCGAGCGCTTTACGCGCGACTTCATGATCACGCATTTCTTCAATCCGCCGCGATACATGCGGCTGATGGAGCTGGTGACGGGGCCGCACACGGACGCCACGCTCGCCGACAAAATCGCCCTGTTCTGTGATGTGGCGCTGGGCAAGAGCGTGGTGAATTGCAAGGACAGCCCCGGTTTCATTGCCAACCGACTGGGCGTGTTCTGGATGACAGGCGCCGTGACGCAGACAATCGAGCATGGGCTCACCATCGAGGAGGCTGATGCCGTCATGGGCCGCCCCTTCGGTGTGCCGAAAACCGGCGTGTTCGGCTTGATGGATCTGGTCGGGCTTGATCTGATGCCGCATGTGAATGCCAGCATGGCCGGCGCGCTGCCGGAGAATGACGAATTCCACGCCATCAACCGCGACATTCCCATTATCGGCAGGCTGATCGAGACCGGGTACACCGGGCGCAAGGGCAAAGGCGGCTTCTACCGGCTCAACAAAACCGGGGGCAAGCGGGTCAAGGAAACGCTGGATTTCGCAACCGGCGAGTACCGGCCCGAACGCCGTGCCGAACTGCCGGAACTTGTCGCCGCCGGGCGCGATTTGCGCGCGCTGATGTCGGCGCCCGGCCGCGTGGGCGCCTATGCCTGGGCGGTAATGGGCCACACCATGGCCTATGCTGCCAAGCTGATCCCTGAAGCCACCGACGAGATCGTGGCCATCGATGAGGCGATGCGCCTGGGCTACAACTGGAAGCACGGGCCGTTCGAGCTGATCGATATGGTGGGCGCCGACTGGCTGATCGAGCGCCTGCACGCCGAGGGTTTTGCCGTGCCGCCGATGCTGCAACGCGCCGCCGGCCGCAGTTTTTACCGCGTGCAGAACGGCATCCGGCAGCAGCTTGGCCAGGATGGTGAATATACCGACATCGTTCGTCCGCACGGCATTCTGATGCTGGAGGACATTAAGCTTGCCGCCAAGCCGGTGTTGAAGAACGGCTCCGCCAGCGTGTGGGATATCGGCGACGGCGTGCTCTGCTTCGAGTTCACCTCGAAAAGCAATTCGCTCGATGAGCAGATCATGGCGCTGCTGGGCAAGACGATCGCGCTGGTGAAGAAAGAGTACAAGGCGCTCGTGATCTACAACGAGGGCAGCAATTTCTCCGTGGGTGCAAATCTCGGCCTGGCCTTGTTCGCCGCCAACATCGCCGCGTGGATGCAAGTGGAGAGCCTGATCGCCACCGGCCAGGAGATGATGCAGAAGCTGAAATACGCGCCCTTCCCGGTGGTGAGCGCGCCGTCCGGCATGGCGCTGGGCGGCGGCTGCGAGTTCCTGCTGCATAGCGATGCGGTGCAGGCCCATGCCGAAACCTATGCCGGCCTGGTGGAATGCGGGGTGGGCCTTCTGCCCGGCTGGGGCGGCTGCAAGGAGATGCTGGGCCGCTGGGCGAGCGACCCGAAAATGCCCAAAGGCCCGATGCCGGCCCCGGCCAAAGTGTTCGAAATGGTCAGCACCGCCAAGGTAGCCAAGTCGGCTGCGGAAGCCCGGGAGATGCTGGTGCTGCGGCCCAGCGATCGCGTCACGATGAACCGATACAGATTGCTGGCCGATGCAAAGCGGCGGGCGCTGGAATTGGCCGCCGATTACAAGGCGCCCGAGCCGCGCGAGATTGTGCTGCCCGGCCCATCCGGCCGCGTGGCGCTGAACCAGGCAGTGGCGGGTTTCGCCAAGCTGGGCATGGCGACGACGCACGATGTGGTGGTCTCCGGTGAACTCGCGACTGTGTTGACCGGCGGCGATACCGACATCATCGACACGGTGAAGGAAGGCAAGATCCTTGATCTGGAGAGGGAGTCCTTCATGCGGCTGCTGCGGACGCCGGGGACGCTCGCGCGTATCGAGCACATGCTGGAAACCGGGAAGCCGTTGCGCAACTGAAGTAAGGCCTTCTTTTTTGAAAAAAAGAAGCAAAAAACTTTTGCCTGTTGGTGCGGGACTCTCCGGCAGCGTCCGCCAATGAATAAAAGTTTTTTGGTTCTTTTTTTCAAAAAAGAACTTTCTTTCTTTCTTTTTGAAGAATAGAGGAGACCAGTCCATGCAAGTCTACAAGGCCCCGCTGCGTGACATGCGTTTCGTGCTGCATGAGCTGCACAATTCCGCCGCCCACGTGGCAGAAATCGGCCAGCCCGATGTGGCTGAGGAGCTGATCGACAGCATCCTCGAGGAAGCGGGCAAGTTCGCCACCGACATCCTGCTGCCGCTGAACGCCAGTGGTGACGAGGAAGGCTGCCGCTACGAAAATGGCGTGGTGCGCACGCCGAAGGGTTTTATCGAGGCCTACAAGAAGTTTTGCGAGGGCGGCTGGGGCGCGCTTGCCTCCGATCCCGCCTATGGCGGCCAGGGCCTTCCCGAAATCGTGGGGAAAATGGTGGAGGAAATGCAGTGTTCCGCGAACCTCTCCTTCGGCCTCTATCCCGGTCTGACGCACGGCGCCACGCTGGCGTTGCAGGGCCACGGCACGGATGAGCTGAAGCAAGCGTATCTGCCGAAGATGATCGATGGCACCTGGTCCGGCACGATGTGCCTGACGGAGCCGCAATGCGGCACCGATCTCGGCCTGATGCGCACGAAGGCGGTGCCGCAGGAAGACGGCAGCTACCGGATCAGCGGTGCGAAGATTTTCATCAGCGCCGGCGAGCATGATCTGACGGAGAACATCGTGCATCTTGTGCTGGCGCGGCTGCCCGATGCCCCAAAAGGCATCAAGGGCGTCAGCATGTTCCTGGTGCCGAAATTCCTGCCCACCGAGGATGGCCGCCCTGGCGCGCGCAATGGCGTGACCTGCACGGCCATCGAGCACAAGATGGGCCTGAAGGCGTCGGCCACCACGCAGCTCTATTTCGACGAGGCGGTGGGCTGGCTGGTGGGCGAGCCCAACAAGGGCATGCGCGCCATGTTCACCATGATGAACGCCGAGCGCCTCTCGGTGGGAATCCAGGGCCTGGGTGTGGCCGAAACCGCCTACCAGAGCGCGGCTTTCTACGCGAAGGACCGTATCCAGGGCCGGGCTTTGGCGGGTGCGCGCTATCCGGATCGGGCGGCCGATCCGATCATCGTGCATCCGGATGTGCGCCGCTCGCTGATGACGATCCGGGCCTATGTGGAAGGCTGCCGCGCGCTGTCCGGCTGGGTGGCAACCGCGCTCGATCTGGAAACCAAGGCGGCCGATCCGGTGCGGCGCCAGGAGGCAGAGGATTTTGTCGCCATCATGACGCCGGTGGTGAAGGCCTTGTTCACCGATCTGGGCTTTGAGCTTTCCAGCATGGCGCTACAGGTTTACGGCGGGCACGGCTATATCCGCGATCATGGGATGGAGCAGTTGGTGCGCGATGCGCGCATTTGCATGATCTATGAGGGCGCCAACGGCATTCAGGCGCTGGATCTGGTGGGCCGCAAGATGCCGGCGCATATGGGCCGCTTCCTGCGCGGCTTTTTCCATCCGGTGCAGGCGTTTATCGAGGAGAACGCGGCCGACCCGAAGGTGCTGCCGCTGGCAAAATCCTTTGCTGCCTTGCAGCAGGCAACCGCGCATATCGCCACGGTGTCGCTGAAGGATCCGGAGGAGGCGGGTGCGGCCGCCACCGATTATTTGCGGATGTTTGGCTTGGTGGCGCTTGGCTATATGTGGGCGCGCGCCGCCAAGGTGGCCGCGGAAAAACTGCCCGCGGCGAATGGCGATGCCGGGTTCTACCAGGCCAAGCTGACCACCGCGCAGTTCTTTGCGGATCGCCTGTTGCCGCAGACGTCCGCTTTGTGGTCCAGCATCAAGGCCGGTAAGGCTTCGATGATGGCGCTGGAGGACGCGGCATTTTAGGAAGGAAGGTCTTCTTTTCTGAAGAAAAGAAGCAAAAGACTTTTGTCTGTTGGTGCGTACCTCGCCGGCAGCGTACGCAGGGGGATAAAAGTTTTTTGGTTCTTTTTTTCAAAAAAGAACACTTTCCTCCTTAAGCCGCCAGCCTCTTCGCCGCCGTCATCGCCGAGAGGCTCACCAGGATCGGCCGGTGGTCGGAGGCCGACCAGGCCAGCGCGCGAGAGGTGGCGCAGGCCAGGCCACGCACGTAGCAACGATCCAGCCGCAGCGGTACCATGTCGGCACACAGATGTGTGGGCTCTCGCGGCCCCACGTCGCGGAAGCCGGGCAGCAGGGCAGGGCCGACCAGGTTGTAATCGCCCAGCACGGCCGCGCGATACGGCATGTGCGCGGCGATATGCCGCAATTGCCGGCGGTTCAGCACCTGCCCGTGGGAGAGATGCACATTGGCGACCGAGAATGTGCCCAGGTCCACAATCTGGCACACGCGGTCCACCACCGCGCCCGCTGGCAGATGCACCACGCGCGGCTTCGGCCGGGCCACGGGGCTCCACATTGCCAGGCCATGGATGCGGCCGGGCAGGGGCACGCGGGCGTAGAAGCCGCCGATTTCCTCGGCCAGTGCATCCATATCCGCCGTTGCTTCCTGCATCAGCAGCAGGTCGGGCCGTTCCTGCTGGGCCAGCAGCGCCACATCGCTCAGGCTGGCGCCTTTGAGGCGCCATAAGTTCCAACTGATGATCCGTGTCACGGTGAGTCTGTTATCCACACCCCATCCTGCAGCGCGTCTAGCAGAAGCTTAAGCGGTAGGTGTGTAAAAATTGGTAGCGTGCGGCGTGTGCGCCAAGCCCCGCGGGCTGTCACACCCGCGCCATTGCCGCCCATAGCACGCCGATCGCCGCATTAATCGCGTTCTGCGCTGCCAGTTGTTCCGCCTCCTCGGCATACAGGCCGATCAGCGCCCCCTGGTCCTCCAGCCCCGCAAGCTCCACTTTGGCATCCGCCGGGGTGATGGCGCCCTGCGTCAGCTTGGCCGCGGTTTCCGCGCTATCCGCCGCCAGGTTGCCAACGAAGCCGGTGATATCCGCCGAGATCGTGCCCCATTGCGCACCGGCCGCATCCGCCGCGGCCGCCAACATATCATCCACGAGATCTGCCATTGCGTGGTCCCCTAGCTGCCGCGTTGCTTGGCGAGTTCCTGCGCCATCAGGATTTGAAAATCATGGTTCAACTGGTCACGCTCATCTTCCGCGTGCCCCACGCGCATCACCCCATCCGCCGCATGCTGGGCGCGCAGCAGATCGAAACTGTGCCTTATTTTGGCAACCGCGCTGGTGGTGGCCCCATTGTCGGGATGGCTGGCGGCCCGCAGCGCCATGGCATCCAGATCGTTTGCGATATGCGCGTAAGCGCCGGACACCGCGGTGTAGGTCACGTCGCTCGTTTTCGGGTCATCGGCGGCGGGGCTGGTGGCGATCTGTGTCAGCAGGGCGTCCATATCCGTCTGCGCGGTGGTGACCTGCTGGTCGAAGATCGCATCGTATGGGGTGACAAAGGTCACCTGGCAGCCGGACAGACAGAAAGTCAATAATACTAACGTCAGCGGACTGAGGATGTCTCGCGGATGGTTCATTGCCCTGCCCTCATTT
>PKZM01000193.1 GCA_003133065.1 Acetobacteraceae bacterium
GCCGCGGCCGCCCTGCGCTGCGTGGGCGGCCAGATGCAATCCCGCCTGCTGTTCGAGAACGAGGCCCAGATAGACCGCGCGCGCGGCATGGGCATTACCGATCCCACGCGCATCTACCGGATTGAGGACATGGCCAAAGGCGATGTGATGTTTGCCGGCACGGGGGTGACAACCGGCGCCATGCTGCGCGGAGTGCGCCGCTTGGGCCAGGGGGCGATTACCCATTCCATCGTGATGCGGAGCAAAAGCGGCACGGTGCGGTANNCCAAAAAACTTTTGCCTGTTGGCCTTCCCCACGACCCGACACGGTAGGCACGACGCGTACCTGAACAGACAAAAGTTTTTTGCTTCTTTTTTTCAAAAAAGAAGAAGCTTTCGTTATTCGCCGATGACCTGCACCCTTTGCGGCGACTCCGTCCATCGGCATCATCGCGTGATGTTCCCCTCCCTTCGGCTGCTCCGTGCTTGATAGCGTTATGAGCGGGGGCCCCGTGCTTTCCGTCGCGCGCAGCCTGGCTGGCCGTAGCTGGGTGTGGCGCGTGGGGGAGGATCGCCAGGCCTTCGCCATTGCCGAGCGCCTGGGGGTGCCGGAGATCGTTGGCCGGGTGCTGGCTGCCCGCGACGTGGGGATTGACGAGGCGGCCGATTTTCTGGCCCCCACGCTGCGCGCGCTGCTGCCGGACCCGGCTGTGCTGATCGATATGGAGGCGGCGGCGTGCCGCCTGGCAGACGCCGTGCGCCGCGGCGAGACGGTGGCCGTGTTTGGCGATTACGATGTGGATGGCGCGTGCAGTGCCGCCATATTGACGCTGTTTCTGCGCGGCCTTGGCTGCCCCGTGCTGCCGTATGTGCCAGACCGCATGGCGGAGGGTTATGGCCCTAACGCCCCGGCCCTGCTCGCCCTGGCGGCGCGGGGCGCCACCCTGGTGGTTTGCGTGGATTGCGGCACGGCGGCGCATGAAGCGCTGGCCGCCTTGCATGGCCGCGCGGATGTGGTGGTGATCGATCACCATAAGGCGGAGGGCCTGCCCCCCGCGGTGCTGGCCACCGTGAACCCCAATAGGCTGGATTGCGGTTCCGGCTTGCACCATTTGTGCGCGGCCGGGGTGGCGTTTATGGCGGCTATCGCGACGCAGCGTGTGCTGCGGCGCGCCGGGTTTTTTGCGGTGCGGCCCGCGCCCGACCTGATGGGCATGCTCGATCTGGTGGCGTTGGCGACGGTGTGCGATGTGATGCCGCTGGCCGGGTTGAACCGCGCTTTGGTGGCGCAGGGGTTGCGGGTGATGGCGCGGCGGGCCCGGCCCGGCCTGGCGGCGTTGATGGACGTGGCGCAGACGCGCGAGGGCCCGACTGCCATGACGTGCGGCTTTGGCCTGGGGCCGCGTATTAACGCCGGCGGGCGGATCAGTGAATCCGATCTCGGCCTGCGCCTTCTGTTGTGTGAGGATCCGGTTGATGCCCGGCTGCTGGCGGAGCGCCTGGATGCGGTGAACCGTCAGCGGCAAACGGTGGAGGCCGGCGTGCTGCAGGCGGCGATGGATGCGGCCGAGGCGCAGATGCAGGAAGGGCGCCCCGTGCTGCTGGTGCACAACGCGACATGGCACCCCGGCGTGGTGGGCATTGTGGCTGGTCGGCTACGCGAGAAATACAACCGCGTGGCGTGCGTGGGCGGCATGGGGGAGGGGTCTATCAAAGGCTCCGGCCGGTCTGTTCCGGGGCGTGATCTTGGCGCGGCGGTGATTGCGGCGCGGCAGATGGGGTTGCTGGCCACCGGCGGCGGGCACGCGATGGCGGCCGGGTTTTCGCTGGCGCCCGAGCGGGTGGGGGCGTTCCATGATTTTCTGTGTGCGCGCCTGCCTGTGGATACCGCGGCGCCGGACCGGCCGCATTTGCATGTGGACGCGATCGTTTCCCCCGCCGGCGCCACGCTGGCGCTGGCCCAGCAATTGGAGCGCCTGGCCCCCTTCGGCGCCGGCAATGACGAGCCGCTGCTGGTGCTGCCGGATGTGCGCGTGCTGAAGGCCGACCGCCTGGGCAATGACGGCAACACCATCCGCGCTTTTGTGGAGGGCGAGGGCGGCCCGCGGGTAAAAACCCTGTTGTTCCGCGCGGGTGACAGCGCGCTCGGCCAGGCCCTGCTGGGGCGGGAGCGGCTGCATCTGGCGGGGTATCTGAGGGCGGAGCACTTCCGCGGGAACGTGTCGGCGGGGTTTATTCTGGCGGATGGGGCGGCAGTGAAGTAAGGAAGACAGGACTTCTTTTTTGAAAAAAAGNNAGCGGCGCGCCTGAACAGGCAAACGTTTTTTGGTTCTTTTTTTCAAAAAAGAACGCCTTTCTTCCACCCTTGACCCTTGTGCCGCTCTTAGCTACGCACCCTCCGCGCTGTCCCGTTCGTCTAGAGGCCTAGGACACCAGCCTTTCACGTTGGTTACACGGGTTCGAATCCCGTACGGGGCACCATTGCCGGCCGCGAAGCGGCTCTGGCGCGGGCCAGGTGCAAACCAGGGCAAAAGGCCCGATCCCCTCTTTCAAGACGGCCGATTCACGGAACCTTCGTTCATTGGCATTTAGCTTGCTTGGCATGAGCGGATTCGCTATCGACATTATCGCTGTGC
>PKZM01000230.1 GCA_003133065.1 Acetobacteraceae bacterium
AAGAGATTTAACCACGAAGACACGAAGAACGCGAAGTCATGCACGAAGGAAGGGAAAACAGAATATCGGCCGCAAACATTGCTGCGGGGCATAAGCTTGAGAAAAGTCTCCATGCCGGCAGCATGAGGACTCCGGTTCGTTCAGCAACCAACCTCTTCGTGATAATCTTTGTGTTCTTCGTGTCGTCGTGGTTAAATTTCCGTCTTTTTGCCGCAAGACGGCAGCGGGGCATGAGTTATATGTCTCGTGCGCGCCTGAGTAATCTTTTGGGAATAACAAAAAGACTCTTCTTTCTTGAAAGAAAGAAGCAAAGAACTTTTACCTGTTTGCTGGTGGCGGCATGGTGCACTCCCGCGGCGGCGCAAACCGTCACACTTACGCCCCCGCAACGAGACTTCGGCTATTTCCCAGGCGATCTTCTATCCGCCAGCGCAACCATAACCATCCCGCAAAACGCGCAACTCGATCCGCGCACACTCCCCACCCCCGGGCCGCTCACCACCTCGATCGACGTGCGAAACGTCACCCTCACCCAATCCCCCACCCAACTCCGCATCACCATCACCTACCAAACCTTCTTCGCCCCCGAACACATCTCCAGCACCGACATCCCCGGCTACAGCATCGCCTTCCTGAACAACCAGAAGCGGACCCTCGCCACCATCCCCGGCTTCAGCATCACCGCCTCCCTCTTCCGCCAGGATCTCACACCCGTCCTCGATCCCGCCGCCCTGAAACCCGATCACCCGCCCCCAGCCACCGACACCGCCCCCACCCGCACCATCGCCCTCGGCGCCGCGCTGGCCATCATCGGCGCCCTCGCCCTGCTCATCCTCCACCTCTGGCCCTTCGGCCTCACACGCGGCCCTTTCGCCGCCGCCGCCCGCGCCATCCCCCGCACCCCCCCGCCCGCATACGGGGAACACGCCGCCCTCCTCGCCCTGCACCGCGCCTTCGATGCCACCGCCGGCGCCCGAATCATGGCCGATGACCTCGCCGCCTTCCTCGCCCGCTTCCCCCGTTTCGCCGCCCTACAGCCCGACATCGATCGCTTCTTCACCCTCTCCCGCACCATCTTCTTCGCCCCCACCCCCCAAACGCCGCTCGACTGGCCCTTCCTCTGGCGCCTCTCCCGCGCTCTCGCCCACGCCGAGCGCACCAGATGAGCCTCGCCTTCGACCACCCCTGGCTCTTCCTCCTGCTCCCCGCCTGCCTCCCCCCGCTGCTCGGCCGAGGCTGGCGCTGGCAGCCCACGCCCTCCACCGCCCTGTTCGCACCCGACCCCCTCTCCACCCTCCTGGACGGCGCCCTGCGCCTCATCGCCGCCATCCCCATCGCCGCCCTCATCCTCGGCCTCGCCGGCCTGCACACCCCCCGGCAAACCATTCTGCACACCGGCCAGGGCGCCCACATCGTCATCGTGCTGGACCGCAGCCTCAGCATGGACGAACCCTTCGCCCTGCGCGGCGAAAAACCCCGCGAGACCAAAACCCAGGCGGCCGTGCGCGAACTCGCCGCCCTCTTCGCCCGCTGCCCGCACGACATGTTCGGCCTGGTCGCCTTCTCCACCTCCCCCATCCCCGTCATGCCCCTCACCGACCATCGCGAGGCCATCTCCGCCGCCATCGCCGCCATGTCCGGCCGCGGCCTCGCCAACACCGATATCGGCGGCGGCCTCGCCCTCGGCCTGAGCGCCTTCGCCAACGACGATCCGGCCGCCACCCGAATCCTGCTCCTGGTTTCCGATGGCGCCGGCACCATCCCGGACGCCACCCGCGCCTATATCCGCACCACCGCCACCGCCGAAAACGCCCACCTCTATTACCTCTATCTCCGCTCCGGCGACGACCCGCCCTTGGCCGAAGATATCGGCGACGACATCGATCTCGACCGCCCCGCGGGGCTGAACGCTTTCTTCCGCGGCCTGAACATCCCCTACACCGGCTTCGAAGCCCGCGACGCAACCGCAATCGAAGCCGCCGCCCGCCGCATCGAAGCCCTGCCCACATACCCCATCACCATACCCGAAACGATTCCCCGCCGAGACCTCGCGTCCGAATGTTTCCTGGGTGCCGCGGTATTTTTGGCGCTGAGCCTGCTCGCTCAATTGGGCGAGCAGGCCATCGGGAATGAAACCGCGGATGAACGCACATGAACGAAGCTGCGCCCGCCAGAACGCCAAAGCACAGGCCGCAACGCGCGGCCCGCTTCACGCAGCCTGAATCGTTTGTGTATAAAAACGATGCCGGGTGGAATCCGCCACCCGGCATCACAGAGGACGAAAGAGATGCTCATCTCGATCACTCTGAGGTGGAAGAAAGGGAGCCTCGCGGTTTCCATTTTCTTCTAACGTAGAGGGGCCGGGGTAGTAGCAACCTACCCCGGTTCCCGCTCGAGGACCTAGCTCATGAGGGTCGGTTTGTCAAGATTTTACCAAAGATGTGGCGTCTCCCCGTCTGTCCGGTGCAGTGTGCTTGACCAACCATGAAACTCCGCAATCTCGCCGCCACAATCGCCATTCTCTCCGGCCTCGCTCTCGTGGGCACGGGCTTGGGACAACGCTGGGCATCCCACCCCGACGCCCTCGTCATTCAGGCCCGCACCCTGCTCGCCACCGGCCACATCGAAGCCGCCCAATCCATCGCCGATCGCCTCCCCCCCACCACCGACCCCGCCCAGCGCGACTCCCTCCTCTACGCGCTCGCCAACGCAAACTTCCGCCACGCGCTGACCATCTTCACCCAGGTCCCGTTCCGCCAGGTGAAGCCCATCATCATGCTCGCCAAAACCCAATACCAGCAGGCCCTGACACTCGATCCAGGGGATTGGGACGCGAAATACAATTTCGCCCTCGCCGCCGCCCTGGTGCGCGACACGGAACGCGCCGAGCCCAGCATGGGCAGCCAGATGGCCCACCAACGCGCCGCCTGGCCCGACATCCCCGGCGCCCCCAACGGCATGCCATGATCGCTTACCGCGACTGGCGCTTCTGGCTGCGCCTGTGCGCGCTCGCCGCCATCCTCGCCAGCCTGGTGATCCCAAAGCTGAACCTCACGCGCCCCGTCTACGATCTTATCGCGGTGCTCGACATCACCGGCAGCATGAACGTCACCGACCAGACACTCGATGGCGCCCCCGCCACCCGCCTGGCCCTCGAAAAGCGAGCCCTGCGCACGCTGCTTGCCGAATTGCCGTGCGGCTCCCGCCTCGGCGTTGCCATCTTCGTCGAAACCGAGCCCTTCCTGCTCTTCGAGCCTGTCGAAACCTGCGGCAACTTCGCGCCGCTCGACCAGGAAATCGACACCATCACCTGGCGCATGGGCTGGGATTCCGAAAGCCACATCGCGGACGCCCTGCGCCACGCCATGCAGCGCGCCTCAACGCTGGGCGCCGACCTCATCTTCATGACCGACGGCCAGGAAACCCCACCCCTGTGGTGGTCCGGCATGCCCGATTTCGCCGCCGTCCGCGGCCGCGTCCAGGGCCTCATCCTCGGCATCGGCGGCACCACCCTCGTCCCTATCCCGAAATTCGATTCCTACGGCCGCCCCACGGGTTTTTTCAAACCCGGCGATCTACCCCCGGAGCGTGACGGCCTCTTCCGCGGCCGCGAATACCTCTCCGCCGTCGACGAACCCCACCTCAAGCGCCTCGCCGGCGAGTCCGGTCTCACCTACCTCCATCTGGACACCCCCACCGCCCTGTGGCCCGCCATCGCCCACGCCGCCACCCCCCGCCCGCACGCAGCACCCCTGGACCTCGCATGGCTCCCCGCGGGCTTTGCGCTCCTCCTCCTCGCCGCCACCGGTCTGCCCCCGCAGTCCCATCTCTCCGCCAAATTTCGTTCGGTCGTAGAGAAAGTCTTCTTTTTTGAAAAAAAGAAGCAAAAAACTTTTACGCGTGCTGTCGCGGACCCAGCCGGCAGAGCGCGCGATATGAACTGAATAGATATGGTCGCGGGGGCCGTGTCCCGCTAGCGGACGTTCAAGACGGCAGAGAAGCGTGGAGAGCGGTCCTTGCCACGCAGCTGCGATGAAAATCGATCGCGATGCCTTTTTAGCAGAGCTTACGCCCGATTTTTACGCCTTCGATGGAGGAAAACGATATTCGCGCGATGAATTCGGAAACCTACCACAAGCATTGCATGACAAAGGTGAGGTCTATGTTTGGAGTGTTACAAAGGCGGATACACATATAAGCTGCGACACGGCTTGGGTAGCTTATTACAATGAAGGTACTTTCACAAATGCGGCGGGACAACAACCATCTTCATGGCTTGAGTCTGCTGATCTAGTCTGGCGGCATGGAGCCTGGAAAATACAGTTTTTCCAATCCACTTTCATCAAGCCGCCGCCGCATAAATGACACGCGCTGGCAGCGGTTCGCTATGGGTCGTCTGCGGTAACCAGCGCCCCCGCGCAGAACTCGCCGTTGACCCTACAGCTCACAAACGGACCTATCGACCTTCTGTTCAGGGTGGATTCCTGCCTCAAGCTGCGATCCCGAAAGCTGCTGATCGTGGGCGAAGCCATCTCCGGAATTCGGAACTTCACCTGAGTCTGCTTAAAGCGCTAAACGGAGGTTAGGCTTGGTGGCCGACGCCCGCTCTTACGACTTGAGCCGCGCGCGCCAGCGTTTCGGCTAGGTTTCCAGGGAAGGCGACTAATGGCGATCCAACAGTGGCTGGCCGTACTGACATTACTATTGAGCGCGGGCTTCGCGGCTCCGATCTCGGCGCAGCCGTCGATGTCGGCCCGTCAGGCTTTTGATGGCCTGAGCGCACGCTACGTCGCCTCCATCGCCGAATTCCAGCCGACCTATGGCACCACGCTCGGCGATCACCGCTTCGACGACCGGCTTCCGGACGTCTCCGCCGCCGGCCGAAAGCGTGTAATCGCTTTCGAGGTGGATTTGTTGGCGCAGCTCGGACGGCTTGATCGAACAAAGCTCGATCGGGATCGGCAGGTGGATGCCGCCCTGTTGGAAAACCAGCTCCGCTCGGAGCTTTGGGACGCCCAGACCCAGCAAAGCTGGGCGTGGGATCCGCAAATCTACAACGACACCGCCGGCAGCGCTCTCTACGGCCTCGCGGCTCGTGACTTTGCGCCCTGGCCGCAGCGTCTGCGCGCTGCGACGTCCCGCATGGAGGCCTTGCCCGCCTTCTTCGCCGAGGCGCGCCGCCAGCTCGTTCCGGCCCGTACCCCGCCAATCATGGCTGAAACCGTCTCCAAGCAGAATGGCGGCGTGATGGAGATCGCGCAGGGCATGTTGGCCCCGCACGAGAACGAGCTTTCTCCACCCGATCGCGCCCGCTTCGAAGCCGCCCTGGCGACGCTGAAGATCGCTGTGTCCGAGCAGCAGACCTGGCTCGACACCGTCCTGGTCCCGCAGGCCAAGGGCGACTTCCGCCTAGGGCCAAAGCTTTACGACGAGAAGATGCGCTTCGCATTGATGTCGGACATGTCCCGCCAAACGCTTAAGGCGCGGGCGCAAGCGGCCGTGGCCGCCATTCGGCTGCAGATGTACGCCCTATCGCGTCAGGCGCTGGCCAACAAGTTAGACGCGCCGCCTGCGCCCGCCCATCCGACTCCGGCGCAGCAGCAGGCGGTAATCGAGGCGGCGTTGAAGTTGACCTATGCCCAGCGGGCCAGCCGGGACGCGCTCATGTCGACGGCCGAAGCTGACCTTCAGTCCGCCACCGCATTCGTCAGAGCCAAGGGCTTTGTCGCGATGCCGAATGCGCCGGTAAGGATCATCACCATGCCCAAGTTCCAACAGGGCATGGCGGTCGCCGATGACGATGCGCCTGGCGCCTTGGAGAAGGAGCTAAACAACTTCGTCGCCATCTCGCCGATCCCCGGTGACTGGACCGATGCTCAAGCCACCTCGTTCCTCAGCGAATACAACGCCTACATGATCAATGACCTGATGGTGCACGAGGCCATGCCCGGTCACTACCTCCAGCTTGATCATGCCAATAAGGATCCCTCTGTCCTCCGCGCGGTGCTATGGTCGGGTCCGTTTGTCGAGGGATGGGCCGTCTATGCCGAGGGCCTTATGGCCGACGAGGGCTTCGTGAACAGAGACCCGCTGTTCGCGTTGACGGTCCTTAAGATGCGGCTCCGCTCGGTTACCAACACCCTGCTCGATATCGGTATCCATACCGAAGGGATGACCCGAGAACAGGCCATGGACCTGATGATGAAGACCGCGTTCCAGCAGGAACGCGAGGCCGCGGGCAAATGGGTGCGCGCAAACCTGAGTTCCACGCAGCTTCTCAATTATTTCACCGGCTACGACCAACACATGGCGCTTCGTGAGGAAGCGAAGCAGCGCTGGGGATCGGCCTACAACCTGCGCCGGTACAACGACGCGGTGCTCGCCCACGGCTCCCCGCCTATTCGCTTCGTCCGCGAACTGATGTTCGATCTGCCAATCAAGTAACGAATGAACCTGCTCGTATGTCGCCGGTGAAAGCATTCCTGACTGTCCGGTTTTCTGGTTATACTTTAACGTCCGTTTCGAACGCATCCTCTCCGTTCAGCAGCGCAGGTGCGGAGATTCCTGAACCTCATCCGTCCTGTCGCCTCCGAGGCCCCCAACATGGCGCCCGAGTGGGACATTCGCCCCACCACCGATCAGTGGATCGCGCGTCGGGCCCACCATGGGATGGAGCTGGTGCGGGCGCGGTGGTGGCTCACGCCGTTCTGGCATCGGGGCGGCCTGAAGGACTTCAAGCTCACCACCTTCAACGCCAAGGCCGAATGAATAAAAGTTTTGGGTTCTTTTTTGAAAAAAGAACAGCGTCTTCTACCCGAAAACCTCCTGCCGCGCCTTGAACGCCAGCGACGAATAATCGCTGAACACCCCGTCGATCCCGGTTCCATACAGCGCCCGCAGCAGAAACCCGATATCGCCCGTCTGGCGCGCGAAATCGGGCGATGCCGGATTCCCCAACTGCAACGACGGCGGCAGAAAGAAATTCTCCCGCCGCGCCGTCCAGCTATGCACAGCCAGGCCGCACCCATGCGCAGTGCTCACCAGCCGCGTCGCAACCGGTTTCGGCCCCGCCTTGAAATCCAGCACCATGTCCTGATTCGGCCCGATCGCGTCGGCGTAACCGCGAACCCTCTTCAATCCCGCCGGCGACGCCATCTCGGCATAGGTCAGATGCGGCAGATCCACAGGCCCGCCCTCATCATCCATCAATTGCACGCGCCGCACCGGCGACAATTGCGAAAAACTCTTCAGCGCCCCAACCTCGAAGCACTGCACGAACACCGGCGAATCAGCCGAGTGCAGATCATTGATCTTCAGCATATCCGCCAGCCGGTGCTCCAGCGGCAACCCGATCGAGGCAAAATACGTCGGATGCTTCATCTCCGGATACGTGCCGATCGTGCGCCCGGTGCGCCGGCTGCCTGCCCGCGCGATATCGATCACCTCCTGATACGTCAGGATCGGCGACAATCCATCGTATGCCGCGCTCTGCGGCCGCAATTGCGGCAACCGCTCCCGGCATCGCAGAGTCTTCAACTCAGCCAGCGTAAAATCCTCGGTAAACCACCCGGTGACCTTCTCGCCGTCGATCACCTTCGTCGTGTGCCGTTTGGCGAATTCCGGATGGGCGCCGACATTCGTGGTGCCGCCGATTTCATTCTCATGCCGCGCCACCAGATGCCCGTCCTTCGTCGGCACCAGGTCGGGCTCGATGAAATCCGCCCCCTCATCCACGGCGAGTTCATACGCAAGCCGCGATTCCTCCGGCCGCTCCCCGCTGCACCCACGATGTGCAATCACGAGCGGACGTTTGGCAGCGCCACGCGCGGCCCCCAAGGCAAATCCTGGCACCACGCCCATACCCAGCGTCACCGCGGCAAAACTGGAGCGTCGTGTCAGCATCGTATGCCTCGGCAAAAGGTGGAACGTCTCAGGGACAGCCCCAGAGTAGCATCGCCCTCGCAAGAGCGCGACGAGGCACGCACTGTGTCACGTGGCCGGGCACGGGGCCGGTTAGCCCAACCGATCACGCGATGCAACACTCGCTTTCCGCACAGCCGATAGCAGCGTCCTGCCGCGCCAGGGTACGAAAATTCCGCGGGCGCAGCGTCCGAAACTTCTCCATGCCGATGGCGTAACTGCTCATGGAACGGTCCGGGGCTTTCCCGCCCCGCCGCGATCCGCGGTCATGCAAGCGGCGAAGCCGCCCCGACAAACTGACAGGACACCAGATGCCATTGCTGCAATTCGACCTCATCGAAGGCCGCAACCCGGATGCGTTGCAGACGCTGCTCGATGCCGCGCATCGCGCCGTATTGAAATCCTTCGGTGTGCCGAAACGCGATCGCTACCAGATTGTGCGCGAACATAAGCCATCCCACATGATGACCCAGGATACGGGCCTGAATATCGCGCGCACCCAGAACATCGTTGTCCTGCAGATCACCACGCGGCCGCGCACCACGGTCGAAAAGCAGGATTTCTACAAAACCCTGTGCGAGGAGCTGCAAACCCATTGCGGCATCGCCGCCACCGACGTGATCGTTGCCTGCGTTGAAAACACCGATGCGGACTGGTCATTCGGCCACGGCCGTGCGCAGTTTCTCACCGGCGAATTGTAAGCCTACGGCCCCGGCCCTTTTGTCTATTGGTCCGCGCCTCGCCGGCAGCGTACGCCATACGAATAAAAGTTTTTTGGTTCTTTTTTTCAAAAAAGAACGTCTTCCTTCTCTTAGGTGATGGCCCACGCACCGCGCGACCATCCAGCCCGCCCCTTGGCCGATCGCCGGAGCTGTCATAGTATAGGGTTCCAACATTGATCGGCGTTCGGTAGCCCGATCGTAACGGTTCGGCGCTTCACAGCATGGGCTCCCCCGACCACCCGAGCAGCCGCATATGAGCGAAGATCCGCTCGCGGTCGTGCTCGACGTCCGGCGCAAGCAAATCACCTTCAAACTGAGCGTCTGCCTAGGCATTGCTATCCTCTCCGGCCCGCTCGTCGGCTGGGGTGCCGCGGTGCTGTGGTTCACGGCCTACACGCTGCTGCAAAGCGTCGAACACGCGGCGTTCGGCGGCAGGCGGCCCTGGTTCCCCAGCCTGTCGCCACTGGCGCGGGCCGCAGCTCTGGGGCTGATGGTGCTTAACAGCATCGCCTTCGGCTGGCTCTCCGTGCTGGAGCTCCTGCGCATGGGCGCCTGGGGTGCCACCTGCGCCGCCTTTCTGCTGTCCGGCGCCGTCATGAACGTGGTGCTCACCACCTTCACCTGCCGCGCGGCCTTCACCGCCTTGTTGCTGCCCTTCGCTGCCTACCTGGCCATCCAGCCCTTGCTCGCCCTTGGCATGGCCGATCCGCCTGGCCGGCTGGTGGTGCTGGCGCTCAACATGGCCGCAATCGTCCTCACTGGCAGCGCCATCCGGCTGTGGCGGGAATGGAGCCTCTCCAAGGAAGCGGAGGCCGCCGCCATCGCCCGCGACCTGGCGGAGCGGCAGAATACCGAGCAGCACCTCTCCCGCCTCGCGCATCTGGACAGCCTCACGGGCCTGGCCAACCGCGCCGTCATCCAGCACCGCCTGGGTGAAATCATCGCCCAGCACGCGCCGGCCGCCTTGCTGCTCCTGGATCTGGACGGATTCAAATACGTCAACGACACGCTGGGCCACTCCGCCGGCGACCAGGTGCTGCGTGAGCTCGCCGCGCGCCTGCTCACCGTCGCCCGCCCGGAAGATGTCGTCGCCCGCCTGGGTGGCGACGAGTTCGCCCTGCTTCTGGCGGGCGTGGCGGAGACGGAGCTGGCGGTCGTTATCGGCGATCGCACCATTGCAGCGCTATCCAAGCCCGTGTGCGTAGAGGGCCAGATGATCACCATCGGCGCCAGCGTTGGTATCGCGCTGAACCCGCGTGATGGCGAGAATGCCGAGGAGCTGCTCTCCAACGCCGATCTTGCCCTGTATCACGCCAAGGGCGCCGGGCGCCATTGCAGCCGGTTCTACACGCCGCATCTGCGCGCCGAGGCCCGCCGCAAGCTGATGCGCGATGCGGAGTTCACCCGCGCCCTGGAGCGCGGCGAGTTTGAGCTCTTCTACCAGCCGCAAGTGCGGCTGGCGGACCGCGCGCTGGTCGGCGCCGAAGCCCTGCTGCGCTGGCGCCATCCTCAGGACGGAATTCTCACACCATCGGCGTTTCTTCCGGCGATGGAAGGTGGCCGCCTCGCAGCGATGGTGGGCGATTGGGTGCTCGATCGCGCCTGCCACCAGGCGGCCGCCTGGCGGCAGGCGGGCCTCGCCCAGTTTCGCATCGCGGTCAACATGTTCGGCCGCCAGTTCCGCAGCGGCGACCCCGTGCGCATGCTGCTCGATGTGCTCGGCCGCTATGGCCTGCCGCCGGCCGCGCTGGAAATCGAGATCACCGAGAACATCATCCTCCAGCATGAGGACGAGATCATCGCCCCGCTGACCACCCTGCGGCAGTTGGGCGTCGGCATCGCCTTCGATGATTACGGCACGGGCTATGCCTCGCTCAGCCTGCTCAAGCGCTATCCGCTCACCCGCCTGAAGATCGACCAGAGTTTCATTCGTGCCATCGACAAAAGCCCCGAGGATGCCACCATCGTGCGCGCCGTCATCAGCATGGCCCGCGCCTTCAACCTGGGAGTGCTCGCCGAAGGCGTGGAAACCGAACACCAGGCGGACCTGCTGCTTGCCTGCGGCTGCGAGGAAACCCAGGGCTTCCTCTTCGGCGCCCCCATGACCGCCGACGATTTCGCCCTGCACTTCCTTCCGGTTCCGCCGGCGTTGGCGTTGACCATTAACTAAGAAGAAAGATCTTCTTTTTTGAAAAAAAGAAGCAAAAAACTTTTACTCATTGAGGCTGGTGCTGAGGCGACCACACACCCCGACAGGCAAA
>PKZM01000217.1 GCA_003133065.1 Acetobacteraceae bacterium
TGGCAGATCGAGCTCGAAATCTCCGAGCTGGCGCCCGGGATCGATCGCCGTGCGGTGATCGCCGATGTGCGCGATTCGCGCCGCATGGGCGAGGTGTTCGCGCAGGCGCGGCCGGCGCTGGTGTTCCATGCCGCGGCGCTGAAGCACGTGCCGATGGTGGAAGGCAATCCGCTGGAGGGGCTGCTGACGAACGCGGCCGGAACCCGCGTGGTGGCCGATGCGGCACGCGCGGCGGGCGCCGCCGCCATGGTGCTGATCAGCACGGACAAGGCGGTGAACCCCACCAGCCTGATGGGGGCGAGCAAGCGCGTGGCGGAGATGTATTGCCAGGCCATCGACATCGCCGCGCGCGCCGCGGGCGAGGGGATGCGCTGCGTGACGGTTCGGTTCGGCAATGTGCTGGGCAGCACCGGCAGTGTGGTGCCGCTGTTTCGCCGCCAGTTGGAACGTGGCGGGCCGCTGACGGTGACCCACCCGGACATGCAGCGCTATTTCATGACGGTGCGCGAGGCGGTGAGCCTGGTGCTTCAGGCCAGTGTGGTGGGGCTGGAGCCCGCCGGGCTGCCTGGCGCGGCGGAAGGCGGGATCTTTGTGCTGGACATGGGCAAGCCGGTGCGGATCGTGGATCTGGCGCGGCAGATGATTGTGCTGGCGGGGCTGCGGCCGGAGCAGGATGTGCAGATCGTCTATACCGGTCTGCGGCCGGGGGAGAAGCTGTTCGAGGAGTTGTTCCATGGGCGGGAACCGCCGGTGCCCACCGGGCACCCCGGCCTGCTGATCGCGGCGCCGCGCACCGCCGATCTGGACAGGGTGGGGCAGGCCATCGATGAGATGCAGGCGGCTTGTGCGGCCGGCCAGACGGATCGGGCGCTGGCGCGGGTGATGGCGCTGGTGCCGGAATATACCCCGGATGGGGATAACGCGGCCGCCGATGCGGCGCCGATGAAAGTGGCGTGATGAGCGAAGCGGTGGCATTTCTCGACCTCAAGGCGCAGCAGCGGCGCATAGAGCCCGCCTTGCGCGCGCGGCTGGAGGCGGTGCTGGCGCATTGCCAGTTCGTGCTGGGGCCGGAGGTGGTGGAGCTGGAGCAGCGCCTGGCCGCCTATGCCGGTGCCGCGCACTGCGTGACGGTGAGTTCGGGCACGGACGCGCTGCAGATCGCGATGATGGCGGAGGGAATAGGCCGCGGCCATGCGGTGTTCCTGCCGGCCTTCACCTATACGGCGACAGCCGAGGTGCCGCTTGTTCTGGGGGCCACCCCGGTGTTCGTGGATGTCGATCCGGCAACGTTCCAGATGGATGTGGAGGATTTGCGGCGGCGCATTGCTTCGGTGCGGGCGCAGGGCGTGCTGCGGCCGCGTGCGGTGGTGGGGGTGGATCTGTTCGGCCAGCCCGCGCCCTGGGCGGCGCTGCGGGAGGTCGCGGAAGGCGAGGATCTGTTCCTGCTGGATGATTGCGCGCAGAGCTTTGGCGCGAGCCTGGGCGGGCGCAAGCTCGGGCGGGAGGCGGATGCGACCGCGATCAGTTTTTTCCCCAGCAAACCCTTGGGCGCTTACGGCGATGGCGGCGCGCTGCTGACGCAGAGCGCGGAGCGGGCGGCGCTGTATCGGAGCCTGCGCACCCATGGCGAGGGGGCCAGCCGCTACGAGGTTCTGCGCACCGGCATGAACGGGCGGCTGGACACGCTGCAGGCGGCGGTGCTGCTGGCGAAGCTGGACGTGTTTGAGGACGAGTTGGCGGCGCGGGGCCGGATTGCGGCCATATACGATGACGTGCTGGGCGAGGCCCGGGGGGTGCGCGTGCCGGCGCGCGTGCCGGATAGTGAGAGCGCCTGGGCGATTTATGCGATCCTGCTGGCGGATGGCGGCGCGCGGGACGGTGTGCAGGCGGCGTTGCGGGCGGCGGGCGTGCCGACGGCGGTGTATTATCCGCGCGCGCTGCATCAGCAGCCGGCGTATGCGCCGCATCATACGGGTGGGGCCTTGCCGGTTTCGGAGGATCTGGCGACGCGCATCCTGGCGCTGCCGATCCATCCGGATCTGAGCGAGGGGCAGGCCCGGCGCGTGGCCGCGGCCGTGCGCGCGGCAACCTGACGGGGTTGGGCCTGTTTGGGATGGACCCTGAACAGGAGACGGATGCGATGGATGACGACACGGCGAAGATGAAGGCGCGGGACCCGCATCTTCATGATGCGGCGACAGGCACGCGGCATGGTGTGCCTGAGGGGGCGGCGGGCGCCGAGGCGACCGGGCTGCCGGATTCGGGGCGGCACGAGACGGAGACGGCGCCGATCCATCCCGATGCGGGCAAGGACCAGGCGCGCGATATTTGATGGCCTGGCGATGCGGAGGCGGGAAAGATAAAGATATCAAACCGCGGATGAACCGGTGGGGGTAAGCTGGCCGTACCGGGGCGCGCTAAGGCAAGAGTGGAGCAAGTCCACCTTCGCGCGCTTCCGGCACCGCGCGAAGGTGGACTTCGTCCATCCTACGCTACTACATAACACCAGAGTGCAGTACCACAGTGCAGTACCACCGCCTCATTCACATGAACCACAGCCGGGGCGGCGAGCGTAAGGTTAGAGGCACGACGACATGACAACGGTTGTAACCTTCGACACCTTGAAGCTCGCACGGCGGCTTGAGAGTGCGGGCTTCACCCGGGCGCAAGCCGACGGGACAGCCGAGGCGCTTGCCGACAGCCTTTCCAATGAGATCGCCACCAAGGGCGACATCGCGGAGCTGCGCGCGGACGTAAAAACGGACATCGCTGCGTTGCGTGCCACCATGGAGAGCAGGTTCGCCGGTATCGACACCCGGTTTGCCAGCATGGAGGGCAAGTTGGGCGCCATGGAGGGCAAGTTTGGGGCCATGGAGGGTAAGTTTGGGGCCATGGAGGGTAAGTTCGGCGCCATGGAGGGTAGGTTCGGCGCCATAGATAGTAAGTTCGGCGCCATAGAAGGCAAGCTCGGCGCCATGGAGAGCAAGTTCGCTGGCTGGATCATCACCGCGGTGCTGTTGAATGCGACCAGCATCATTGGCGCGATCGCCATCGTGTGGCAACTCGCACGCAAGTAGTGGCCTGGGTGGACGTGTCCATCCACCGGTATTTCTGTGCGTTAGTCTGACGAGGACAGAGGCATGCCCAAATTCGCCGCTAATCTGACGATGCTCTTCACCGAGATGCCTTTCCTCGATCGTTTCGCCGCCGCCGCCGCTGCCGGGTTCACGGCGGTGGAATTTCTGTTCCCCTACGAGTACGAACCGCAGCAGATCGCGACCTTGCTTGAAGGGCACGGGCTTTCGCTGGTGCTGCACAATCTTCCCGCCGGCAACTGGGCGGCCGGCGAGCGGGGTATTGCCTGTCATCCGGATCGTGTGGCGGAATTCCGCGCGGGTGTGGCGCGTGCCATCGCCTATGCGATCCCTCTTGGATGCCCGCGCCTGAACTGTCTGGCGGGGATTCTGCCCGCAGGGGTGGCGCCGGCGGAGGCGCGGTCCACGCTGGTGGATAATCTGCGCTTTGCCGCGGCCGCGCTGCGGGAGGCGGGGATCGCGCTGGTGCTGGAGCCGGTGAACACGCGCGATGTGCCGGGATTTTTCGTGCCCACCACGCGCGCGGCCCTTTCGATCATCGATGAGGCGGGCGAGGACAATCTGAAACTGCAATACGACATCTATCATGCGCAGGTGATGGAGGGCGATATTGCCCGCAGCATCGAGACGAACCTGGATCGTATTGGCCATATGCAGCTCGCGGATAATCCGGGGCGTCACGAGCCGGGTACCGGGGAGTTGAATTACCCGTATCTGTTTGCCCGGATCGACGACCTCGGCTACCGGGGATGGATCGGCTGCGAATATAAGCCGCGCACCACGACCATTGCCGGGCTGGCCTGGTTGGATGGCTGCCGTTAGAGCATCGTTCTTATGAACGAGCGCGAACTTCTTCTCTCCATGTTCCACGCGGCGGTGCGGGAAGCGGCGCCCGCGGTGTGCGTGCCGCCGCATCTGCCGCCGCCGCCGGCCGGGCGCACGGTGGTGATCGGGGCGGGCAAGGCGGCCGCGGCGATGGCGGCGGCGGTGGAGGCGCATTGGCCGCAGGACGCGCCGCTCAGCGGCCTGGTGGTGACACGCTATGGCCACGGGGTGGGGAAGCTGCCGCGCATCGAGGTGGTGGAGGCGAGCCATCCGGTGCCGGATGCGGCCGGGCAGGCGGCGGCCGGGCGTATTGTGGAGCTTGTAGCGGGGCTGACGGCGGATGATCTGGTGCTGTGCCTGATTTCCGGCGGCGGGTCGGCGCTGCTGGCGCTGCCGGCGCCGGGGATCACGCTGGCGGATAAGCAGGCGGTGAACCGGGCGCTGCTGCGCAGCGGGGCGGGCATTGGCGATATGAACTGCGTGCGCAAGCATCTCTCCGCCATCAAGGGCGGGCGGCTGGCTGCGGCGGCGTATCCGGCGCGGGTGGTGAGCCTGCTGATCTCGGATGTGCCGGGCGATGATCCTTCGGTGATCGCGTCGGGGCCGACAGTGCCGGATGCGACGACGCTGGCGGATGCGCGGGGCGTGCTGGCGCGCTACGGCGTGGTGGCGCCGCCGGCGGTGGCGGCGTGGCTGGAAAACCCGGCGGCGGAGACGCCGAAGCCGGGCGATGATGCGTTCGCCCATGCGAGCATGGTGATGACGGCGACGCCGCAAGCATCCTTGGAGGCGGCAGCCGCGGTGGCGCGGCAGGCGGGGGTGACGCCGGTGATCCTGGGGGACATCGAGGGCGAGGCGGTGGAGGTGGCCCGCGTGATGGCGGGGATCGCACGGCAGTGCGCGCGGTATGGGCAGCCTTGTGCGCCGCCTTGCGTGCTGATCTCCGGCGGGGAGACGACGGTGACGGTTCGCGGGCAGGGGCGTGGGGGGCGCAATGCCGAGTTTCTGCTGGGCCTGGCGGTGGCGCTGGAGGGGCACCCGGGCATTTATGCGATCGCGTGCGATACGGACGGGATCGATGGGACGGAGGATAATGCGGGGGCGGTGCTGACGCCGGAAAGCTGGGCGCGCGGGAGGGATGCGCGGGCGCGGCTGGCGGATAATGATGGATATGGATTTTTCGCGGCGCTGGGGGATCTGGTGGTGACAGGGCCGACGCGGACGAATGTGAATGATTTTCGGGCGATACTCATACAAAAGGAAGGCCTTCTTTTTTGAAAAAAAGAAGCAAAAAACTTTTGCCTTTTCAGGTGTGTGGTCGCCCAACGTGTCGGGTGCAAACAGATAAAAGTTTTTTGCTTCTTTTTTTCAAAAAAGAAGGCCTTCCTTTCTTACTTGTTTTACTGCCTCTACGGCGTTCCAGACATCCTCGTACCGCGTGTAGAGCGGCGTGAGCCCAAACCGCAG
>PKZM01000125.1 GCA_003133065.1 Acetobacteraceae bacterium
GCTGGCACCGCGCTGGTGCTCACCGCCCGCTACGGCCGTGCCGCCATGCTCGCGCACTACCTGCGCCTCGTCCCCTACGGCAACGGCAGCCACGGCATCGCGCATGCCGCCCGCTGGTATTTCGGCAAGCCAGTGGCGGATCTCGACTGGGCGGAGATCACCCTTCTCGCCGCCATCCCCCACGCCCCCGCCACGCTCAACCCCCTTAACCCGTCGGGCCTGGCGCGTGCCCGCCGCCGGGCCGGCCGCATCCTCGATGCCCTCGCCGCCCAGGGCGTCATTCCCCCGGCCGAAACCCAGGCTGCCCGCGCCCGCCTCGCCGCCCTCCAAATCGATCCGCCACCCGGCCGCCCCGCGGTGGCGCTGCACGCCATCCTCCACCTGCGCACGCTGCTGCACGACGCCCCNNGTAACACGGGTTCGAATCCCGTACGGGACGCCATTTCGGAACAAAACTGCGAACTCCATTCGCCGCCGAATCTACGCCACTTCCCGCGGCGAGGGCGCGCAGCAGGTCGCCGTCATGGTCGTCAGCCGGCACAGCCGCCAGGTTCTGGCCGATATCGGCTCCGCCGGCTTCAACACCCTCCCCGCCGGCCGCATCGATTTCTCGCGCGCCGTGCGGTCCCCCGGCAGCACCCTCAAACCCTTCCTCTACGCCCTCGCTTTGGAACGCGGCACGCTCACCCCCACCCAGGTGATGCAGGACCTGCCGGACACCGCCTCCGGCATCGGCAATTTCGATGGCGGCTATCTCGGCCCGCTTCTACCGCGCCAGGCCCTGGCCAATTCCCGCAACGTCCCCGCCATCAACCTGCTGCGCGAAACCGGTCTGCAGCGCAGCTTCGTCCGCCTGCGCGAGCTCGGCCTGCACGACCTGCAAGGCAGTGCGGACCGTTTCGGCCTCTCCATGGCCATCGGCGCGCTCCCCAGCAGCCTCGATCGCCTGATGCGCGCCTACGCCACCCTCGCGGAGGACGGCGCCGACACCCCCCTGATGTGGCTATCCGCGCAGGACCCCATCCCCCCCCGCCAGCTCATCCCCCTGCCTGTCGCCCGCCAGGTCGCCCTGTTCCTCGCCGATCCCATGGCCCGCCTGCCCAGCTTCCAGCGCTACGGCCCCACCGAATACCCCTTCGCCGTGGCCCTCAAAACCGGCACCTCCCAGGGCTACCGCGACGCCTGGGTGATCGCCTGGAGCCTGGATTACGAAGTCGGCGTCTGGGTCGGCCGCGCCGATGCCGGCCCCATGACGCGCCTCAGCGGCGGCATCTCGGCGGCCGACCTCGCCCAGGCGATCCTGCTCCAGCTGCATGGCGTCACCCGCGGCGACCTCACCGCCGGCACGTTCGCGCCACCGCCCGCCGGCCGCCGCGCCGAGCTGTGCACCGCCACCGGCGCTTTGGCAGGACCCGCCTGCCCATCCCGCATCACCGAATTCGTCGATGCCACCATCCGCCCGCCCGCCCTCACCGCTGCGATCGCCAACCTCTCGATCGTCTCGCCCGCGACGCAAACGCGGATTTGGCGCAACCCGGAAATTCCCCCTTCGCTCGATCGCCTCGTCCTGCGCGCCCAGGTCTCCCCGGGCATTCACCAGATCGTCTGGCTGATCGACGGCGAGGCCTTTGCCACCGCCGATCCCGCTTCACCCCTCACCTGGCCCATGCGCCCCGGCACCCACCGCTTCCAGATCCGCCTGCCGCTGCAACCCGGTGCGTCCCGGGTTGTCACCGTGCAGGTGGAGTAGCGCGGGATAAGCAATCCCTGCACGACGAAAATTCGCAACGGCCGCACAAGGAATCGCGCGAAGAAAACGCGCGGCGCCTTCTTCGTGCTATTCTTTGTGCCTTTGTGGTTTTCTTCTTCGTGTTGGCCTGCGTCACGGCTGATTCGGGTAACACGCACTCGCCGCCAGCGTGAACGTGGAGGCAAACGCGCTGCGGAAATTCGGCACAATGCTCTTGTACGTATAGGCGATCGTCACACTCGAGAACCCGGTTCCGGTTCCGCATGTCGTTGCGTTATTCACCGTGATATCCGCGGTCGGCACCGTAATGCCGCGTTCCAGCGCGACACTTTGCACGTAAGCCTGCGTTGCCGTGGCGCTATAGGTGGTGCCGCTTTCGCAACTGCTCTCCAGCACGCCCATGCAGCGCGCGCCGAAAGACGCCGCCTGCTGCAACGTCTCCGATGTCCACTGCTGCCAGGCATAATCCAGGATTCCGAACATCATCGTCAGCAGCAGCGGCATCACCACCGCGATTTCCACCGACAGCATCCCCCCCCGGCTGCGGCGCAGGCCTCGGCGCCGCGCGCCTGTTCCGCCATCACTCAGCCGGCCGCGCATCATCATTGCACCTGTACGATCGCGCTGACCGGGATCGAATTGCTCGGCAGCAAATGATACGTACTGAAATACGGCGTAAAGGTCTGTGACTCGTAGACCGTAATGAATTTCCCCGCATACCCGTTACCCGTACACGCAGCGCCTCCGCTGGTCATCGACGTTCCCCAGGTCCACGGGTATACCGAGCCCGTCGGGCAGTAATAATAATTGGCATTGGCCGCGGTGCCGGAGGAAACAGCCGTGCCATTGGTAATCGTCACCGTCGGCCCATCATTCACGATCACCACGCCGCTGGTCAGCGTGGTGCCCAGATTGGCGCCCATCATCGCCGCGATGGCGGAAGCGACGGTTGCCCCATCGGTCGATTCAACCTGGCTGGCCTTCGCCAGGCCCACGCCCACTGCCGCTGCCAGATCCGCCTCCAGCTTCAGCCGCAACTGGATTCCCCGCCCCAGATCCACCGCGCCCACCACCAGCAGCAGCAGCACCGGGCTAGTCGCCGCGAACTCTATGGCGGCGGAGCCACGCCGGCCGCGCAATCCCAACATGAGCGACCCCAAGCGCTGCATCCTACTGCACCAGCGCGGCCGTGCCGGTGGAAGACACGCCCGCAATATTGGGGCAACTGCTCGATGTCGCGGCACCTTCGCTCATGGTGATCTGGTTCACGATGATCTCCAGACAGGTGGAGGATGTGCCCAGTCCGTTGCCGCCCGATGTCTCCAGCGTTCCATAAGGATAATATATTGTGCCGGAGACATCGGTGGATGTGCTGCCGGCCGTCAGGTAGATGCCCGTGGTGTTGCTGCTTACCGTCGGGCCCACGATCGCCAGGCTCTCCAGGCTGCCGCTGGTGGGTGCCGTGATGTTGATGGTTGAAAATCCGTTCTGTGCACAGAACGAATAGCCCGAGCACCCGTTCGTATCCGTGGTGCTGCCGCCCACCACCAGCGTCACGTCCAGCGCCTCCACACCCACCGATGTGCCGCCGCAGGTCTCATTGCCGCCGCCGCTGCCGCCGAACTCCATGTATTTGGTCACCGTCCACGTGCCGGAGCCCAGCGTGATGCCGCCATTGGAGTTGATGAAGCCGTAAACGTTGTGCTGCGCGGCCGCCGGCAGCGTCAGGCAGCTTCCACCACCGTTGCTGGTGTTGCTTATATTGCCAACAACGTTGAAGGTGCCGCTGGCCGCCGAGCCCAGCGTGATGCTGCCGCTCGCTCCGTCCTGATTGATCGCGTAGCCATCGGAATAGCTCGGCCCAAAGTCGTAGCTGTTGGCGGTCGATCCTGCGCCGATCGAAACCGCCTGGTTGGAGCCGTTATAGATGCCATTGGAGAGCGTCATGTTCACCGGCCCGGTGATGGTCAGTGGACCAAAACTGCAAATGCTCTGCTGGCCGGCGCCGCAGGTATAAGGCGATTTGCCGATCTTGTACGTGCCGCTGCCCATGGTCATCACGAACGCGGCGCTGGAGGAAGCTCCGTTCTCCAACCCCGCTGCCATGTTGAACGTGCCGGAACCGAAGTTCAGCACGCCTTCATTATCCACGATGCCCGAGAAATTATAGGTCGATGTCGTATGCGTGGTATCGAAATTCACGGTAACGCTCGTGCTCACATTCAGCGATCCGAACGTGTAGTTGCCTCCGGCCGGGCAGGTCACCGTCCACGTCTTCGTCGATGTCACCAGGCTTCCCGTGCAACCATCCACCGGAAAGGTCGTGCTGCCGCCGGTGGTCGTGGCAAAAGTGAGATTTGTTCCGCCCGAAACGCTCGGCCCGCTCGGCGCGCTCATCGAATTCACCGCCGACAACTGATCCATCAGCGCGGCGATTTCGGTGTTGCCGCTCAGCGGATTCGCGGTCGCCACCTTTTTCACCGGGGCCAGCGTGGCACTGGAGGTAACCACGTTGCTGTAGCTGCTGTTGCACGTCGCGTTCGTGGCGCTGCTCGAATCCCAGTCCAGTTGCGTCGTCGTGATCGTGGTGCCGCAAGCCACCGAAACCGCCGCGTTGGTCGCAACCGAACAGTTCGGCGCGCTCAACGATGTCCCGCCCGTCAGAACGATGCCGTCGCCGGGGCTGCTGCTGTCGGTCCCAACACTCGTCAGCGCGATGATGCAGGCACTCGCGCCGGGCACGATTTCCGCGACCCCCTGCTCCGCGATGTTCAAGGTCGCATTGCGCAACCGCACGATATAGGACGTGGTCACTTTTGCCTGCACCGCGTTGTTGCCGTCGGCCCGCGGCGACACCACGATGCTGGCGGCCACGCTGCTGTTGCCGTTCAGCGAGGTGAGAAAGTTTGCCGCCGATTGCGCGGCGGCCGTGGTGCCCGCGCCCGCGCTATTGGTATAGGCCAGCGCCCCGGCATAGGCGGAGACATCGGCAATCCGCTGGTCGCGGATTTGCACCACCAGCGAGAAGCCGTACTGCACGGCTAGATCGACCATCCCCAGCAGCACGGAAATGGCGGCCGCGACCATCACAGTCACGCTCGCGCGCCGGTGTCGCAACGTTGCCGCCTTGCCCAACACGCACGTCACCTCGTCACCAGGGTTTAACGTCCAATTAATAAGTCCGGAATGGCGCAATTTACAAGGTAAAAAACGTATTTCAGGACGAATTGCGGTATAATCTTAATTATTAGACTTATGTGAAGGCGCAGAGTGCCCGCGCCCATACCACCGCCTGCTCCCGCCGCAAGGGGCGCCGGCTGCACCCACGCACTACGTTACGGTGGTCTGTCGGTTTTCAGGCGAATCAAATGCCGCCGCGCACTGTTTCGCGAGTTGCTCGCCGCCGCCGCGTCAAGCACGCCCCTTGGCCCCCGTGCGACACCCTATTCACCCTTGGAACGCGTGCCCATGATCCCCACCTCAGCCACCCAATCCACCAAACCGGACCCCACCATGGCCAGCGGCTGGGCCCCCGACGGGGCCGTGCAAGACCAGATCGACGACACCATCAAGGACGCCGTTCTGCGCGCCCGTGCCCACATCCCCGCGGGCGCGGGCGAAACCTACTGCCTGGAATGTGGCGAGGAGATTCCCGCCGGCCGCCGCCGCGCCCTGCCCGGCGTGCGAACCTGCATCGCCTGCCAATCCGCGCTGGACCGCCGCCCCACCCAGATCGGCTTCAACCGCCGTGGCAGCAAAGACAGCCAGCTCAAGTAAGTGTTCTTTTTTGAAAAAAAGAACCAAAAAACTTTTGCCACTTGGCCACGCTGCCGGCGAGCCTCCCCCCAACAGTCAAAAGTTTTTTGCTTCTTTTTTTCAAAAAAGAAGGCCTTCCTTTCTGCGCACGCCCCCACCCCTGGCCATCCCCCCCACCCCCCGATATCTTCCTGCCCATGAACGAAGCCTCCCCACCCATCACCTACGACTTCGCCGCCGCCGAACCCGCCTGGCAGCGCGCGTGGGAGGAGGCAGGCGCCTTCACCGCATCCGACATCCCAGCCGAGGACCGCCCCAAATACTACGTGCTGGAGATGTTCCCCTACCCCAGCGGCAAGATCCACATGGGCCACGTGCGCAACTACACGCTGGGTGACGTCGTCGCCCGCTACAAGCGCGCCCAGGGCCACCAGGTGCTGCACCCCATGGGCTGGGATGCCTTCGGCCTGCCCGCCGAAAACGCCGCCCGCGAACGCCGCATCCACCCCGGCGAATGGACCCGCGCCAACATCGCCGCCATGCGCGCCGAGCTCAAACGCATGGGCCTCTCCATCGACTGGTCGCGCGAATTCGCCACCTGCGATCCCGCCTATTACGGCCAGCAGCAGCGCCTGTTCCTCGCCTTCCTCGCCGCGGGCCTCGCCGAACGCCGCCTTTCCGCCGTCAACTGGGATCCGGTGGATAACACCGTGCTCGCCAACGAACAGGTCATCGATGGCCGCGGCTGGCGCTCCGGCGCCCTGGTGGAGCAGAAAAAACTCTCCCAGTGGTTCCTGAAGATCACCGGTTTCGCGCCCGATCTGCTGGCATCGCTCGATACCCTCACCCGCTGGCCCGACCGCGTGCGCACCATGCAGGCCAAATGGATCGGCCGCAGCGAAGGCGCGCGCGTGGGCTTCCCGCTCACCGAGCCCGCCGGCGATCAAACCGAAATCGAGGTTTTCACCACCCGTCCGGACACGCTCTTCGGCATGTCCTTCCTCGCCATCGCGGCCGACCACCCGCTCGCCCAGGCGCTGGCCGCCACAAGCGCCGAGGCGGCCGCCTTCATCGCCGACTGCCGCACGCTCGGCACCACCGAAGCCGCCCTGGAAACCGCCGAAAAACGCGGTTTCCCCACGCCCTACCGCGTCCGCCACCCCTTCCTGCCCAGCACCTTCCCGGTCTGGATCGCCAACTTCGTCCTCACCGATTACGGCACCGGCGCCCTCTTCGGCTGCCCCGGGCACGATCAGCGGGATTTCGATTTCGCCACCAAATACGGCCTGCCCATCATCACCGTCGTCGCCCCGGATGGCGCCGATCCGGCCAGCTTCACCGTCACCGATGGCCCCTATGTCGGCCCCGGCCAGATCTGCAATTCCGGCTTCCTTGATGGCCTGCCGATCGCGGCGGCCAAATCGGCCGCCATCGCCGCGCTGGAAAACGCCGGCTGGGGCCAGGGCGTCACCAACTGGCGCCTGCGCGATTGGGGCGTCAGCCGCCAGCGCTACTGGGGCTGCCCCATCCCCATCATCCACTGCCCCAGTTGCGGCCCCGTCCCCGTGCCGGACAGCCAACTCCCCGTCATCCTGCCCGAAGACGTCACCTTCGATCGCCCCGGCAACCCGCTGGACCACCACCCCAGCTGGAAACACACCACCTGCCCGAGCTGTGGCATGGCCGCGCAGCGCGAAACCGACACGTTCGACACGTTTGTTGACAGCTCCTGGTACTTCGCCCGCTTCTGCGCCCCCAACGCGCCAACCCCAACCGTTCCCGGTGCCGTGGATGGATGGCTGCCCGTGGACCAGTATATCGGCGGCATCGAACACGCGATCCTGCATCTGCTCTACGCACGCTTCTTCACCCGCGCGATGAAACAAACCGGCTACGTTTCGATCGGCGAGCCCTTCGCCGGCCTCTTCACCCAAGGCATGGTCACCCACGAATCCTACAAGGATGCCGAGGGCAACTGGCTCTATCCGGACGAGGTCAGCATCGTCAACGGCATCGCCACCCAACGCGAAACCGGCGCGCCCGTCACGGTTGGCCGCATCGAGGCGATGTCCAAATCCAAACGCAACACGGTGGATCCCGGCGCCATCATCAACCGCTACGGCGCCGATACCGCGCGCTGGTTCATCCTGTCGGACAACCCACCCGAACGCGATATGGAATGGTCCGAAGCCGGAATCATCGGCGCCTTCCGCTTCATCCAGCGCCTCTACCGCCTCGTCGAAGCCACCCCCACCCCCACGCCCGAACCCGCCGAGGCCGCGCCGGAAGCCGAAACCCTGCGCCGCGCCACCCACCGCGCCATCGCCGCCGTGACGCAAGCCCTGGAAGACTTCGCCTTCAACGTCGCCGTCGCGCGCATCTACGAACTCGCAACAGCGATCAGCGAAGCCGATAAACACCCCGATGCTGCCGGAATGTCCCTCGCCCGCCGGGAAGCCATCGAAATGACCGCCCGCCTCATCTCGCCAATGATGCCCCACCTGGCCGAAGAAATCTTCGCCCGCCTGGGCCACACCACCCTGCTCGCCCTCGAGCCCTGGCCTACAGCCAACCCCGCTCTGGTCGCCGCCCAGTCCGTCACGCTCGCCATCCAAATCATGGGCAAACTCCGCGGCACAATCACCCTGCCCGCCGATACCGAAACCCCGCGCGAAACCATCATCGCCGCGGCCAAAGAAGAACCGAACGTAAAACGCCAGTTGGAAGCGAAAAGAATCGTCAAGGAGATATATATACCCGGCAAAATAATTAACTTTGTGGTGGCGGGATGAAAAAGGAAGAATGTTCTTTTTTGAAGAAAAGAACCAAAAAACTTTTGTCCCTGGTGCTGGCAGTAACACTTAGCTCCTGCGGATTTCATCCGCTTTATGCACCGGGCGGCAGGCAGGAAGCCGCACTGCAAGCGATCTACGTTCCCATCATCCCCGACCGCACCGGCCAACTTCTCCGCCAGGCCCTGCAACAACGCCTGGAGGGTGACGATAGCGCGGTGGCCAAACGCTACGAACTCTCCATCTCCTATTTCAAGACCACCGCGAACCTCGATGTCCAGGCAGACAATTCCACCACCCGCGCCCGCGATGTCGGCACCGCCGTCTGGCGCCTCCACCCCGCCGGCAATGCCAGCGATACACTCACCAGCGGCACCGTCCGCAGCGTCGATGGCTATAACATCATCGACGAACAATTCTTCTACATGGACCTCTCCGAGGAAGCCGCCCAACACCGCATCGCCGACGCACTCGCCGACCAGATCGTCACGGGCCTCGCCCTCTACTTCCACAAACACCCCGACAAAGCCTCTTGAAACTCGACGCCCGCAACGTCGATGCCTTCCTCCGCGCCCCCGGCGCCACCCGCCTCGTCCTGCTGCACGGCGAGGATGAAGGCCTGATCCGCGAACGCGCCCAACTTCTCACCAAAAATGTCGCCGGCAGCCTCAACGACCCCTTCCTTGTCGTCGAACTCCACCGCGACACCTGGTCCCAAATTCCTGCGGAAATGGCCGCCCTCTCCATGATCGGCGGACGCCGCGTCATCCGCGTGCGCGACGCAACCGACGCAACCCTGCCCCCCACCCTGCAAGCCATGAAAGGTCCCGGCCAGGCCCTGCTGATCCTGGAAGCCGCCGAGCTCGGCCGCGGCAAACTCCGCACCTTCGCCGAAACGGCAAAGGACGCCGCCGCCATCGCCTGCTACCCCGAAGAAGGCCGCGCGCTCACCGACCTGCTCCGCACCGCCTTCGCCGAGCTCCGCGTCCAGGCCGACCCCGATGCGCTGGCCTGGCTCGGCGAAACCCTGGCCGGCGACCGCGCAATCATCCGCGGCGAAATCGAAAAACTCGCCCTCCTCGCCGGCCCCGGCGGGCGCATCGATGCGGACATGGCCCGCGCCTGCACCGGCCAAATCGCCCACGCCGCCGCCGACGACGCCCTTCTCTTCGCAACCTGCGGCCAGATCGAACAAACCGACACCGCCGTCGAAGCCGCCATCGCGGACGGCCTGAACGGTGTCGCCATCATCCGCATGGCCGTGATGCATCTCCAAAAAATGCACCAGGCCCGCCTGCACATGGAAACCGGGATCTCCGCGAGCGATGCCGTCGCCACCATGCGCCCCCCCGTCTTCTTCCGTGCCAAATCAGCCATGACCACCGCCCTCGCGCTATGGCCCGCCGAAGCCCTCTTGCGCGCCCTGGAAGACGCCCGCCAAACCGAACTCGCCTGCAAAACCACCGGCAGCCGCCCCGATCTCCTCGCCCGCCGCTACCTCGCCGCCCTCGCGCGCCAATCCCACGCGCGCAAACGATAACCCGCTCCAAAACCCAAATCGGTAGGGTGGGCTTCAGCCCACCAAACCACAAAGGCACGAAGGATTTCGGTGGATGGGTGAGGGCGCGGCTGGCGGAATCGCGGCTTCTCGCGGACAAGAAGGCGTTGCCCCACAGCCTGCCTCCAAAAGAACGTCCGCGATCCGGCCTCACGACAGAGCGGCCCCTGCTCCCCCGAAAGAGTATATGAGCAGCGTAGGTGGGCGGCACTTGACCAGCCCACCATGACGCAAAGCGGCCGCTGCCTATCGACCGCTCAGCGTCAAAGCTCAGTTTGTGAAATCGGTCGCCGACACCACGACTCGCTCGTCCTGGCGTCTGATACTGAAACTCAGCGGCTGCTCGCTGGCCGACCGGGGTGTGGAGAATGTCACGGCCTGGCCAGGCAGCAGAACCGCCTGGAAACGTACCGGTCTGGCGCTCGCATCGCGCTGACCAAACGTCGCCACGACGTGAAAACCGTCCTTCTGCACCGTGTAATAGGCATCGCCGCCAACGCTCCCGAGATCGATGGTCTGGCTCTGAATCGGCTTCAGATCACCGGCAAATGCGTGCCCGGTCAAGGCCACGCCGAGCGCGGCTGATGCCAGTATGTTTTGGATGCGCATGGGTAAGCTCCTGATGCGGCGGCCTGATCAGTCTGGCCTTCACCGTTGCGCCTGATCTGGTGTGCAGTGCATCATTAACCAAATAGATTGGAATAATGATGGTCATCGATTACACTAATCTTGCTAGGATCGACCTCAACCTCCTTGTCGCCTTTGATGCCCTCTTCACCGAGCGTAGCGTCACCCGCGCGGCCGCCCGCATCGGCATCCGGCAATCGGCGATGAGCCACACGCTGGCGCGCCTCCGCACCCTGTTTCGCGACGAACTGTTCACCCGCGCACCGGATGGAATCCGCCCCACCCCGCGCGCTCTTGCCTTGATGGAACCTGTCCAGGCCATGCTTGGCCAGATCCTGGCCCTCACGGCCGACCCCGCCGCCTTCGTGCCCGAAACCGCCGAGAAAAGCTTTCGGATCGGTCTGCCCGACAGTGTGGAGGTGCTGCTGATGCCGAAACTTCTCGCGCACTTGCAGCGCCACGCGCCGGGCATCAGATTGCGCCTTCAGGTCACCGGCGACGCCACACAGTTGCTTGACGATCTCGATGCCGATCGCATCGACATGGCCTTCGGCATCGGCGCCTTCCCGCAGGGCCGGGACCACCATAAGCAGCGCTCCCTGCTGGTCGGCGATTTCCTCTGCATGTTCAATTCCGATTTGGTTGGCATACAGCCGCCGATCTCAACCGAGGATTACGTCCGGCTGCCGCATGTCCTCACGAGCCTGCGTCAGGGTGAGCGCGGGATCGTGGACGATGCGCTCGAAAAGCTCGGACTCACCCGCACAATTGCCTTGGTCACCCCTCGCTTCCTTGCCGTGCCGTTCCTGGTGCGCGGGGCACCGGTGATCACCACCATGCACGCCGAGCTTGCTCGTCTGTTCGCCACCGCACTGGCCCTCAGCCTCAGCCCACCACCCGTCAAGCTGCCGCAGATCTCCATATCGCTCCTATGGCACGCATCTTATGACCATGATCCCGCGCATCTCTGGCTCCGCCAAACAGTGTTCCGCCTCGCCGCCAAACTGGAAGCAAAGGAAGGCCTTCTTTTTTGAAAAAAAGAAGCAAAAAACTTTGACCCTTTTGAGTGTCATATGATGCAGATGTGTCGGGGAGTTGGCCCGAGCAAACGAACAAAAGTCTTTTGCTTTTTTTCTTCAGAAAAGAAGAGTCTTTCTTCTCTCTATGACTTGAGCCTTGTCAATATCGTCATCAAATTATCCAACTGATCCAAATTACGATACTTCAGCGTCAGCGCTCCCCCCGTGCCGTCGTAGGAAATCTGCACCACCAACCCAAGCTTTTCCGAAAGCTCCCGCTCCAGAACCGCCGTCTCGGGATTCCGCTCGTGCTTCACCCGTGCCGGCGGTGCCGCAATCTTGGGCGCGGCCAGCGCTTCCGTCTGGCGCACGCTTAAGCCTCGGTCGATCACCATCTTCATGATCGTTTCCGGCTCCGCATGCGTCAGCAACGCACGCGCATGCCCCGCCGTGAGGCGCCCACGCTGCACCTCTTCCCGCACGGCCGCCGGCAGATGCAGCAGCCGCAGCGTGTTGGCGATATGGCTGCGGGATTTCCCCACCGCTTCCGACATTTTTTCCTGCGTCAGTCCAAACTCGTCCATCAGGCGGCGGAAGCCTTCGCTCTCCTCAATGGGGTTAAGGTCCTGGCGCTGCAAATTCTCCACCAGCGACGCCGCCATCGCATCCTGGTCGGACAGATCGCGCACCAGCACCGGCACCTCATGCAGCCCGGCCTGCTGCGCCGCCCGCCAGCGCCGCTCGCCGGCGATGATCTGGTAGTGATCCGTCAGCCGCGGATGCGGCCGTGCCAGCAACGGCTGCAGGATACCCCGCGCCCTGATCGACTCCACAAGCTCCTCAAGCGCCTGCGGATCGAAATTCGTACGCGGCTGAAACGGTCCGGGTTCCAGCTTTTCGACGGGCAGTGTGCGAATGGGCGCGCGCGCCGGATCGCTGGGCACCTCCACCGCCGTGGCATCGCCCATCAGGGCCGCCAAACCGCGCCCTAGCCTTGGGTTTGCCACGCTCAGGCCGCCCGCTTGCGTTCGCGGCGCAACAGTTCATCCGCCAGCTTCACATATGCCACAGCCCCGGCCGAGCTCTTGTCGTACATCAGCACCGACTTGCCGTGGCTCGGCGCTTCGGAAATGCGGATGTTGCGGGGGATCACCGTCTCATACACCCGATCGCCGAAAAAACTCCGCGCATCCGCCGCCACCAGATCGGAGAGGTTCGTCCGCTGGTCGAACATCGTCAGCACGATGCCTTGCAGCGTCAGCCGCGGGTTGAGCTTGGCTTTTACCAGGTCGATCGTCTTCACCAACTGACTGATTCCCTCCAGGGCAAAAAACTCGCATTGCAGCGGCACCAGAACCGAGGATGCCGCCACCAGCCCGTTCAACGTCAGCAGGCTCAGGCTCGGGGGGCAGTCGATAATAATATAATCGTACCCGATCGTGGCCCGCACGGACTCCCGCAACCGGAACTCCCGCCGCGGCATGCCCACCAGCTCCACATCGGCGCCCGCCAAATCCGGATCGGCGGGGATCACATCCAGCCCCTTGATCTCCGTGGGCTGAGCCAGAAAGGCGGGATCACGCCCTTCGATCAGCATCGTATAGGTACCCACGCTGCGGCGGCGGCGATCCAGACCCAGGCCGGTGGAGGCATTGCCCTGCGGGTCCAGATCGATCAGCAACACGCGCCGCTCCTGCAGCGCCAAGGCGGTCGCCAGATTGATGGCCGTGGTGGTCTTGCCGACGCCGCCCTTCTGATTGGCGATGGCGATGACGCGGCTGGTGAAACTGTCAGACACGGGCAACCTCGCTGATCCGCAGAATCACGCCGCTACGGTCTGTTGAACTTATATGCCGTTCCACCCGCATGGTCCACGCGGCAAGCGCCGCATCCACCTCGGTTTCGGCATTTTCCCCTTTGGGAAACAGACACACCCCGCCCTCGGCCAGCAAGGGCACCGCGAATCCCAAAAGCGACGACAGAGGCGCCAGGGCGCGGGCCGTGATGAGCGGGGCAGGGGGGCATTTTGCCAGCTCGATCCGGCACGCATGCACCTGCACGGGAGCGGCGGTCAGGCGGCCTGCTTCGCGTAGAAAACTGGCCTTGCGCTGGTCGGATTCGATCAGATCGAAGCGCATCCCGGTCGCGATGGCCAAGACGAGGCCGGGGAAACCGGCGCCCGACCCGAGGTCGATGGCGCGCGGACATCCGGGGGGGATGAGGGGCGCCAACTGAAGTGCATCGGTGATATGGCGCTGCCACAGATGCGGCGCATCCGCGCGGCTGATAAGGTTTATGCGGGCATTCCAGGTGAGAAGCAGGTCCGCGAACAGCTCCAACCGGAGCAATGTTTCACGTGAAACATTTTCCAGCGGGGGCGGGCTGGTAGAATGTTTCACGTGAAACATTTTCGGAGCGGCAGGCGGCGGCCCGGGCATTGTTTCACGTGAAACATTTTACCCCGTTCGCCGCAGATGCGCCACCACAGCCATCGATGTGGCCGCGCTGATCCCCTGCAACCTGCCCAGCGCCCCCAGCGACCGTGGCCGCGATGCCGTCAGCCGTTCTCGCGCTTCCGTGCTCAGGCCCTTGATCGCCGCATAATCAATCTCCTCAGGGATCGTCACCGCCTCGGTCGCCCGAAGTTGCCGCACCTCTGCGGCCTGGCGCGCGATATAGCCGCGGTACAGGGCCTCCACTTCCACCTGATCGCGGGCGCCGCGGGAGAGCGTGCCCATCCAGGGGAAGGCGGCGTCGATCCTGGCCGGATCATGCCCATGGCTGAGCAAATCCAGCACGCCTTTGGGCTGGCCGTCCTGACGGATATCGATGCCGGCGGCAGCCAGGGCTGAGGGTGTGCGGAGATCCGATTCCGCCAAAGCAAGGGCGGTCGCGACGTCGGCCTGGTAGGCGGCGAAGCGGAGGCGGCGCGCGCCGCCGACGCACCCCGCCTCGATACCGATTCCCGTGAGGCGAAGATCGGCGTTGTCGCAGCGCAAGGTCAGTCGGAATTCGGCGCGGGAGGTGAACATGCGGTAGGGCTCGCTGACACCGCGTGTGGTGAGGTCGTCACCCATCACGCCGATATAGCTGGAGGCACGATCCAGGATGATCCCCACGCTGCCGCCGGCGCGGCGGGCCGCGTTGATGCCAGCAAGGATCCCTTGTGCGGCAGCTTCCTCATAGCCGGTGGTGCCGTTGATCTGGCCGGCGAGGAACAGGTTTTTCACCTGCTTCAGCTCCAGCGTGGGATGCAGGGCGGTGGGATCGACGTAATCATATTCCACCGCGTAGCCGGGGCGCAGGATGCGCGCGTGTTCCAGGCCGGGGATGGTGGCGAGCATGGCGGCCTGGAGATCGGCGGGCAGGCTGGTGGAGATGCCATTCGGATAGATGGTGTTGCCGTCCTCGCCGCCGGGAAGACCTTCCGGCTCCAGGAAGATCTGGTGGCGTGTGCGGTCCGCGAAGCGGACGACCTTGTCTTCGATGGAGGGGCAATAGCGGGGGCCGCGGCCGGTGATGCCGCCGCCATACATGGCGGAGGCATGGAGGTTGTCGCGGATCAGTGTGTGCGTGGCCTGCGTGGTGCCGGTGATGCGGCATTCGGTTTGGGGGGTGGTGATAGCGTCCGTCATAAGGCTGAACGGCGCGGGGGTGGCATCGCCGTGATCCGGCGGGAGGCTGGCCCAGTCGATCGAGCTGCGATCGAGGCGGGGGGGCGTGCCTGTCTTGAGGCGGGCAAGCGGAAGATTCAGGCGGGCGAGCGTGTGGGCAAGCGCGGTTGCCGGCGGTTCGCCGATACGGCCGGCCGGGGTTTGGGTGTGGCCGATATGGATGACGCCGCGCAGGAAAGTGCCCGTGGTGATGATGACGGCGGCGGCCCGGATATGTTTGCCTGCGGTGGTGACGACACCGCCAACGGCGCCTTGCGGATTGATGATCAGGTCGTCCGCGGTGCCGGCGATACAGCTGAGATTGCTGGTCTCCGCCAGGAGCAGCTGCACGGCCTGGCGGTAGAGGGTACGGTCGGCTTGGGCGCGCAGGCCGCGGACGGCGGGGCCTTTGCTGCGATTGAGCAGCTTGAAATGGATGCCCGCCTGATCGGCCGCGCGGCCCATGATGCCATCCAGCGCATCGATTTCGCGGACCAGGTGCCCCTTGCCNNTCGTACTCTGCGTCGGCTGCTTGCATCTGATCAAAACCAAACGAATAAAAGTTTTTTGGTTCTTTTTTTCAAAAAAGAACAGTCTCTAGCACATGTCCAAATCAGTGACACTGTCTTGCAACTCGCGATGCAACCTGAGCGTTCAGGCGCACTGTGACAGCATGTTCGCGCAGTGAAATGAGACGTGGTCTGCCATACACCATCCAGGCTTTAGCATGCCGCTACCCGGCGTAAGAGAGTTGGCTGCCGCCATCCTCGCCGCGCGGCTGCGCGGCTCGATTGCGCTGACCGGGCACACGTTGATGCGGGTGATTCTGGTTGGTGCTTTGGTGGGTGGGCCGCTGGCGATCGTGCTGGGCGTGGTGCTGGTGGTGCATACCAAGCAAGAGCAGATGAAGACCCTCGCACAGGGGGTTATCGAATCGGCCGCGGCCCGGGACAGCGAGATCACCGCGGCATTTTCCGCACTCGACAGGCTGAACGATCCGCCCTGCCAGGACGCGGATCTGCGGGATTTGCGCAGCCTGATGATCGGTTCGACGATCATCCAGGACATTGCGCGGTGGGACCATGGCGTGCCCATCTGCAGCGCGGTTTACGGTACCCATGTGGGCGCGATCCCGGCGCTCGCCGAACCCGGCTATGTGCTGTCGCGCGAGCAGACGGTATGGCGCAACGTGACCTTGCCAGAGGTGCCGGGCCATAAATTTCTACTGGTGCGGCATCGCAGCTTTATTCTGGTGGTGCGCCCCGGCGCCAGCACGCCGTATTTCGGTGATCAATACCTGTCCATATCGCGGTTTTTCGTCAACCACGAGACAGGGCAGGTCAGCTGGTTCATGGGGTCGCCGATCGACATACCTGCCGGACACCTGCATAGCGGCGCGGCGTTCTGGGAGCGCGGCCGTTACGTTACCCTTGCGTGTGTGGGCGACCATGAGATTTGCCTGGCGCTGAGCACGTATTGGGCCGACATCCTGCGCGGCAACGCGATGCCCTTCGTGATGTTTGCCTTGGCCGGTGGACTGATCGGCAGTGCCGCGAGCGTGATGACCATGGTTTGGCGGCATCAGCGGCGTTCGTTGTACCGGCGCTTGCAGCAGGCGATGCTCCGCGGCGATCTGGTGATGGTGTATCAGCCGATTGTGGCCGCCGGGAGCCGGGCGTTGATCGGGGCGGAAGCGCTGATGCGATGGACGGAGCGCAGCGGGGTGGAGATTTCACCCGATGTGTTCATTCCGGTGGCGGAGGAAGGCGGGCTGATTGGGGATCTGACCTGTTTTGCCATCCGCAGCGTCAGCCGGGAACTGGGCGATCTGCTGCGCGGAAATCCCGATTTCAGGGTCAGTATCAATATCGTAGCCGACGATTTGGAGGATCCGCGGTTTCACGATGCGCTGTCGGTGCATATCGACGGCGCGGGGATTCCCCCTGGGCAGATTGCCCTGGAGCTGACCGAGCGGCGCGCGGCGCAGGTGGAGGCAGCCGACGTGGTGATTAATAAGCTGCGCGGCCGCGGCTTTCGGATCTACATCGACGATTTCGGTACCGGCTATTCGAGCTTGACGTATTTGAGCGATCTATCCGTGGACGCCATCAAGCTGGACAAGAGTTTTACCAAGACGGTGGACACATCCGCCGCCCGATCCCGGCTGGTGCCGCCGATTATGGACATGGCGCGCGAGATCGGGGTGCCGGTGATTGTGGAGGGTGTGGAGACGGAGTTTCAGGCCGCCTATTTCGCGCGATGCGGGGCATCGCTGATGCAGGGATGGCTGTTTGGGCGGCCGGTGGGGGCGGGGGAGCTTGTGCTGGCCGCCAGGGTGAGGGCGAAGCGGGTGGCGGTTTCCGGGGTTGTTTAAGGTGGCGTGGCAGACGGGATGTCGGGACGCGTGCCGTTGTTGCCTTCGCCTACGGCCGCTTGGCGAAGGAGCGTGGCTTCCAACCCCAACTCGCGTGCGATCGTTTCGACCACGAGGTCGCGCACGGTCGCGTAGCCGATGGTGAAGCGGATGGCGGCTTGGATGCTGAGGCCGTCGAGCAGGGCGAGGATGCGGGTGGCGGTGGTGGGGGGATCGGGGGTGCGGAAACAGCCGCTGGCGACGCCGCTGGCGATCAGGCGGGATAGGTCGGACCGCCAGGCTGCCATCTGGTGGGTGACTTCGGCGCGCAGGGCGGGGCGGGTGCGGGTGGCCTGCCAGGCGTCCAGCCAGAGCAGGCTGATCGCATCGCCTTGCACGGCCGTCAGTGCCCGGAGCAAAGCCCGCATGTGGTGAAGAGGCGAGGTGGAGGGGGGCGCTGCGGCAAAGAGGGCGTTGCGTTCGGCGGAGGCGGCATGGGCGAAGGCGGCGGCGGCCAGGTCGTCGACCGCGGGGAAGTAATGATTGACCAGGCCAGGGACGACGCCCAGTGCCTCGGCGACCCGGCGCAGGGTGAGGCTTTGGAGGCCCTCCCGCAGAGCCAAGGCGCTGGCGGCGGCGACGATTTCCTCCCGCCGCTGCGGCGGGGCCTTCCGTTTGCGGGGCTGGATTGTCGCGCTCATAGGCGGAATTATATTGACCGCGCGACCAATAAGCAATATTGGCCATTCGACCAATAGCATCGCAGCGGACGGAGTGCCGGCCATGTCATTTCTTGCCCAGACCGTGTCCGGCGACCGCTTCGGCCGTATCGAGGCACGCGGCATCGATCATGTGCCGCAAGGCGAGCGGCATGGACGGGCGCGCGAGTTGTTCGCGGTGTGGGCTGCGTCCAACACCACGTATCTGTATCTGCTGGTGGGTGGGGCGCTGATCGGCCTGGGGCTCGATGTGGCGCAGGGCATTGCCGTGGTGATCGCCGGCAACATGTTCTGGCTGCTGGTGGGGCTGCTCTCGATCAGCGGACCCGCCGCGGGCACGCCCAGCAGCATCGTGATGCGCGCCATGTTCGGCGTGCGCGGCAACCGGCTGAATGCAGCGATCACGGGGTGCGCCGTTTCGATTGCGTATGAGGCGATCAATCTGTGCATCGCGGCGCTTGCCGGCTTCGCGCTGCTGGGCTGGCTGGGCATAGAACCGGGTGTTGGGGGCAAAATCTGCATGGTGGCGGGGATTGCGGCCGTGACGCTGACCATGAGCGTGTATGGTCATGCGACGATCGTGAAGCTCAGCGTTTATTTTGCGGCGGCGCTGGCCGCCTGCGTGATGGTGCTGGCCGCGTATCTGGCGCCACATGTGAACCTGCAGTTCGTGCCGGCATCGGCGCCGCACGGCGCCGGGCTGATGGCCGCTTTGCTTGCGGGGATCACGATCGTCGCTTCGGGCCCGCTCTCCTGGGGGACCGCGGCGGACTATGCGCGCTACCTTCCGGCTGAGACGCCGGCCGCGCACATCATGCTGTGGACGGTGCTGGGGGGCTTCATCCCCTCGATCCTGCTGGGCGTGCTTGGCGTTCTGGCAGGGACGGCGGTGGATATGGCCAACCCGCAACTCTCCTTCGCGTCGATTTTGCCTGGCTGGTTCTACCCGGTGTTCCTGCTGGTGATCATCACCGGGGCCACGACCAATAATGTGCTGACCGCGTATTCCTCGGGGCTTTCACTGCAATCGATCGGGATTGCGGCGAGCCGGTCGGTGACGGTGCTGTTCGATGGCGCGGCCGGGGTGGGCATCGCGATTTATGCTCTGTTCGTGGCAGATTTTCTCGATACGCTCAACAACATCCTGGCGCTGTCGGTGAGTTTGCTGGGGCCGAGCCTGGCGATCTATGGCGTGGACATTTTGCTGCGGGGCAACCGCTACGACGGCCCCGCTCTGCACGACGAGACGCCGGACAGCCCGTTCTGGTACTTTCACGGTTTCAATTGGGCAGGGCTGGGGGCGCTGGCGGCCGGGGCGACGGTGGCGCTGCTGTGTGCGAACACGAAGCTATTGGTGGGACCTGTGGCGAGCATGCTGGGCGGGGCGGACATCTCGGCGATTGCCGGGCCGCTGGTAGCGGGGGGTATGTATGGGCCGTGGGTAGGAAGAACGGTGTTCTTTTCTTCAGAAAAAACGCGTGATTATGTGACGCGGACCGCCCCTGCAGCGTACGCGAAAGAGNNAATCCCGAAAAGCCCAGTTTGCAGACCGATACGGCCATTTATGGTGGAGATCTGCATGGTGGCTCACACGAGCCCGTTTATAGCGGCGTGCTTTCGTTCATGCGGCGCCGCCTGACGCGAAACCTTGCCGGCGTGGACGTGGCGGTGTGGGGCATTCCGTTCGATGCGGCCGTTTCCAACCGGCCTGGCGCGCGGTTTGGGCCGCAAGCGGTGCGGCGCGCTTCGGCCATTATGGAAGGCGATCCGCAATATCCGTTCCATGCTGATCCGTTCGCCAATCTTGCCGTGATAGACTACGGGGATTGCGCGCTGGATTTTGGGATGCACGGTGAGACGCCGCAGCGCATCCAGGCCCAGGCGAAGCCGATTCTGGATGCCGGCGTGACGTTGCTTTCCATCGGCGGGGACCATTTTGTGACGTGGCCGCTGTTGAAGGCGCATGCGGAGAAGCACGGGCCGTTGGCTTTGGTGCAGTTCGATGCGCATCAGGATACGTGGTTCGACGCGGATGAGCGCATCGACCATGGATCGTTTGTGGCGCGGGCGGTGCGGGCCGGTGTGATCGTGCCGGAGACATCGATTCAGATCGGGATCCGCACGCATGCGCCGGATACGTGCGGGCTGGACATTGTGTATGGCGATGATGTGGCGCGGTTGGGGGTGGATGGGGTGTTGGCGCGGATCCAGGAGCGTGTTGGCGATGCCAAGGCGTATGTGAGTTTCGACATCGATTGTCTTGATCCGGCGTTTGCGCCTGGCACGGGGACGCCGGTGGCCGGTGGCTTATCATCGCGTGAGGCGCTGATGATTCTGAGTGGGCTAGAGTTTTTGGATATTGTGGGTGGGGATGTTGTGGAGGTGGCGCCGGCGTATGATCATGCGGATATTACGTCGATTGCGGGGGCGGCGGTGATACAGCGGTTGCTGGGAATTTTGGCGAGGAAGAAGGGGGGGTAGGGAGGAGAGTGTCTCGGTGTTTCGCGGTTCGGTCGAGCGCCGTTTCTTCGTTCTTTAATCGCTCTATGATTTGCAAGCCCACACTCCACTAACCCCGCTTTTTGTTTGGCTTGGCGCTCAATTGAGCGGGCGGTGCCGGAGAGGCGGGTACCAGAAAGCAAGAGTTTTTTGCTTCTTTTTTTCAAAAAAGAAGGCCTTTTGCTTGTCTTACTTACCAATGCAGAAGCTGCGGAAAATGACGTCCAGCAGGGCTTCGGGGTCGGTTTTGCCGGTGATGCGGGCGAGGGCGTGGTGGGCGTGGCGGAGGTCCTCGGCGCGGAGTTCGGGGGCGGGGGCGGCGAGCGCGGCGGATAGGCCGGTTGCAGCGTCACGCAATGCGGCGGTGTGGCGGGCGCGGGTGAGAAGGGGGGTGGCGCCGGCGTGGGTGAGGCGGGCGGCGTGGGTGGCAAGAAGGGCTTCCAATGCGGGCAAGCCCTCGCCGGACTTGACGCTGATGCCGATGGCGCCGGGCGGGGGCGGGGCGAGATCGATCTTGTTGGCGATGAGCAGGGTGGTGGGGCCGGGTGGGGGCTCGGGCGGGGTGGGGTTGGATGCGTCGATGAGGTGCAACACGAGGTCGGCGGATTGGGTGCGGGCGCGGGCGCGGGCGATGCCCTCGGCCTCGATGGGGTCCGCAGTTGGGCGCAGGCCGGCGGTGTCGATCAGGGTGACGGGGATGGACGCGAATTCGGCCTGGATCTCGATGGGGTCGCGCGTGGTGCCAGGGTGGGGGGAGACGATGGCGGCGTCGCGGCGGGCGAGCGCGTTGAGCAGGGAGGATTTGCCGGCGTTGGGGAGGCCGGCGATGGCGAAAGTGAGGCCGGTGCGGAGCCGTTCGCCGGCGGGGGCGAGCGCGATGTGGGTTTGGAGCTCGACGAGAAGATTTTCGAGGTCGGCGAGAAGCGTGGCTTCGATGTGGGGGGGAAGGTCCTCATCGGGGAAATCGATCAGGGTTTCCTGGAAGGCCAGCGCGTGGGTGAGGCGGGCGGCCCAGCCGGCGAGAAGGGCGGATTGGGCGCCGCCGAGCTGGCGCAAGGCGGCGAGGCGCTGGGCTTCGGTTTCGGAGTCGACCAGGTCGGCGATGGCTTCGGCTTCCAGCAGGTCCATCTTGCCGCCGAGGAAGGCGCGGCGGGTGAATTCGCCCGGATCGGCGGGGCGGGCGCCGGCGTGGAGCAGGGCGGCGGTGACGGCGGCGAGGATGGCGCGGCCGCCGTGGAGGTGAAGCTCCGCCGTGTCCTCGCCGGTGTAGCTGGCGGGGGAGGGGTGGAAGAGGATGAGGGCGTGGTCGAGGAGGGCGCCGGTGTGGGTGTGCAGTTTGCGCAAGGTGGCGCGGCGGGGGGTGGGCAGGGGGCCGGCCAGCGCGGTGAGGATGGCGGGCGTGGCGGGGCCGGAAAGGCGGATGATGGCGATGGCGGCGCGGCCGGGGCCGGTGGCGAGCGCGAAAATGGTGTCGGTGGCCGCACCCTCGGCGAGCGGGGTCACGGATCGGTGGCAGGGAGCATGAGCTCGGTGGCGCGGCCGTGGGATTGGAGATGGGCGGAGAGAACGCGGTCGATATCTTCAGTGGTCTTGACGCCGTACCAGATGCCCTCCGGGTAGATGACGATGCAGGGGCCACGCTCGCAGCGGTCCAGGCAGAGGGAGGTGTTGATGCGGGTGCGGGCCAGGCCGAGCTCGCGGGCGCGGGCCTTCATGTAATCGCGCAGTTTCTCGGAGCCGGCGGCGGCGCAACTGCCGCGCTTGTGGCCATCGGGGCGGCGGTTGGTGCAGACGAAGACGTGGAAGTCGAAGAAGGGGGGTGGGTCGGTGTGCATGGTATTTCCAGTAAGAAAGGAAGGTCTTCTTTTTTGAAAAAAAGAAGCAAAAAACTTTTGTTTGTTCAGGTACGCGTTGAACCCGCCGTGCCGGGTGGCGGGGAAGGCGAACGGTCAAAAGTTTTTTGGTTCTTTTTTTCAAAAAAGAACATCCTTTCTTCTCTTGTCTGCTCAGCGTAGTGATGGGGTCCATGCCGCAACTGTCGTTCCACACGCCATTGGGCGCGTTGACCTTGTCGGAAGAGGACGGGGCAATCGTGGCGCTCGATTGGGGATTCGGGCGCGACCAGGCGCAGACCGGCCTGCTGCTGCGCGGGCGGGCGCAGATGCAGGCGTATTTCGATGGCGAGCTGAGCACATTCGATCTGCCGCTGGCGCCGGCGGGCAGTGCCTACCGGCAGCGCGTTTGGGCGGCACTACGGGATATCCCGTATGGGCAGACTGCGAGCTATGCGGCGATCGCGGCGCGGGCTGGGGGATCGGCGCGGTCGGTGGGCGGGGCGAATGGGGCGAACCCGATTCCGATCATCATCCCCTGCCACCGGGTGGTGGGCAGCGCCGGGATCGGCGGCTATTCCGGCGGCGATGGGGTGGACACCAAGATTTGGCTGTTGGGGCTTGAGCGTCGCGCCCAGTCTGACAGGTGCGGCATGGGGCAGGGTGTGATGCGTCTGGAGGGCCAATGAGCAAAGCGATCCGCATCCATGCCTATGGCGGGCCTGAGGTGCTGAAATGGGAGGATGTGCCGCTGCCCGAGCCGGGGCCGGGCGAGGCACTGGTGAAGCATACGGCGATCGGGCTGAATTTCATCGATGTGTATTTCCGCACCGGGCAGTACAAGGTGCCAGGTTTTCCGGCGGTGATCGGGCAGGAAGGGGCGGGCGTGGTGACCGCGCTCGGCCCGGGCGTGGAGAGCGTGGCAGTGGGGGACCGGGTGGCCTATGCGGGACCGCTGGGGGCGTATGCGATCAACCGGGTGATACAGGCGGACCGGTTGATCAAGGTGCCGGATACGGTGGATTTGACCACTGCGGCCTGCCTGATGCTGCAGGGGCTGACGGCGCAGTATCTGCTGCACCGGACGTTCGTGGTGAAGCCGGGCGATACGATAGTGGTGCATGCGGCGGCCGGGGGCGTGGGGCTGCTGCTGTGCCAATGGGCGAAGTATCTGGGCGCCCGGGTGATCGGCGTGGTTTCCAGCGAGGCGAAGGCGGAGCTGGCGCGGCAGAATGGGGCCGCGCATGTGGTGATCGGGCATGCCGGGCTGCCCGCGGAGGTGAAGCGCATCACCGGCGGGGCGATGGTGCCGGTGGTGTATGACAGCGTGGGCAAGGATACGTTTGCGGCGAGCCTGGATTGCCTGGCGCCGCTGGGGCTGATGGTTTCGTACGGCAATTCATCGGGCCCTGTGCCGCCGGTGGATGTGAGCATATTGAGCGCGAAGGGGAGCTTGTTCCTGACGCGGCCTACGCTTTCGACCCATTCGGCGAAGCGCGCGGATCTGGAGCGGATGGCGGCGGATTTGTTTGAGGTTGTGGCGGCCGGCGTGGTGAAGGCGGCGGTGCATCAGACGTTTGCGTTGCAGGATGCGGCGGCGGCACACCGGGCGCTGGAGGCGCGGGAGACGACGGGGAGCACGGTGTTGTTGCCGTAAGGGAGAGAAGAATCTTCTTTTTTGAAAAAAAGAAGCAAAAAACTTTTGACTGTGCTGTCGCGGAGTCGCCGGAAGCGGATGCCATAGTTTAAAGTTTTTTGGTTCTTTTTTCAAAAAAGAACTGCTTCCTCCTTCTTGATCGCGATCCCCCAGGAAGTCTTTTTCGGCTCGGTCACCCTTTCCCGAGGCACGCTGGTCCAGGCGGCATAGAGGGCGGGGACGAAGAAGAGGGTGAGGATGGTGGCGGTGACAAGGCCGCCCATGATGGCGATGGCCATGGGGCCCCAGAAGACGGAGAAGGCGAGCGGCACCAAAGCGAGGATGGCAGCCAGTGCGGTGAGCACGATAGGCCGGGCGCGGCGGGCGGTTGCGGCGATGATGGCGTCGGCAGGGGCGCGGCCTTCGCCGAGGTCGCGTTCGATCTGATCGACCAGGATGACGGAGTTTCGCATGATGATGCCGGCGAGCGCGATGAAGCCGAGCATCGCGACGAAGCCGAAGGGCGCGCCGGTGGCCAGCAACGCCGCGGCGACGCCGATCAGCCCAAGGGGTGCTGTGAGCAGCACCATGGCGACGCGGGAAAAACTGCGAAGCTGGAGCATCAGAAGGGTGAGCATGGCCAGCACCATCAGCTTCATGCTGGCGTTGATGGAGACCTGACCCTTGGCGCTTTCCTCCACGGCGCCGGCGGTTTCGATCCGGTAACCCGGCGGTAGCGCGGCCTTGACGCTGGCGAGATCGGGCAGGATTGCGGCGGTGACATCCGGCGCCTGGATGCCGCTCGCGACATCGGCCTGCACGAGGAGGCAGGGCGAGCGATCGCGGCGATAGAAGGTGGGGATTTCCATCTTGTACTGCACCGCGGCGATCTGCGAGAGGGGCACCGATCCGCCGGTCGCAGTGGGGATTTCCACGTCAGCGAGGTTGGCGAGATCCTGGCGTTCGGGGGCGATGGCGCGGGCAACGACGGGGATGAGATCGTAGCCCTCGCGGTATTGGGTGATGGTGGTGCCGGTGAGCAGCGTGCCGATCGCGTCGGCCACATCCTGGCTGGAGAGGCCGAGAAGGCGGGCTTTGTCCTGATCGACGCTCACGTTCACGGCCATGGAGAGATTGCCCCAGTTTTGGCTGACGTTGCGGATATTGGGATTGGCTTGCATGACGCGCTGCACGGCGTGGCCGATATCGCGCAGGCGGGCGGCATCGGGGCCGATGATCCGGAACTGCACGGGGTAGCCGACGGGCGGGCCGAGTTCGAGGCGGGTGCTGCGCATGCGCAGATCGGGGAAGGGGCCGGCCGCACCCTGTTCCTCGGCCGCGCGAAGCTTGGCCAGCAGGATTTCACGCGCGGGGATGGATTTCATGTTGATGACGAACTGGGCGAAATTGGCGCTTTGCAGTTGCGGTGTGAAGGCAAGGAAGAAGCGCGTGGTGCCGATGCCGGTGTAGGCGGCGAAGGATGCAACACCGGGATCGTGGCTGAGCAGGGCTGTGAGTTTGCCGACTTCGGCTTGCGTGGAGGTGTAGGAGGCGCCTTCGGGCAGGCGCAGATCGACAAGCAGCTCCAGGCGGTCGGACGAGGGAAAGAATTGTTGGGAGACGCGGGTGAAGCCGGCGAGCGAGAGGGCGAAGGCGGCAAGGGTTGCGCCGATGGTGATCCAGCGGCGGCGGATGCACCAGGCGACGGCGGCGCGGAAGATGCGCCAGCGGCGGGTGGCGTAGACCGCATTATCGGTTTCGGTGGCGCGATGTTCAGGCGCCTTGAGAAGGATCGAGCCGAGGTAAGGGACGAACAGAACGGCGACGAACCAGGAAAATATCAGCGACATGCCGACGACGCGGAAGATGTCGCGCGTGTATTCGCCGGTTGAGGATTGCGCCAGGCCCACCGGCAGGTAGCCGGCCGCCGTGATAAGCGTGCCGGTGAGCATGGGAAAGGCGGTGGAGGTGAAGGCGAAACTGCCGGCGCGGACACGGTCCCACCCTTGTTCCAGTTTTACCAGCATGGTTTCCACGGCGATGATCGCATCGTCCACCAACAGGCCGAGTGCGATGATCATGGCGCCAAGCGAGATACGCTGCAGGTCGATGCCGAGGAATTTCATGCCGACCATGACGCCGGCGAGCACGAGCGGCACGCTGATGGCAACGACGAGGCCGGTACGCCAGCCGAGGCTGACGAAGCTGACGAGCAGAACGATGGCCAGCGCCTCGACAAAACTCTCCTGGAATTCGCGGACATCTTTCGCGACGACGAGACTCTGGTCGTTGAATCGGATGGCGTGCACGCCGAGCGGGAGCGTGGGTTCGATCTGCGCCAGGCGGGCGGCGATGCGGCGGCCGAGATCGAGGATGTTGCCGCCGGGCGCCATGGAAATGCCCAGCGCGAGGGCGGGCTTGCCGTTGACGGCGAGGCCGGAGACGGCGGGCTCCACGGTGCCGCGGGAGATGGTGGCGATGTCGGAGAGGGGCACCAGCTTGCCGTGCACGGCGATGGGGAGGTGCGCCAGCGCGGCGGCGCCATCGGCACCGTTGCCGGTGCGCACGTAGATGCGGTTACGCGCGGTATCGACAAAGCCGCCGGAGGCGACGGTGTTTTCGTGCCGCACAAGGGTGAGCACGTCCTGCACGGTGAGGCCGAGTTCGGCGAGTTTGCGGTAGGAGAAATCGAGGTAGATGCGTTCATCCTGCGCGCCGAGCAGGGTGATCTTGCCGACACCTGGGACGGAGAGAAGGCCTTCGCGCACATCCTCCACAACATGGCGCAGGGCGGGCAGGGTGAAGCCATCGGCGGTAAAGCCGTAGACGATGCCGTAGACATCGCCGAATTCATCGTTGAAATTCGGGCCTTGCACACCGTCGGGCAGGGTTGATGTCATGTCGCCGATCTTCTTGCGCACCTGGTACCACAGGCCGGGGACGGCGGCGGGGGGTGTGGCATCCTTGAGGCTGACGGTGATGATGGTGTTGCCGGTCTGAACCTTGCTGTCGATGTGATCGAGGAAGGGGATATCCTCCAGCGTGCGCTCCAGACGATCGGTGACCTCGTGCATCATCTGGTCGGCGCTGGCGCCGGGCCAGTCGGCAGTGATGATCATCTGCTTGATGGTGAAGGGCGGATCCTCGGCACGGCCCAGCGTGAGATAGGCCCAGATGCCCGCGGCGGCGATGGCCAGGATCATGTAGAGGGTGAGCGAGCGGTGGCGCAGCGCCCAGGCGGAGAGATTGAAGTTTTGCATAGCGGCCTTCCGCGCGGTCAGTGTTGGGTGCCGGCCCAGGCAATCACGGGCAGGTCTGGCCGCAGCTCCGCGGTGCCGGCGGTGACGACCTGGTCGCCTTGATGCAGGCCGGCACTGACGGCGACCATGCCGTTATCGGCGACGGCAGCGATCTGGACGGGGTGCAGGCACGCACGGGCAATGCCGGCATCGAGCACCCACATGGCGGGGGAGCCTTGCGCATCGGTGAGCGCGCTTGCGGGTAGCAGGGCCAGAGGTGGGCCGGCGGCGCGTGAGAATCGCACGGCGGCCGTCATGCCGAGGCTGTCTTGCGGCGGGGCGTCGATCAGGGTGATGCGGACGTTGAAGGTGCGGCTGGCGGGATCGGCCAGGGCGCCGATTTCGCGCAGCCGGCCGCGCAATGGCCGGGAGGGATCGGACCAGAGAGCGACGCTGATCTGGCCGGCGGCACGGATGTCCGGCAGGCGGTTTTCGGGGATGGCGACGTCGGCTTCGATCTCGCGGCCGTGGGCCAGGGTGGCGATCGTTTGGCCGATAGACACGACCTGGCCGATCTGCGCGGGCAGGGATGTGATGGCGCCATCGGCATCCGCGCGCAGTTCGGTGTAGGCGAGCTGGTCCTGCGCCTGGGCGANNCGCTTATCATATTCGGAAGACATGAAGGCGGGGGAGGCCGGGCCGAGGCGCGTATAACGGCGCAGTTCGGCGCTGGCATTGGCGGCATCGGCCGCGGCGGCCGCGGCGGCTTGGGCCTGAGCCTCCAGCGACCAGCGCAGATCGGTGGGGTCCAGCCGGGCGATAAGCTGGCCGGCGGTGACATGATCGCCCAGGTTGACGGGACGCTCGATGATCTTGCCGGCGACGCGGAAGGCGATATCGGCCTGGATCCGGGCCTGGATCGTGCCGGAATAGGTAAGGGATTGTTCAGACGGGCTGAACGACACTGTCTGCACGCGCACAGGGCGTGGCGCCGGGCCGGCGGCGGCGGTCGCTGCGGCCGATAGGCAGAGCAGCGTCAGGCGGGAAAGGGGTGGCATGGTGCGCCTCGTCGAGTGAACGATGCGCAGCATATATGATCATTGATCACATGATCAATGATTAGTTTGGCGCCGGACGTAATCCCTGCAGCGCCATGGAGATGACGGTTTCCGTCAGGGTGTCGGCGCCGGTGACCAGGTGGTCGCCGTGGTCGAGCAGAACGGAGGTGATGCCGTGCAGGCAGCACCACAGGGATTCGGCGGCGGTTACCGGGTTCATCGGGCGGAACAGGCCGGACTCGATCAAGGTGGTGGCAGCCTGGACGAGCACATCAAAGGATCGGTCGGCCGCCTCGAACTCCTTGGCCTCGGAGCAGCGGCCAGGGCCGGCATAGGTGAGGAGTTTGGAGAGGAAAGTGAGGCGGTACTCGTCCGGGTGGGCCAGGCCGAACGCGACATAGGCGCGCATGCCGGCACGCAGGCGATCGAGCGGGGCCAGGGCGGTGTTCTGCGCTTCCTGCAAGCGGGCCAGAAGGGCTTCGAAGGCTTCTTCGGCGATGGCGCGGGTAATGGCGTCCTTATCGGGGAAGTAGAGGTAGAGGGCGCCGCTGGTGACGCCGACACTGGCGGCGATCTTGCGGATGGTGGTGTGCTCGAATCCCTCGGTGAGGAAGAGTTTTTTGGCGGCGGCGAGGATTTCGTCGCGGCGGGACGCCCCCGAACCACGGGGCTTGCGGCGAGGGGCGGCGAGGGGCTGAGGGTGCATGATGGAGCCGATATAGGCGGAAGCTTGGGTGGGGGCTACCGCGCGAGGGGGGTGGGTGTTGGGTTTGAGGATAACGCTGCCTGGCCGGGTTTAGCCATGGGGAGAGGTGGGCAAGGGAAGGAAGCGGTTCTTTTTTGAAAAAAAGAACCAAAAAACTTTTGCTTATTGGGGCGCGGGCGGGTCGGGTTGGGGGCGACGCTACTGGTAATGGGCGCTGTCGCCGGCGGTGACGTCGATGGTGGCGCCGCTGATCATGGCGGCGTCGTCGGAGGCGAGGAAGACGACGGCAGGGGCGACTGACTCCGGAGCGATCCACGGTACGCCCAGGGGGGTTTTGGCGAGCTGGGATTGGCGGGTGGTTTCCTCGTCCTTTGCTGCTTCGCCGGAGGGGTGTTGGCCAGCCTCCTTGATGGCGGCGGCGTAGCGTTCCTCGTGGCGGGTGAGGGGCGTGTCGATCAGGCCGGGGATGAGGGCGTTGACGGTAATCTTGTGGGCGCCGAGCTCCAGGGCAGCGGATTTCATCAGGCCGATGATGCCCCATTTGGAGGCTGAATAGGCGCTGCCGTTCTTGGTGCCATGGCGGCCTTGGGTGCTGGAGGACAGGATGATGCGGCCAGCACCACGGGCGACCAGCAAGGGTGCGAAGGCGCGCAAGACGTTGGCGGTACCGGTGAGATTGACGTCGATCTGATCGTCCCAGTCGGCATTCTGCATCTCCAGCAACGACGCGAAACCCTGAATGCCGGCATTGGCGAAGAGGATGTCCAGGCCGCCGAATTCCGTGCGCACCAGCGCGGCGGCGCGGTCAATGGCGGCGCGGTCGCGCTGGTCGAGTATGATCGCCATCCATTCCTGTCCGTACGCCCGCACCAGACGGCCGGTTTCCTCCAGCTCGGCTGGGGTGGCCGGGACGACATCGAGGATGGGGCTGACAGGGCCCGCGATGTCGATGCCGACGATGTCGGCGCCGGCGGCGGCCATGGCAATGGCGGCGGCGCGGCCGATGCCCCGGGCCGCGCCCGTGACGACGGCCACACGGCCGGCAAGGCGGGTGGATGTGGCGGGTGCGGGCATGGCGGCGTGTTCCTGCAGCGTTGTGCAGGCTTATCGCGCCAGCCTGGAGGGAGATTGCTTCACAAACGCGACGCGGCACCCGCGTGTCCGCGACAGCATGTCAAGAAAGTCTTTTGCCTCTTTTCTTCAGAAAAGAAGTTCTTTCTTTTTCTTTCTATGCCGCACGCATCTTCTCCAAAAAGCTGACGACTTCGCCGGAGAGCGCGTTGGCCTGTTGCGACAGGCTTGCGGCGGATGATTGGACGGCTTGCGCTGCTGATCTGGTTGCCTGGGCTATATCACCCACGCTGGCGATGCTGCGGTTGACCTCGTGGGTACTGGCGGCCGTTTGCTGCACGTTGCGGGCGATCTCGGCGGTGGCGGCGCCTTGCTGCTCCACGGAGGCGGCGATGCCGGAGGAGATGCCGCTGACTTCCTGCACCGTTGTTGCGATGCCGTGAATGGCGGCAACCGCCTGCTGGGTGGCGGCCTGGATGTCGGCGATCTGGGTTGCGATGTCGCCGGTCGCGGAGGCGGTTTGCTGGGCAAGGCTTTTCACCTCCCCGGCAACGACGGCAAAACCCCGTCCGGCCTCCCCGGCTCGGGCGGCTTCGATGGTGGCGTTCAAGGCGAGGAGATTGGTCTGGCCCGCGATCCGGCTGATCAACTGAACCACTTGGCCGATCTTGGCCGACGATACAGCCAGGGCTTGCACGATCGCGTCGGTCCGCTGTGTTTCCGAGACGGCCTGGCCGGTGATTTCAGCCGAGTGCGTGACCTGGCGCGAGATTTCGGTGATGGAGCTGGCGAGTTGCTCGGCGGCCGCGGCGACGGTCTGCACGCTGATGCTGGCATCCGAAGCGGTGGTCGCGACCGATGCCGCCTCGCTGCCAGACTGGTCGGACATGGCAACCATGGCCTGGGCGGTGGTGGCAAGCGCGCCCGAGGCGCTCGCCACTTCGGCGACGAGACCGCTGGCGGCGACCTCGAACGCATTCGACAACGCCCGAAGCGTAGCCTGCTGCGCGATAGCCTGGGCTTGCGCCTGCTCGCGCTCGGCGGCGAGGGCATCGGCACGGAGCATGCTGTCCTTGAAGACAAGAACGGACTCGGCCATGGCGCCGATTTCGTCGCCGCGGCCCACGCCGGACATGCTGATCGTAAAATCATGGCCGGCCAAGGATCGCATGGCGGCGGCCATCTCGCGGAGCGGCGTGGCGATACCGCGCACCAGTACGGCACCGACAACGCAAGCGGCCGCCAGGGCGAGGCCGATCAGCACGGAGATGAACAACCGGCCGTCGGTATAGAGGCGATAAGCTGTGGCGCCGGAGGCTTCGCCATGGGCAACCGTGGACTCGAATATCTGGTCGAGTACATGCATCACATCGGCGAGCGGGACGACCATGTGCAGGGTCTGAAAGGCAGAGGCCTTTGCGCGGTCGGTATCGGCGAGCCCGATCAGGGTGTGATGCAGATTGATATAGTTTGCCCAGACCTTGTCGAGCAGCGTGATCTTGGAGGTTTCATCCGGGCCGAGGGTCAGCTTGTCGAGACCCGATCGCGCGCGTACGTAGTCGGCGATCAGCATTGCCATGGCGCGCTTGGTCGCATCGAGATCGGCGGCATCGGTGCCGACCAGATAATGATATTCCTTAATGCGCAGGCGCAACGCGTCGGCGCGGAGCTTCGATGCCAGCACCATGCTCTGGAAATCATGCGCGGTGACAACGCGGGCGGCAGCGTTGATGCCGGACATGCGCTGCAGACTGGTGAGGCCAAGCGCCGCGGTGATGGCGAGTACGACAACAAATCCAATGAAGATCTTGGTTTGTATTCTCAGCCCAGCTACGAGGCCCGACATCATCGTGTTCCCCCAGATCTTGCCGGCGAGACTAACCAGCAAAAATTGCGGACACGCTAACTTGGGTTGAGCACGTTTGTCTTATTCGCGGGTAAACGGCTGCCGCCCGGTAAGGGAGAAAGGCCTCCCTTTCTGAAGAAAAGAAGCAAGAGACTTTTTGACTGTTGGGCCCGGCTCGCAGGCCTGGTCACACCCGATTAGCCCTAATTGTTGCCCAGCAAAGCGGGTAATGAGGTGAAGAGGCCGGTCTGGTCCTTGTCGAAGCAGCCGGATTTGTAGCTGCAGGAATCGCCCAGGCCAGGGACCATTGGCTGCGCCGCGTCGGAGTTCCAGGATTCGCCGGGGGTGCTGGCGGGAACGAAGCGTTCGGCGGGGATGGCGTGGCGCTCGCCGATGACGGTGATGGTTTCCACGTTGGGGGCTTCGGCGCTCATGCCCAGGCGGGCCTCGGCGGAGCCGGGGGCGGGGGCGAGCGAAACCCAGCTTTCCACGGTGAAGGGATTGGACTTCACGGCGGATACCGATTTTGCGGGAGGGTTGGCTTGCTGCGCGTGGGACGCGGTGGGGCTGAACATCATCGCGAGGATCATCGCGGCCGCGTAATCCGCCTTTCGCATGGGCTGGTCCTCTCCGCCGGCTTGTAGGGCCGGACATGGCGGCGCGGCATACGTACCGGCCCGGGGACAGGATGGCATATCCTGAGGGTGGGTATCCATCACGTATTGTTGGTGTGAACGCGGACAGGGTGTTTCAGCGGCGCGGCCCTCACCCTTCCAGGCGCTGAAGGGTTCGGGCACCTCCCTGTGCTCGCCACACGCGGGAGAGCGCTTTTCGAGTTAGGTGTTCATGGCATCAAAAAAATCCTGGTTGGTCTTGCTGTATTTCAGCTTGTCCAGCAGGAAGTCCATGCCATCGGAGGCGCCCATCGGGTTGAGGATACGGCGAAGAACCCACATTTTCGACAATGTACCCTTGTCGACAAGGAGCTCTTCCTTGCGGGTGCCGCTCTTGGTGATGTCGATGGCGGGGAAGGTGCGTTTGTCGGAGAGCTTGCGGTCGAGGATGATCTCGGAATTGCCGGTGCCCTTGAATTCCTCGAAAATCACTTCATCCATGCGGCTGCCGGTGTCGATCAGGGCGGTGGCGATGATGGTGAGCGAGCCGCCCTCCTCGATATTACGGGCAGCGCCGAAGAAGCGCTTGGGACGCTGCAGGGCGTTGGCATCGACACCGCCGGTGAGCACCTTGCCGGAAGACGGGACGACAGTGTTGTAGGCGCGGGCCAGGCGCGTGATGGAATCGAGAAGGATCACCACGTCGCGCTTGTGTTCCACGAGGCGCTTGGCTTTTTCCAGCACCATTTCGGTGACCTGGACGTGGCGGGTGGCCGGTTCATCGAAGGTGCTGGCGACGACTTCGCCTTTCACCGTACGCGCCATGTCGGTCACTTCCTCGGGCCGCTCATCGATGAGCAGGACGATGAGGAACACTTCGGGGTGGTTGGCGGAGATGGCGGTGGCGATATTTTGCAGCATCACCGTTTTGCCGGTGCGCGGGGGCGCGACAATCAAAGCGCGCTGGCCCATGCCGATCGGGGCCACCAGATCGATGACCCGCGGCGTGTTGTCGCGTTGCGGGCCTTTGGCGACGGACTGGAAGTTCTCCATCTCCATCTTGAGGCGGCGCTCAGGGTAGAGGGGTGTCAGGTTGTCGAAGTTGATACGGTGCCGAACCGCTTCGGGCGGTTCAAAATTCACGTTGTCCAGCTTGAGGAGAGCGAAGTAACGTTCGCCGTCCTTGGGGGCACGGATCTGGCCGTCGACCGTATCGCCGGTGCGCAGGCCGTATCGGCGCACCTGGTTGGGGGAGACGTAGATATCGTCCGGGCCGGGCAGATAGTTGGATTCGGGGCTGCGGAGAAAACCGAAACCGTCAGGCAGGATCTCCAGCGTTCCATCGCCGTGGATGGCCTGGTCGCTTTCGGCGAGGTTCTTCAGGATCGCGAACATCATATCCTGCTTGCGCAGGCTGGATGCGTTCTCGATTTGGAGGTTTTCCGCGAAGCTCAGCAGGTCGGCCGGTGACTTGGCCTTGAGTTCGGCGAGATGCATTAAGGGATGCCTCGGATCATCGGATGTGGCTGAAAGGGGATGGCCATGCGGCAAGCATGGACTGAGATTCCGCTAAGGGAAGGTGAATCCGCGCTGGTTTGGACTGCCTGCGGGAATGTGGAAAACCTGGGCAACAGGAGAATCCGGCCCGGCGACGTAGAACTGGCATACTCACGCCAGCCGTTCAAGGGGGCTTTGAAAAAGAAAAGCATTCCGGTCTAGTGGCGAAGCGCCATAGGTGAAACTTTTGCTTATTTTTTCAAAAAGAAGCGCTTTCTTCTTCGCTGTGTGAGCGCGTGCGGGGGAAATGGTGGGCTAAAGCCCACCCTAAGGATTGGGTGGTGTTAGAAGGGTTGCACCACCACCATGATCACAGCGATGAGCATCAGGACGGTAGGCACCTCGTTGGCGATCCTGAAGAAGCGCTGAGGCCGGCGGTTGCGGTCGGCGAGGAAATCCTTCCGCCAGCGCGACATGGCACCGTGGGCGCCGGCCATGAGGATGACAGCCACCAGTTTCACGTAGAACCAGCCGGCCTGCCAATCGACCAGGCCGGGGGTCAGCGCGAGGAGGATGCCGAAGCCGAAGGTCGCGAGCATCGCCGGAGTCATGATGTATTTGTAAAGCCTCCACTCCATGATTTTGAAGAGCTCGCTGGTTTCACTGCCGGGCAGGGCATCGCAATGGTAGACGAAGAGGCGGGGCAGATAGAGCAGGCCGGCCATCCAGGCGATCACCGAGATGATGTGGAGGGCTTTGGTCCAGGGATAGAGGTGCAGCAGGAAGGGCATGATCAGCTGGCCTGAGGGTGCATGGCGGCGGCGAAGACGGCCGGGAGTTCGGCCAGGCTGGTGACAATAGCGTCCGGAGCACGGGCGAGGCCCGCGGGGAGGCCGTCGGGCGCATAGGCGATCACGCGCATGCCGGCAGCCTGGGCGCCCGTGATACCTGGGGTGCTATCTTCAACGACGATGCAAGCGCGCGGGTCGATCCCACCGGAAGCGGCCAGGAAGATGTCGGGCGCGGGTTTACCGCGGCGTACATCGCGGGCGCTGAAGATACGGCCGGCGACCAGATCGCTCATGGCTGTGCCGCTGAATTTGATGGCCATTTCCTCGTGTGAGGAATTGGAGGCGATGCGGTAGGCAAGACCGAGGACTGTTGTGGCTTCCAGCGCCTCACGCGCGCCGGCAATGGGCTCGATGGTGAGCGCCATGCGCGCGATGACTCGGTCGCAGAGCATCTGCGGCCATAGATCGGGCAGGGAACGGCCGATCCTCGCCTCGAAGACCGGCTTGATGGCGTACCAGGTTTGCCCGGTGAAGGCGTGGGCGCCGGCCTCGGTGAGGCGGAAGCCCAGCGCGGCCGCTTCCTCCATCAACACGCGGCGCGAGACGGGCTCGCTATCGATCAAGACGCCGTCACAATCGAAAATAACGAGACACAGGGGCAGCCAGGTCATGTGAGTGTCAACAGGAGCGTGGCTCAAGCGGGGGCGGGCAGGAGAGCGGGTGTGCCCAGCCGCATGGGGCAATCCTTGTGACGCCCCGGACAGGCGCGGGCGCCCATGAAGCTGCAAATGCCGGTGCCGCGGCCGCGGCTGCTTTGAACAAGGTTGGCGAGAGCGGCGATGAACCCGGCATCGCTGTTCTGGGCAGGGGTGCGGAAATAGCCGGGCACGCCCATTTTTTCGGCCAGTTCGCGGTACTCCACGTCCAGTTCCACCAGGGTTTCGGAGTGTTCGGAGACGAAGGCGATGGGGACCACAAGGATGGCGACCTTGTCACGCGCGGCAGCTTCGATGGCTTCCTCGGTGGAGGGGTCCAGCCACTTCTGGGGTGTGGCGCGGGATTGATAGCAGACCTGCCAATCGAGGGTTTCCCCATCCGCCTGCAGGTGATCGACCACGGATTGGACCGTGGCTTCGATCTGGAACTGGTAGGGATCGCCACGGGCGACGATTGTTTCTGGCAAACCGTGGGCGGAGAAAAGAATGCGCAGCGGCGCGGTCGCAACGGCACGGGCTTCGGCCAGGCTGCGGCGGACGATGGCGGCGGTGGCCGTGACGTAGCCATCATCATCGAACCAGCAGCAAAGCGTGGTGACCGGGCGGGCAAGACCGACGCGCAGAGCGGCATCGCGCCATGCGGCGAGCGAACTGCCGGTGGTGGTGGTGGAGAAGTGCGGGTAGAGCGGGAGGAGAAACACCTCATCGGCACCCCAGGCTTTAACGGCCGACGCGGCCTCCAGGCTGAAGGGGTGCCAATAGCGCATGGCAATGAAGCATCTTGCGTCGAGATCGGGGCCGGAGAGAGCGGCGGAGAGGGAGTCCGCCTGATCCTGCGTGAGTTCCAGCAGGGGGGATTTGCCACCGAGAATGGCATAGTTCTCGGTGGCCGGCTTGACCCGTGCCGAGGCGATGACCCGCGCCAGCAAAGGGCGGATGAAGAAAGGGACCCGCAGAATGGCGGGATCGCGAAAAAGGTTCAACAGGAACGGTTTTATCGATTCCGGACAGTCCGGGCCGCCCAAATTGAACACGACGATGGCAAGCTTGCGCCGAGGCGATCCGAGCGCCGGGGGGGGCGAGCGGTTGTCCTGGTTATCCGGCAGATCGTAATCGGCGTCCGCGATGGCGAAGATTTCCTTGTTCAACGGCTACGCACACACTGGACGAGATCGGCCACATGCTCGGGCGGGGTTTGCGGCAGGATGCCATGGCCCAGGTTGAAGATATGCGGACGGCCGCGGAGTGCATCCAGGATGGATGAAATTTCAGCCCGCATGGCAGAACCACCGGCAATCAGGGCGATGGGATCGAGGTTCCCCTGCACGGCAACGCTATCCGGCACGGCAGCAGCAGCGCGGGCCGGGTCGGTGCCCGTGTCCAGCGCCACGCAATCGACCCCGGTGCGCTCGGCATACATGCCGGCATACATACCGGCCAAGCGGGGGAACCCAATGACCGGGACCCCGGGATGGCGCGCGTTGAGGGCTGCGACGATGGCAGCGGTGGGGGCGATCACGTGCTGGCGGAATTGTAGGGGGGAGAGCATGCCCGCCCAGGTGTCGAATAGCATCACGGCCTCGGCGCCTGCCTGGATCTGGGCAGACAGATAGTCCGTGGTGGCGGTGGTGAGCACATCCATCAGGCGCGCGAACAGGGCGGGATCGGTATAGGCCATGCTGCGTGTCTCGGCGAAGTCACGCGAACCGCCGCCTTCCACCATGTAGCACGCAACCGTGAAGGGGCTGCCGCAGAAGCCTATCAGGGTGCAGGCGGCCGGCAGTGCCTTGGTGAGCCGGGTGATGGTTTCCAGCACGGGCGCTGTGGCATCGGCGACACGGGCGCGGCTGAGCGCATCGATACCGGCAGCGCTGCGGATGGGGGCCAGGATTGGCCCGACACCATCCTTGAAGGCGACGTCCTGGCCCAAGGCCCAGGGGAGAATCAGGATGTCGCTGAACAAAATGGCGGCATCCATGCCGAAGCGGCGGATGGGCTGCAAGGTGATCTCGGTGGCCAGATCGGGGTTCATGCAGCGGGCGATGAAGCCGCCGGAACTATCCTTGATGGCGCGGTATTCGGGGAGATAGCGGCCAGCCTGACGCATCAGCCACAGCGGCGGGGGCCAGATATCTTCGCCGGCCAGGACGCGCAGGATGGGCTTTTCGAGCATGGCGGGTCCGTTCNNGTCGCGTTGGGGACGCTCGGCACTTCCTAAACTGTAAGAAGACTTAAGAGTAGAGTGGGGTAGAGGATGGGGGCTGTGGATATGTGGTACCCCAGATGAGGGGATGTTACGTGCGGGATATCCACATGCGGTGTGACCTGCAAGATGTTCAGACGGCAGGATTTTCAGGATTTCTCCGCAAATCGGTGGAATGAGCATGCCCAGATGGCCCATGTGTTGGGCCGTGTGCAGGTTATCCCCGCAAGCAAGGCAGCGTAGCGGCCGGGGCTAGGTAAAGCCGGGTTATCCCCGCTATCCTCGATGACCCCACAGCCAGGCGTTGTCCGATGACACAGGATCGAATCAACCTCCATCTGGTGTCCGATGCGACGGGCGAGACGTTGAACTCGATCGCACGGGCGACGGTTTCCCAATTCGAGCACGCGCAGGTGCTGTATCATCGGTGGAGTTTGATCCGGACACGGTTTCAACTGCATCGGGTGCTGGAAGGGATAGAGGCGGAGCCGGGGCCCGTACTGTCCACTGTGGTGGACCGGGCGTTGCGCAACGATCTGGAAGGGACATGCCTGCGGCTGGGGCTGCCGGTGGTGAATGTGCTGGAACCGGTGCTGGCGATGCTGGCGGACCAGATCGGGGCGCAAGCGACGGCGCGGCCGGGCCGCCAATATGTGCTGGATGCGGATTATTTTCGGCGGATCGACGCTATCCATTTTGTTCTGGCGCATGACGATGGGCAGGCACAGGCGGGCATTGCGGAGGCGGATGTGATCCTGGTGGGGGTCTCCCGCAGTTCGAAAACGCCGACGAGTTTCTATCTGGCGAACCGGGGGGTGAAGGCGGCGAATGTGCCGCTGGTGCCGGGGCTGCCTGATCCCCCCGGGTTGGAGGTGCCGCATTGCCCGGTGATCGGGCTGACGCTGGAGGCACAATCGCTGATCGAGATACGGCGCCACCGGCTGAAGCTGATCGGGCAGGGCCATGGCGCGGTGCATATCAAGCAGGATAGCGGCGAGTATGTGGACCTGGAGTCCGTGCGGGCGGAGCTGTTATGGGCGCGGCGGCTGTGCACGCGGCGCGGTTGGCCGGTCGTTGACGTGACCCGCCGTTCCATCGAGGAGACGGCGGCCACCGTGCTGCAGCTGATGGAGGCCTGGCACAGCCGCCATGACAGCAAGCCCGTTGATCCGATGTCTTTGTCAGTGAGCTAAGGAATAAAAGTCTTTTGCTTCTTTTCTTCAGAAAAGAAGATTCTTTCACTTTTCAGTCTGCCGCGAGCCGTTCGCTGAGCGGGTTCGCGAGGGCGCGGCCGAATGCCTGAAAGATGCCGTTTGATATCGGGCAGGTCGTGGTGAATTCGGGGTGCCATTGCAGGCCGAGCGCGAAGCTGGGGCCGGTGAGGCTGATGGCTTCGATGGTGGTGTCCGGTGCGATGGCTTCCACACGCAGGCCGCGGCCGAGACGGTCGATGCCTTGGTGGTGGAGGGAGTTGACGTGCAGCATGGTTGTGCCGGCGAGGCGGTGAAGCAGGCCGCCGGCTGTCAGGCTGATGGGGTGGGCGGGGGCGGCGCGGGCGATAGCATCCTCCGGCTGGGCGGCGGCGTGGGTGAGGCGGCCTGGGAGGCTGGCGAGGCATTGGTGCAGGGTGCCGCCGAGGGCGACGTTGAGTTCCTGCATGCCGCGGCAGATGGCGAGGATGGGGGTTCCACGGGCGATGGCGGCACGGATCAAGGGCAGGGTGGTGGCGTCCCGTGCCGGGTCGTCCAGCGCTTCCGTCCTGGTGTGTCTGCATGAGGCGCCGTAGAGGGCGGGGGCAACGTGGGACTGGCTGCCGGTGAGCAGAATACCGTCCAGCCGGGCGAGAAGATCCGCGCAATCGCCATCGCAGCCTATGGCGGGCAGGAGGATGGGGATAGCGCCGGCGATGTTGCGGATGGCGCGGNNATCGGAGGCGGCATGGTTCGGCAGGCCGTTGGGGCCGAAGGTTTTCGTGCAGCAGGAGATGCCGACCAGAGGCTTCATGATGGGCTAGGTTGCGCTCCGAACTCGGCGGAAAGATAGAGAAATGCCGCCCCGGTTTGACGTCTCCGGGGCGGTGTTATCATACCTCATCAGTAGGAATTGATCCAGGTCTTATTGGACGACTCCGTAGGAGGGGGCGCCGATGCCGGGGCATGAGCAGCCTGTGCCGACATGGGTGTAGGGC
>PKZM01000028.1 GCA_003133065.1 Acetobacteraceae bacterium
GCGCAGGAAGACCAGCACCTGCATGGGGAATACGCCGACCTTCACCTCCGGCAGGCCAAAGCGCGCGTGGTCGGCGGCGACAGCCAGATCGCAAAGGGCGAGAAGCCCCATGCCCCCCGCCACGCAGGCGCCGTTGACCCGGGCGACGAGGGGGACGCCGGCCATGCGCACCTTGCGCGCGAGGCGGCCAAAATCGGTGGTTGGCTCCTCCGCCGCGGCCCGGAAAGTCCCCGTCCCTTCGCTTAAGTCCGCCCCGGCGCAGAAGGCCTTGTCACCCGCGCCGGTGAGCACGATCGCCCGGACCGAAGGGTCCGCCGCGGCCGCGTCAACCGCGTCACCGATGGTCCGCAGGACGACGGCGTTCAGGGCGTTGCGGCGCTCTTCCCGGTCGATCCAGACCCAGAGGGTCTCGCCCCGGCGGTCCAGGCGGGCGTCGGGGGCGCTCATGTCGCGGCGCCCGGCGCGAAAGGCCCCAAAACCTCGGCGTCATGCTCGCCCAGATTGGGCGCCAGCCGGCGGACCGAGGCCGGCGAACGATCGAACCTCACCGGAAAGCGCGGCGTCACGAGGGGCCCCTCGGTGGGATGCTCCAGGGTTTCAAAGAAGCCGACGGCCTTGAGATGCGGATCCTCGAACAGGTCCTCGATGGCGTTGACCGGACAGGCGGCGATATCGATCCCGTGCAGGAGATCCAGCCATTCAGCCGTGCCGCGGCCCGGCAGCTGTTCGGCCAGGAACCGTCCCACCTCCTCGGCATGGCGGGTGCGGCTCTCCTGCGACGCGAACCGCGCGTCGACCTCCATCAGATCCGGCGCGCCGACGAGCGCGCTGAACGCGCGCCAGTCTTTATCGGTATAGACCACCAGAGCGAGGTAGCCGTCCCGGGTGGGATAGGGTCCCCGGGTGCGGGAGAGTAGCCGGCGATAACCCATCTCACCCAAAGGCGGATCAAAGGCGCCGCCGCCCATATGATCGGCCAGGACGAACTGGGCCATGGTCTCGAACATGGGAACCTCGATCGCCTGGCCCTCGCCCGTGACCGCCCGGTGATACAGCGCCGCCGTGACCGCATTGGCCACATAGAGCCCCACAACCCGGTCGCAGATATTGATCGGCGCATAGCGGGGCGCGCCATCCACCCGCCCGAACAGGCCGGCGATGCCCGAGGCGGCCTGCATCAGATCGTCATAGACCGCCTTGCCGGAAGACGGGCCGCCCGCGCCATAGCCCACGGCGGAACAGTAGATGATCTTTGGATTGGCGGCGCGGACGCCGTCGTAATCGAGGCCCAGGCGCAGCAGCCCCTGTGGCCGCACATTGGAGACCAGAACATCAGCCAGCCCGGCCAGGGCTATGGCGGCGCCCTTGCCGTCCGGCGATTTCAGATCGAGGACGACGCTGCGTTTGTTGCGGTTGGCCTGAAGAAACAGCGGACCCATGCCGGGCGTGCGCCAGGGTCCGATCCGGCGCATGGAATCGCCGCCGGGCGTCTCGATCTTGACCACGTCGGCGCCCAGATCGCCAAGCATCTGGGTGGCTGACGGTCCCATGACCACGGTGGTGAGGTCGAGGACCCGAACGCCGGCCAGGGGACCGGTCACGGCGCCCTGTTCCGCCGGCCAAAGGCTGTCCGCCTCGCCTTGCATGCCGCGTTCCTCTTCGACACCCGGTTTTCCAACTCGGCAAAAACACGCCGTCGCGAAAAACTCTTCGTCAACGCGGCTCTTTTGGTCCGGCAGGCCCAATTGTCAATAACGCGGGCGGGCGGGCCATGGTGGGCGACCGGCGCGGGAGAGGTTTTGCGTCGGCGTTCTTTCGTGGTAGCGACGATCGTTACGAGCATGCGATATTTTTCACCACCGGTCCTGAAGCAAAGAGACCGGAAGGGGAGGCGAGAAGGCGGTTCATCATGGATGGCGCGGGCGAAATCGGGCCTGAGGGCGAGAGAGTCGACATAGAGCCGGGCAGCGCGTTTCAGCGCCGCGTGATCCGACGGATCACCCTGCGGCTGATCCCATTTCTGATGCTCTGCTATGTGGTCGCCTGGCTCAACCGGATAAACCTGAGCTTCGCCGCCCTGCAGATGAACAAAGACCTCGGCCTGACCGCCGCGTCCTACGGCTTTGGCGCCGGCATTTTCTTCATCACCTATTGCCTCTGCGAGGTCCCCTCCAACCTCCTGCTGCACAAGTTCGGCGCGCGGCGCTGGATCGCCCGGATTATGCTGAGCTGGGGCGTCTGCGCCGTGGCCATGGCCTTCGTGCGCGGACCGATGAGCTTCTATATCATGCGGCTGCTGTTGGGCGCGGCCGAGGCGGGCTTCTACCCGGGCGTGCTGTTCTTCCTCACCCTGTGGTTTCCGGCCTCGCAGCGGGGGCGGGTGATGGGCCTGTTCATCGCCGCCATACCTATCACCGGGATCATCGGCGCACCGCTTTCGGGCTGGCTGCTGTCTCTGGATGGCCTCGCCGGCCTTCGGGGCTGGCAGTGGGTCTATCTGGTGGAAGGTCTACCGGCGATCCTGCTGGCGCCCCTCGTTTTGATCCGCATCCAGGACCGGCCCTCGGAAGCCCGCTGGCTGCCCCCTAAGGAGCGCGACTGGCTGACAACCGTTCTCGAACGTGAAGACATCGGCCTGCGCCAGCAACGCAATCCTTCAGTCTCCAAAAGCCTCACCGATCCCTGGGTCCTGTTCATGGGCGTCGCCTATTTCACCAATGTCTGCATGCTAAATGGCATCACCTTTTTCCTGCCGACCATCGTGAAGGGCTTTGGCCTGACCAACGTGCAGACGGGGTTGGTGGTGGCGATCCCCAGCATATTGGCGCTGATCGCGCTGTTGTGGTGGGGACGCCATTCGGACGCCAAAAACGAACGCTATGGCCACGCCGCCCTGGCCAATTTCATCGGCGGCGCGGCGTTGCTGCTCTCCATGCTGCTGCATGATCCGGTGGCGCGCCTGGCTTTGGTTTCGATCGCCTTCGCCGGCACCCTGGCCTTCACGGCGCCCTTCTGGGCCATTCCGGGCTCGCGGCTTTCAGGCGCGGCGGCGGCGGGGGCGATCGCCGCGATCAGCGCCATCGGGGTCTGCGGCGGCTTTATCGCGCCGTGGGTGATTGGATCGGTCAAGGAGATCACCGGCGATTTCAGATTGGGCCTGGGAGGATTCGCCACCCTGGGCATGGTCATCGCCCTCGCCTTCTACCTCGTCGGCCGCTTTCGCGCGCCCCTTACCCCCGTCTCCCTCGCAAGCTGAAAGAACTGCTCTCCCATGCCCCAGAAATCCCCCTATGTGATCCGCGCCGAAGATGCGGAATGCTACAGTCCGGCCAACCACACGGGCACCAAGAACTATCGCCTGGTGGGTCCGCGGACCAACGGTTCGAAATATCTCGAGATCGCGCTTGGCGATATCGAGCGCCACGAGGGCTCTCCGCCCCACGCCCACCCCGGCCTGGAACAGGCGACCTATGTGCTCGAAGGCGAAGCCATGGCGGAGATCGATGGCGTGGATCATCACATCAAGGCGGGGGACTTGCTCTACTACCCGGAGAAGGTGTTCCACTCGATCCGTGTATTAAGCGAGCGCATCAAGCTGCTGGTCATCTATGCCCCGCCTTTCGAGGAGCATCCGGATCGCGTCATGCACCACCCTTCCGCCCAGACGGCGGATGCCTGAGGCGGCATGCTCGACCTCGACAAGATCGTCGCCATCGACATTCACACCCACGCGGAGGTGAGCTGTCACGACCCCGAAGACCCGATCATGGGACAGTTCTTCGACGCGGCGACCACCTATTTCAAGGCGCCCCGGCAGCGGCCGACCATNNGCCGACATCATGATCCCCTTCGCCTCCATCGATCCGCACAAGGGCAAGTTCGGCGCCCTGGAGGCGCGTCGCCTGGTGGAGGACTTCGGCGTCAAGGGATTCAAGTTTCACCCCCCCCTGCAGAACTTCCACCCCTCCGACCGGATGGCCTATCCGCTGTATGAGGTGATCGCCCACTACAAGCTGCCGGCGATCTTCCACACCGGCCACTCGGGCCTGGGCACCGGCATGCGCGGCGGTGGGGGCGTCCGGCTCAAATACGGTCAGCCGATGATGGTGGACGACGTGGCCGTGGACTTCCCCGACATGAAGATCATCCTCGCCCATCCGAGCTGGCCGTGGACGGACGAATC
>PKZM01000047.1 GCA_003133065.1 Acetobacteraceae bacterium
GAGCGGCGGCCGCCGAACACGAACATGACGTAGAATGGCAAGAGCAGCGCAAAGAACGGCAATTGCCGGCCGACCATCGCGCCCAGGATGGTTGGCGAAAGCCCCGTCACCTGGCCCAGTACGGTCACCGGCACGCCCAGAGCACCGAACGCCACCGGTGCGGTATTGAAGATCAGCGTATAGGTCAGCGCCTCAATGGCCGGCCAGCCGGTGAGGATCAGCAGCGACGAGGTGATCGCGATCGGTGTGCCGAAGCCTGAAATCCCCTCCAGTAGTGCACCGAAACAGAAGCCGATCACGATCAGCACCACCCTTCGGTCACCCGGCAGATGCTGGAATACCCAGTCGCGAAACGCATCGAAGCGCCCAGAGGCGACCGCCACATTGTACAGCAGAAGGGCCGAAAACACGATCCACATCACCGGCCATACGGCGAAGACCATGCCGGCGGCGGTGGCGTTCAGCGCCATGCCGATGGGAAACTGCCATACCGCAACGGCCGCGATCAGCCCGACGATCAGCCCGGCCAGCGATGCCTGCCAGGCCGGCCGCTGCAACACGCCCAGCATGATGAGCACGGCGGCCACAGGCAGGGCGGCCACGATGAACGACAGTACGAGGCTGCCGCCGACAGGCGTGAGTAACTGATGGAACATGAAGCGTCCTCCCCCGGGCGCGGCTGTTGACGTCGGCCGCTGTTGCACTACCGCAGCATAGGGACACGCTCAATGGGTGTCTCGGTTCCGATGCCGGCTGGATGTGCGGAAGAAAATGGCTCTTTTTTAAAAAACAACATTCTTCTTGCTGAAAGCGGCGGCTGTGTCGGACTGAACGGGATGTGCAGCCGGGCGGGCACTGAGGGTCAAGAGCGGCTGATCCCCCCTGGCCTTCCTTTAACTTGCCTTCCCGCGCCAATCCGTCTCTTTGCCCCCCATGCGCCGCGACCACGGTTTTACGCTCATCGAGATCCTCGTCGTCCTCGCCATCCTCGGCGTGGTTCTCGGCCTGATGATCGGCCATGGCCCGATGCGCAGCCGCGGCTTGCAGGCCCGTGCCGCCGCCGGCGCGCTGGCGCAGACGTTGCGGGCTGCCCGCGCCAGCGCGATCGCCACCGACCGCGACGTGGCCGTGGCCATCGATCCGGCCCGGCACGTGTTTGCCATGGATGGCGGGCCGGCACGCGCGCTGGCCGCCGATCTGGTCGTCTCCATCCTGCCGCCCGCGCTGCCGGGCCCTGGGCCTGTGCGCCTGATCCGGTTTGGACCGGACGGCAGCGCCACCGGGGGCACGGTTCTGCTGGGCACCGGGGCAAGCCGAATCGGTATCAGCGTGGAGTGGCTCACCGGCCGTGTCAGCGTATCCGATGCGCCCTGAGCTGAACGCCGCGCCGGCGCAAGCCGGCTTCACGCTGCTGGAAGTGCTGATCGCTTTCGCCATCGCGGCACTCGCCATCGGCATCCTGTTCCGCGGCACCGTCTCCGGCCTCGATGCCACGGCGGTCGCCGCAAAATACGATGAGGCGATCTCGCTGGCTCGCTCCCACCTCGCTGCCATCGGCCATGGTGCGGGTATTGCCCCGCAGATCACCAGTGGCGCCGATGGCGACGGCTTCACCTGGCATCTGCGCATCCGGCAAGTCGCCACAAGGTCACTCACCCTGGGCGAGCAGGATCGCGCCAACGATGTGAAGCCCAGCCACGCGATACTCTATGACGTGTCCATCACCGAAAGCTGGCGGGAAGGCGGCCGGGAACGCCAGGTGACGCTGGCTACCCGCCGCTTCGATGTCCATGCCAGCGATTAACCGGGCATTGGCACGTCGCCCTCAATCGCCAGGTTCACCAGCCTCTCGGCAGGGGCAGCTGCCGGCTGAAACCGGCAAGCTGCAAGCTGATCAAGGTTTTACCCTGATCGAAGTCATCGTCGCTCTCGTGGTTCTGGGGGTCATTCTCGTGGGGCTGGGGCAGGCGACTCGGTTTGGCATGTCCGCGTGGGGGTTGGAGACGCGGCTCGCGGATAACGCGTCGGCCCTTGAGCGGATGGATCGCATCCTGCGCCTGCTGATCGAACAGGCCTCGCCGCCTATCTCTACCGACGACAAGCCCTTCGATGGGCAGGAGCACAGGCTGAGTTTCAAGACCCTGCTGCCCGATGAACCGCAAAGCGAGCCGGTGCGCCACGCGCAAGTGGCGCTCGGCGTGGATGATCACCACCGCCTGGTGCTGCGCTGGCAGATCCGCGCCAATGCCACATTGCTGGGCCAAGCGCCGAAGGAGCAGCAAATCGTGCTGGCGGAGGGGATCGAGCGGATCGACCTGGCCTACCGGCAGAACGCCGCCGATGGCGGCAAATGGTCCAAAACCTGGACCGACGGCGCGCTACCAGGCCTGGTGCAAATCCATTTCGTGCTCGCCAACGGCCACCACCGCTGGCCTGACATGCAGGTGCCAACGATGCTGGATGCCAATGGAAGCTTCTGAAACTGACCGAGGTTTTGCGCTGCTGCTGGTGTTGTGGACGATGGCGCTGCTGGCGCTGCTTGGGGCGCAGGTGACAGGGGCCGGGCGGGCGGAGACGCGACTGGCGGCGGCGTTGCGCAGCGGGGCCCAGCTTCAGGCGGCGGCCGATGGCGCGATCTACGAGACCATCTGGCATGTGCTGGATGGCAGCGGCGATTACTGGCAGCCCGGCGCCATGACGCGCGTGCTGGATGAACCGGGCGGCCAGGTGGAGGTAACTGTCACCGATGAGCGTGGCAAGCTGGATATCAACCAGGCCCCGCCGGCTCTGCTGCAGGCCCTGTTCGCCGTGCTGGGCGCCGATCGCGCCACGGCCCAGACGGTTTCCAATGCCATTGCGGACTGGCGATCGCAGCAGCCGGCCGGCAGCGATCCCGACACGCCGCTCTCCGCCTCCTATCGCAGCGAAGGCCATCTGTGGGGGCCGGCCGGGCAGGAGTTTCAGCGCCTGGACGAACTGCAACTGGTGCTGGGCATGACACCAGCATTGTATCAGGCCACCCTGCCTTACCTGACCCTGGCGTTGGAACAGGGGCCCTGGCAGGCCTATGCGAGCGCGCCGGTGATGGCGGCCATTAGCAAAGCCCGTCGCGAGTCGGCGCTGACCACGGATAACGCTGATACGCGCGGCCCGATCGTGTTGCGCATCACGGCCCACGCTGCCGGCCCGAACGGCAGCGCGTTCACACGCCGGGTGCTGTTTCGGCTGGACGGCACGCTCTCCGGGCCGGGGTGGAAGTATCGGATTTTATCGTGGGAGGATGGGGATCGATGACAAAGGGAAGGAAGAAAGATCTTCTTTTCTGAAGAAAAGAAGCAAAAGACTTTTGATCGTTTGCGCGCGACTCGCCGGCAGCGCGCGCAAAGGAACACTTCCTTCCCATGCGCGCTACTGGGTGCAGGGTGCCTGATCGGCCGGGCATTGCGCGATGAAGATACCGAAACCGCTGCCCGTGCTATATTCGCCGGCCAGCGAACTGCCCGCATTGACCGCAACGATTGAGGTTGAGCTGGATCCGGGGACCAGGATGGTACTGTAGGTTTTGTCGACATAGACAAAACCTTTCGCTGCGTAGTTCGCGCTGGAATCCAGATAGCAGCCGGCAACCACACCGGTGGAGGACACGCCGGAGACCGTGGTCTGCGCCGGCTGGCCGGGAAACGCATACTTGCGGTAATGACCGTTGTGGTAGGTGAACCCCACAACGCCGGTGGACACGCCATAACTGCCGCCGGCGATGCCGCTGGCATTGATGAAGCCGGAATTGCTGCCGCAGCCGAAGCCGTTCACCGAAGCGCCGTCCGGGGGCGCGAGCTGGGTGAATTTGCCGCCGCGCAGCAGATAGGTATGTTCGTTGTTCGCCAGATCGACGCCGCTGAGCATGGTCTCATTGGCGTTGTTGGCCACGCCCACCGTCACGTAAGGGGAGTTCGGCACCGACACGTGTTTGACTTTGCCCAGATTAAACAGGAACGCCTTTTCGTCCGGCCCCTTGAACGATGAGCCGACCACGGCACCATTGGCATTGATGCTGAGCGCCACAGCCGAGTATGTCTTGGTAAAAGGTATGTCCGTGTGGGCTTTCTTGGTGGTGTCGTATGTCATGGCCGTGGTGCGGAAATTTTTGGCATCCTCGGCGGAAGCGTAGTAATAGCCCGTGGCAATGCCGAATGCATTGATGTCGGTCAGGAACGTGCCGAATGATCCGACATCAATCTGTGTGAAACGACCCTGGCTCCAGAGGAACCCGTGGCTGCGGTAGGTGGTTGGGTCCTGGAACGAACCGACCACCTGGTCGTTATCGTTCATGCCGCCGACGGCCGGCTGGATGGAGCCCGCAGGCGCCAGCGACGTGTAGGTGTAGGAACCAGCAAAAGCCGGCCCGGCGGCAAAGCACAGGGCTGCGATGCCTTTGAAATGCGACCACAGTTTCGTCTTCAGATGCATATATAAAATCCGTTTCGTACGTTTTGCGCAGTTAGGGAAATCTCACGCCTGCAACCCCGGGGTGCAATTTCATCCGTATTGAAACCCTTCAGTTCTTGCAGAGATAGATGGTGTTTGCATTGCAATATTGGGCGACCGCGTCAAACGGTTTTTGCGACCTTGTGGAGGGAGGAAAGGCCTGCTTTTCCGAAGAAAAGAAGCAAAAGACTTTTACCTGTTCGCGCGCACGTCTCCGGCCGCGCGCACACAGGGACAAAAGGTTTTTGGTTCTTTTTTAAAAAAGAACACTTTCTTCCTTAAACCCCTTCACGCTCAGTCCACCCCACGCGCTGTCAACGCAGCGCCCGCGGATGAGAGCACGATCAGGCCCACGGCCAGCCATTGCGTCATCGACAACCACTCGCCGAGAAACAGAAAGCCCATCACCGCGCCGAGCGCCGGTTCGGCGCTTACCAGCGTGCCGTAGGTGGTGGATGGCAGCCGGCGCAGGGCCATCATTTCCAGCGCGTAGGGCAGCGCGCTGGAAAACAGCCCGACGATCAGGCCGAGCATCAGCACGTGCAGTGTGAACAGCGCCGCGCCCGCGTGCGCAAGGCCTATCGGGGTGATGAGCAGTGCTCCCAAAATCATGCCGGCCGCCGTGGCCGAATTGCCGAGAGCTCTGCCAGCACGCTGTCCGAACACGATGTAGGCGGCCCAGCCAGCGCCCGAGCCTAGCGCGAGAGCCATGCCACCCACGTTGAGACGATGCGCCGCGTGGCTGGAAGGTGAGGGCGATAGCGGCACGAGCAGGACCAATGCCACAACCGCCAGACCGATCCACAGAAGATCGGTTTTGGTGCGGGACGTCACAACGGTGAGGCAGAGTGGCCCCAGAAATTCGATTGAGATGGCGAGCCCAAGTGGGATGGTTTGCAAGGCCATGTAGAACATCAGGTTCATGGTCCCCAACGTTGCTCCATAGCAGAGCAGAGACCCCCAATGGCCGCGCGGGCGCAGCCGCCAGGGCTTGAAGATCACGGACAGGAAAACGGCACCGGCGAGGAGGCGCAGGGCGGTGGCACCCTCGGCGCCCACCAGCGGATAGAGCCGTTTCGCCAGCGACGCGCCCATGATGAAGCAGATCATGGCCGCCACTTGAGCAAGCACTGGGAGAATGGCCGAGGGTGCGCGGCCGGTCTTGGGTGCGGTGGCGGAGTGTGGGGTCATGGCGAGGGCGATCATAGACGGTGTTCGCGTCATTTTCGCCGGTTTCGGCTGTTCAGCGGCCTATCGTCCGAGGCTTCCCTAAAAAGCAGGATTTTTCGCGTCGTTATTCGACGCCGATCGCGCCATGCAGAGGGGGAATGCAGCAGTCGTTATTTTCAGCCCATGGAAGAGATGATCTCCCATCCCACTACCAACGCTATGGGCTTAAAGTAACGTGTTGAGGGCGATAATGCAGCCTGCAGCCTTCAGCGCCCGGCTTGCGAGGGACTCTAACGTCGCCAGTCTTCCAGTCTATGGTTGCCTGATCGTAAGAGAGTGCAAAACTTGGTTCACCTTCGAGGGCTTTCGCGACAAAGGCCCACTCCAATCTGGCACGAGCTAAATTCGTTGGTTGGTGATCCGCGGTGAGCTCGAGGAATTCTGGTAAAGTGATGCGGCCGGGCATTTTGAAGCCAGTCCTGCTACGAAATCTCTCGTAGGCTCAATTCGAGTGGACCATTTTTCTTGAGGGAAGGAAGCGAAAAACGTGTATTCGTTTAAGGCTCGTTCACCAGCGTCGTCAGCAAGCTGGACATCACCGGGCTGCCAATGCCCGTCACCAGATCATATCCGATGCCCGCCGAATACCCGCCATTGCCGCCGGTGGTGATGTCCCGGAAATTGCCTGTCTTCAGCAGCGGATAGACGCGCGTGTTCAGCAAACCCAGCGTCTTTTTTCCCGCCGCGAGCCGCGATCCGTTGATCCGCGCGGCAAACCCGGCCCAGACGGGGGCGGAGACCGACGTGCCGCCAACCTGAATCGGCGTCCCCTTGACGATGATCAGCACACCCGTGTTTGGATTGGCGTCGGCCGACACGTCCGGCACAGCGCGCATCGCATAGTCCAACGTGGATTGATACGCCGGCCTGGCAAAAATCGTGCTGATCCCGCCGCCACTGCCGCTCCATGCCGTCTCCGATGTCTTGTTCGGCCCACTCATGCTCAGTGTGGTGCCCCCCACGGCGGTCACGTTCGTTGCGGTACTGAAAAAGCTCGGTTCGCTCGTTCCGCTTCCACATGTATGACTGCCGCTGTCGCCGCTGGAGACGAATACGCTCGCGCCCAAAGCCGTCATGGTCGCGAAATACTGGTCGTCGGTCTCCGCTTCGCCGGTGGAAATAGCCGTCTCGCATTCCCCCAGGCTGATGGAAACCTGGGTGATGGAAACCCCCGCATGCATGTCGGAAATGACCCGCTGGAACGTGGTGTCCAGCGCGGAATTGTACAGCGACTGCGCGGCATAAACACGGACCTTTCCGGCGGGCGCGATGCCGCTGCTGTATTGCGTATCCAGCGTCTCCTCGCCCGAGGGTGCGGGCAAGGTGCCGGCCACGGCCTGGATGAAGCTTATCCGGCTGAGCGATTGCGCCACCTTCGCTTCAGACCAGAACGTCGTTATGTCGCTGGTGCGGGGAAACGTGTCGATCACGATCGCCGTGGTGGTGTTCGCACCGGTGCTGCCGGAGGTGGTTGAATAGTATTTGAGGAGATCGGATGGGATATAGGGGATGATGCCGGAATTGCCGGTGATCGGCTCGATCATCGTATGGGCATGCGCATGCGGCTGAAGCCCGTTGATGCTCAGGATGATGCCGGCGAAGCGGGCGGGGATGGAAGCCGGCGTGTCCGCGGCCGTAAAGTCGCGCCCTTCGGAAACGATATGCGAGAAATGCACGCCGAGTGCCGCGGATACGAGGTCCGCGCGGCCGCTGACGGAAATCGTCATGCGCGTAGGCACCGTGGAATCGATGGTCAATCCGGCGGATTGCAGCCAGGCGAGCACCGCATCATGATCCGCCTGCAGCGGAAGCTGGCTCGCCTCCAACTCGGCCGGGGAAAAGCTCTGCCCGGCATCGATGCGCGCCTGCATCCCGGCCGGATCGCGCAGCCGCAGCACCACCTGAAAATGCACCACGGCGGCCGGATCGGCCACGCCGGCCAGCTGCACGGTTCGGCTGAAGGGGGCAATGCTGCCGGGAAGGGCAACGCGTTCGCCCGCCCGCGCGGGTGCGGCCAAGCATAGCCCCGCCAGCGCGCCAAGAACCGCCCAAGGGTGTGCTGTCGTCGGCATCGTTGCTATCCTTGCGCGGGCGGCGGCATGATAATTACGGTATGATTCTGCGCATGCGGGCGCCGCGTTTGCAAGATTGCACACATCCAAAACAGTATCTTTTTCGAGAAAAAACCGCCTTTACGCGAATAAGTTGCAACGGCGCCACGGGTGGCGCCACAGCGGCAAAGCTTGTGCCTTGCCCAGCACGCGGTGCCGGGGCAGGCTGGCGCCCATCATGCGCACTCTGTCCGAGGCCGCCCTCGCGCTGGCCAGCTTCCGAACCACCGCCCGCGAGCTGGTGGAAACCAGCCTCGCCCGGATCGCCGACCCGGCTGGCGAAGGTGCCCGCACCTTCATCAAGGTCTATGCGGATCAGGCCCGCGCCAGCGCCGACGCCATCGACGCGCTGCGCCGCGCCGGCCGCGCCCCCGGCCCCTTCGCGGGCATCCCCATCAGCCTGAAAGACTTGCTGGATGTGGCGGGCGAAACCACCACAGCCGGATCGATCGTGCTGGCCAACGAGCCGCCGGCCGCAGCGCACGCGACGCTGGTGCAGCGCCTGCTTTCAGCCGGCCTGATCCCCATCGGCCGCACCAACATGACGGAGTTCGCGTTCAGCGGGGTGGGGATCAATCCGCATTATGGCACCCCGCGCTCTCCCTATGGCCGCGATCCGAACGATCCGTCGGTGGGGCACATTCCCGGCGGCAGCTCATCGGGCGCCGGCGTGTCAGTGGCGGATGGACACGCGCTGGCCGCCATCGGCACCGATACCGGGGGATCATGTCGTATTCCGGCCGCCTTCTCCGGCGTCGTCGGCTACAAACCTACCGCGCGCCGTGTGCCCGTGCAGGGCGTGCTGCCGCTGTCGCCCACGCTAGATTCGGTGGGTCCGCTGGCCAACACGGTGTCCTGCTGCGCCGCCATCGATGCCATCCTGGCCGGCGAGGATTTCGCCGGCGTCGCCGCCCGGCCGGCGGATACGCTGCGTATCGCCATCCCCGCCAATGCGGTGCTGGATGGCCTGGACGCGCCGACCGAGCGTGCCATCGACCGCGCGGTGCAGCGCCTGGATCGTGCCGGCGTTCGCATCGACCGGCCGTATTTCAAGACCTTCGATCTGATCGCGCAATCGCATGCCAAGGGCGGCTTCGCGGTGGTGGAGGCGTATGCCTGGCACCGAGATCTGCTGGCGCGCGATGCTGCGCGCTACGATCCGCGAGTCGCCAACCGGATTTTGCCGGGTGCGGCGATGATGGCCGCCGATTACGTGGCGCTGGTGCAGGCGCGGGCGCGGATTATTGGCGTGTTCGCGCGGGAGATGGCGGGATATGATGCGCTGATGATGCCGACCGTGGTGATCGCCCCGCCGCCGATCGCGGCGTTTGGGCCGGAGGAGGCGTATTGGCGCCTGAACGGCCTGATCCTGCGCAACACGGCGCCGATCAATTTTCTGGATGGATGCGCCATCAGCCTGCCGTGTCACGCGGCGGGGGAGCCGCCGGCGGGGCTGATGCTGGCGAGCGTGGCGGGGGGAGACCGGGGGTTGTTTGAGGTGGCGCAGGCGGTGGAAGGAACTCTCAAATAAGGCCAGGGGCCTCGCCCGCCATTCCTGAAGGAGGGGACCCCGCACGGTGGGGGATCGCAAGGCGAAGCCGGGGTCTGGGGCCTNNCCCCCCCCCCCCCCCCCCGGGTCTACATTGCCGCCGTCTTATCCCCCTGCGCCAAGCTCAAATGCTGCTCGATCACCGGGATCGTCTGCGTCGCAAACGCCTTCAAATCCGGGTCCGTCCCATTCTTCGCCTCCTGCTTGAAATCCTTCAGCATCATCCGGTGCGCCTTGATCTGCCCCGCCAAATAGGCGTGATCGAACTTCGCGCCCGACAGGCTTTGCAGATGCGTCATCATCCGCTGCTGGGTCGCATTCGGCTGGGTCGGCGGCGCCAGCCCCTTCTCGGTGGCCAGCTTCACCAACTGTTCATTGTTGGGCGTATGATCGTCGATCATCCGCTGTGCGAAGGTCTTCACCGTCGCATCCTGCGTCTTTTGCTGGGCCATCTGGGCCAGTTGCACTTCGGCAATGCCGCCCTCCGCGGCCTCGGTCACGAAGCGCTTGTCGGCCGCGGAGAGGTTGGCGGCGCTGGCGGGCGCGGCACTCGGGGCCGGCGTCGCCGGCGCGCCAGGCGCCAGATCGGACGGGGCGATGGCGCCCGGCGGTGCCGGGGTGGCGGGGGCGGCAGGCTGTGCGCCGGCC
>PKZM01000037.1 GCA_003133065.1 Acetobacteraceae bacterium
CCATCAATTGCGCCGCCGCCATGGCGCCCAGCGTGTAATCCGGGAAGTAACCGAACAGCCCTTCATACCAATGGATATCCTGCAGGCAGCCAAGCCGGTCATTCGGCGGCGTGATGCCCAGAAGCGCCTGCAATCCCTCGCCCCAGGCGCCCGGCAGGTCGCGCACCGCCAGGTCGCCGGAAACCAGCGCCCGTTCCAGCCGAAAACGCAGGATCACATGCGCCGGATACGTCATCTCATCGGCATCCACGCGAATGAAACCGCGCCCCACACGCCGCCACAGCCGCGCCAAATTCGCTGGCGTATAGGCCGGCCCCTCCGCCCCGAAGGCGGACACGAGCTCGTTCGACAGCCAGCCGAGATACGCGCCGGACCGGCAGGCCTGCATTTCGATGATCAAGGACTGGCTCTCATGCGCCGCCATGCCGGCCGCCGTGCCCACAGGCTGGCGTGCCCACGCCGGCGGCAGATTACGCTCATACATGGCGTGCCCGGTTTCGTGCAGCACCCCCATGATGGCCTGCGCCGGATCGGCCTCATTGTAGCGTGTGGTGATTCGCACGTCGCTGGGCGTGCCGCCGCAGAACGGATGCACAGACCGATCCAGCCGCGCATGGGCAAAATCCAGCCCCGCCCGCTCGGCCAGGCGGCGGCAGAGCTTTTCCTGCGCGTCCGCGGGGAAGCGGCCGCTGAGCGGTATAGGCGTGGGGCTGCGCGCCTGTCGTGCTTCCGCCTTCGGCAGCGCGTCCGTAAGAAATCCCTGGATGCGGGCGAAGATCGGTTCCACCTCGGCCGCTGTGATGCCCCGCTGAAAACCGTCCATCAGCGCATCGTAGGGCGTCAGGCCGAGTTTCTCGGATAGCGCCGCGGCGCGCGCCCGCACCAGCCGCACCACCTCTTCGAGATACGGCTCCACCAGCGCGAAGTCGGAGGCCTCACGCGCCTCCCGCCAGACCTTCTCGCATGCCGAGTTGGCGCGGGCCTCGGCCTCCACCAGGTCGGCCGGCACGGCGGTCGCCCGGATATGCGCGTGCCGCATCAAATCGAGGTTGGCTTCATCCCACGAATCATTGGGCGCGGCCGCGTCAGCCAGGTCCTGCGCCATATCGGGCGCGGTCAGCATCCCGTGCGCGATGCCGGCCAGAACCGCCAACTGGTCACCGCGCGCGGCCGCACCGCCGGGCGGCATCACCGCGGCCGCATCCCAGCCGAGCATGTCGCTCACCTCCGAAAGGGTGGCGATGCGGGCGAAGCGGGCGGTGAGGCGCTGATAGGAAGACATAGCAGCGAGGTTAAGGGAAAAACCGGGGTCCGGGGAGGGTTACGCTGGTGGGCACCCGAAGAAAGATTCTTCTTTCTTGAAAGAAAGAAGCAAAGACCTTTTGCCTGTTAGAACTCGCCTTCCACTTCCAGCTCGCTCACCATTTCAGGCTCGTCCTTCGCGGCCGCGATCCAGTCGAGCATGTCGGGCTGGGCCATGATTCGCGTGCGGTAGGCCTCGCTCACCGGGTCCAGATCCACATCGTAGGTGGTGAAGCGCGTGCACACCGGGGCGAACATGGCGTCGGCCAGGTTCATCCGCGCACCAAACAGATAAGGGCCGCCATAGGTGGCCAGACAGTCGCGCCAGATTTCGGTCACCCGCGAAATATCGGCGCGCACGCCCGACCAGATGGGAAAATTGGGCCGAAAAGCGTTCAGGTTCACCGGCAGGGCGGACCGCAAGGCAGCAAAGCCACCATGCATTTCCCCGCTGACAGCCCTGCAATGGGCGCGTGCGCCCCGGTCGATCGGCAGGAGAACCGCCTCGGGGCGGAGTTCGTGCAGATATTCGGCGATGGCCAGCACATCCCAGATCTTGATGCCATCATGCTCCAGCGACGGAATACGGATCGAACTGGTCTGCTGCAACAGTTCCGCCCGGGCCACCGCATCGTCGTTGGAGAGGCGGATTTCCTGGAACGGCACGCCCGAAAGCCGCATCAGCAGCCAGCCGCGCAGCGACCAGGAGGAGTAGTTGTGGCTGCTGATCATCAGGGTCGCCACCGCCTGGGCCGCGGCTCCGGCCCGGCTCCCGCCGGCATGCAGAGTGTCCGAATGTGCCATTCGCGCCTCCCGCCCTCAGGTCCGATGATGCCGAGGTCTCAACCTGTCGCAGGGTTGCCTCTTTCACTGGGGCCACTTCACGTCCACTCTACACATATGCTGTATCAACTCTACCAGGCACAAGCCGACATGCTGGAACCGGCCCGCACGGGGGCAGCACTTTGGCTCAGCTATCTCGCGCAGGTGCCGCGGGCACGCAGCCTGCCCGGGGTGCGGCTGATGGCGGCCGGGGCGGAGGCGTTCACCGCCGCGCGCATCACCCATGAACGCCGGCCCTTCGGCATCAGTGCCGTGCAGATGCAGAACCGCTCGGTCGCGGTGCGGGAAGTGGTGACGGCCGCCACCCCCTTCGGCAGCCTGCTGCGCTTCGAGAAGGATACGCTGACGCCGCAGCCCAAGGTGCTGGTGGTGGCCCCGCTCTCCGGCCATTTCGCGACCCTGCTGCGGCCGACGGTGCAGACGATGCTACCCGATTTCGACGTGTATATCACCGACTGGAACAATGCCCGCGATATCCCCGTCGAGGCCGGGCGTTTCGGCTTCGATGAATATGTGGATCACCTGATCCGCTTTCTGGAGGCACTGGGGCCGAACACGCATATGCTGGCAATCTGCCAGCCGGCCGTGCCGGCGCTGGTGGCCACCGCCGTGATGGCCGCCAGCCGCAATCCGGCGCAGCCGCGCACCCTGACGCTGATGGCCGGCCCGATCGATACGCGCTGCAGCCCCACGCGGGTGAACGTGCTCGCCCAGCGGCAGAGCATCGCGGAATATGAACGGCGCGCCATCGCCACGGTGCCGGACCGCTACGCCGGCCACGGCAGGCGGGTCTATCCGGGGTTCTATCAGCTCGCATCCTTCATGGCGATGAACGCGGACCGGCATATCAATGCGCAACTCAGCCAGGTCCGACGGCTGTTCAGCGAAGATGTCGAGGCAGCCGCCTCGCACCGGAAATTCTACGACGAGTATTTCGCTGTGTGCGATCTGCCCGCCGAGTTCTATCTGGAGACGGTGTCGCGCGTGTTCCAGGACCATCTGCTGGCGACGGGCGGAATGACGTGGCACGGCCAGAAGGTGGATCCCGCTGCCATCCGCCGCACCTCCCTGCTGGTGGTGGAAGGCGAGCGCGACGATGTATGCGGCGTGGGCCAAACAATGGCGGCGCTGGACCTGTGCCGCAACATCCCGACGGCACGCAAAACCTATCATCTGCAAACCGGAGCGGGCCATTACGGCGTGTTTTCCGGCCGCGCCTGGACCGGATCGATCTATCCGAAGGTGCGCGCCATGATCGAGGAAGCGAGCTAGGCGTGCCGCGGCGCGGCGCACCGATCGGGCGTCTGCTGGTCGGCATACTGGGCCTGCCGGCGCTGAGCGCCTGCGCCACGATGCACCCGCCGGCCGGCCATGATTTCACGCAGGCCGCCTTCGCGCGCTTCGTGCTGAACGAGACCTCGCTGGGGGATGTGGAGGCCGCGCTGGGGCCGCCGATGAAGCAATCCACGGTCAAGGGCCTGGCCAAGCCGACGGCGACCCTGGTGGCCCCCGGCACGCCGCTCAGCCTGGTGACGCTGCAATATTACTGGGCGCCCAACGGCTTCGGGCTGCCGGCCAATGCCCATCCGGCCAAGACGGCATCGGTGACGTTTCTCAATGGCCGGCTGGTGGCCTACGGGTTCACCACCGCCATCCCCGGCGAGGTGCAACCCCCCATCGAAGAAGCTATGCTGACCGGATTGCACCAGGGCGCGACCACGCGCGACGAGGCGGTGGCGATGCTGGGCACCCCGAATGGCGCCATGGTGCATGTGCTGGACAAGCAGAAGGGCGAGAGCGAGATCAATTATGGCTGGCGGCGTGTGTCCAACGGCACTGTGGAGCAGCGCAGCCTTGAGCTGTTCTTCGACAAATACGGGCGCCTGACCACGTACCGCCTGCTGGACAATGATTTTCCCGCCAACAGCGCGCCGATCCAGTTGCCGATGCCGGTGCCGCCGCCCGCGCAACCGGTGCCGCATCCGATGATTCCGCAGCCGGATCTGAATCACACTTGAACAAAGAAAGAGTCTTCTTTTTTGAAAAAAAGAAGCAAAAAACTTTTGACGGTGCTGTCGCGGACTCGCCGGAAGCGTACGCCAAAGAGTAAAAGTTTTTTGGTTCTTTTTTTCAAAAAAGAACGCCTTTCTTACCACGGCACCGGATCCCCCCGGTGATCCAGAAACGTCCCCGTTTCGACAGCACACTCCATCACCCGCAGCAGCCGCGCCGCACACTCCCCTGGCGTAATACCCTGCCCAGGCGCGGTGAATGGCGCGGACAGGCCAGTCCGCACGGTGCCGGGGTGCAACGCCAGCAGCAGCGCCTCGGGCCGTTTGCGCGCGATCTCGATGGCAGCCGTGCGCAGCATCTGGTTCAGCGCGGCTTTGGAGGCACGGTAGGCGTACCAGCCACCCAGGCGATTATCGCCGATACTGCCGACGCGGGCGGAAAGTGTGGCGAACACGCACCTGCCCTGGCGGGGCAGAAGATCCGCGAAATGCTTGATCAGCAGGGCGGGCCCGATGGCGTTGATCGCGAAGGCCCGGGCCAGAATGGCCGGATCGAGATCGGCCAGGCGTTTTTCCGGGCCGTTTCCATCCACCACGAGGGCACCGGTGGCATCGATAATACGGTGGAAGGGCGCATGGGCGCGCAGTGCGGCGGCGCAAGCGGCGATGCTGGATTCGTCGGTGAGATCCAGGCCGGGGATCGTGGCGCGGCCGATGCCGATTGTGTCGCCCGGCAGAGCGGCCAACAACGCGGCGCCGATGCCGCCGGTGGCCCCGATCACCAGGCTGCGCATGGAGCGCGCGCTTTAGAAGTCGCTACAGCGGCCCTTCACCTCCCAATCGCCGTAGCGGGTGGGTTCGGGGCCTTTGGGGCCGCCGATTTCCTTCGGCAGCTTCGGCTGGGGCGTGCTGGCCTGGGGCGCGGGGTCGGTGGCAGCAGGCTCTGGGTGGGTGGTCATCAACGCCAGATGGCGCCAGTGTTGGCCACGTCAATGTGTGCCCCCTTCAGGGCTGAGACAACGCGCCGGGCGGCGTGCCCCGCGGACCGCCAGAGAAGGATTTTCCGCCATGCCCAGCGCCGTAGAGACCGCGATCCGCAGCGCCATTACCGCGGGCATGACTCAGGTGGCCCGCTTCAATCGCGCCCGCGCCACCACCGACGCCGCGCACCCGTATCTGACGGGCATCCACGCGCCGATGGCGGAAGAACGCACGCTGGAAGACCTGAGCGTCACCGGCACCATTCCGGCCACGCTGAACGGCACCTATTTGCGCATCGGGCCGAACCCGGTGGGCGCGCCGAACCCCGCGCGGTATCACTGGTTTACCGGCGACGGCATGGTGCATGGCGTGCGCATCGCGGCCGGGCGGGCGGCGTGGTATCGCAACCGCTGGGTGCGCACCAATGCGGTGAGCGCGGCTTTGGGCGAGCCGCCCGCGCCCGGCCCGCGCCAGGCGGATTTCGCTGTGAATACCAACATCATTGGCCACGCGGGGCGGCTATGGGCGCTGGTGGAGGCGGGCGCCAATCCGGTGGAACTGTCGCCCGCGCTCGAAACGATCGCGCATAACCCGTTCGATGGCAGCCTCAAGGGCGCTTTTTCCGCCCACCCGCATCGCGATCCGGCCACCGGCGAGCTGCACGCGATCTGCTATCGCGCGACGGAGCTGAATTTCGTGCATCATGTGGTGGTGGGCGGGGATGGCCACGTGCGGCGGGAGGAGCCGATCCCGGTCAATCACGGCCCGAGCATTCATGATTGCGCGATCACGCCGCGGTTTGTGCTGGTATTCGATCTGCCGGTGACGTTCTCGATGGCGGCGATGCTGGCCGGCTTTACATTCCCCTATCGCTGGAACGATGCGCATCCGGCGCGCGTGGGTCTGCTGCCGCGCGAAGGCACCGCGGCCGATATCGTGTGGTGCGATGTGGACCCCTGCTACCTGTACCATCCCGCCAATGCGTATGAGCTGGATGATGGCCGCGTCGTGGTGGATGTCTGCGTGCACAACCGCAACGGCCACCGCGACTATCGTGGTCCGGACGCGGAGCAGGTGCGCCTGGAGCGCTGGACGATCGACCCGGCGACGCGCCAGGTGGGGCGGAGGGTTCTGGACGAGACCAGTCAGGAATTCCCCCGCATCGACGAGCGCCTGATCGGCCTTCGCCATCGCTACATCTACAGTTTGCAGGCCCCCGCCGGCCCCGTGGAAAACGTCATCGGCGAAACGCGCCTGCTGAAGCATGACGTGGTGACGGGCCTCCGCCAGGTGCATGATTTCGGCCCCGGCCATCTCCCGGGCGAATTCCTCTTCGTCCCCCGCGCGGCGGACGCCGACGAGGATGATGGCTGCCTGATGGGCCTGGTCGTGGACGTACCCTCCGACACGACGCGCCTGGTGATTTTGAACGCCTGCGATTTTGAGGGCGACCCGGTGGCGAGTATTTTGTTGCCGCATCGTGTGCCGCCTGGGTTTCACGGCAACTGGGTGCCGGCGGCGTGAACGGGTGTGTGGATATTCAGCATTGTAGGGTGGGGTGCTCNNGTGCTCTTCCGCACCCCACCATCCCCCGCAGCAAGTAGGGTGGGCTTCAGCCCACCGATTGCATACAGCCTCCGCCTGCAAGAGCACATGATCATGGCAGCCGAGGCAGTGCCTGAAACCGGCGCGGGCGAGCATGAGGCAGCCCTGAGTTCCCAGCACCTCCATGACGCGATAAAGGGCGCGATCGTGGAGGTTGGTATCACCCGCCACGTCCAAGGCCTCGGCGTGCCAAGCCTCCGCCTTGAGACAGAGCAGGGCATGAGCCAGAAAAACCGAGGGGAGCCTTTCGGCTCCCCCGGCGAGTAGCTCCCTTGCGGGAACCGGTCATCCAGTCACACCGCACCAACCCTCCCCATAGCCCCACGGCCCCCTCTCTGCCAAACTCCCCCCATGCGACTCCTCCTCCTCCTCGCCGCAACCCCGCCCGCCCTGGCACAAACAACCCTGCCCCGCTTGCAAGACGCCACCGTGGTCGCCAAAAACGGCACCATCAGCATCACACGGCTGCCAATCCAAACCCCCCACGGCACCATCTATCGCGACATCACCATCGAACTGCGGGTAGATGCCACCGGCCACGTCACCCTCACCAACGCCGTGCCCCCGTCCTCCCCCTCGGCGCCGGCACAAATGGCACTCCCCGCCGTGCCCAGCAACACCCCGGCACACCAAGCCGCCGTGGATCTGCCCCAACAGGCCTCCCCCCCGGTGGTCTACCAGCATTTCACCGCCGGGCTTTACACAGCCGCGGACGGATCGCTCGTGCAATTGCAAAACCGCGGCATGGACCTGATCCACAACGTGCCCATGTGGACCCTCAAATCGGCCGATGGCACCGGCGCCATCGATGAACTCACATTCTACTCCGGGCCGCCCTGGCTAAATCCCCGCGCGGGGCTGCTCAAGCGCGCCGGCATCACCAGCCAGGATTTCGCCTACGGCACATCCGACTCCGGATCAGGCCGCATGTTCGGCACCGGCGCACTGATCGGCGTGGCACAGGATGGCAAAACCCTGCGCGTGGTAAGCTTTCACCACGGGTGCTGCGCAAATGCCGATACACCAAGTGCGGAACTGCGATTTACGCGGATGGGCGGGTGAAGAAAGAATGCTCTCTTAAAAAAAACCAAAAAACTTTTATCCTTTCGGGGCGCTGCCGGCCAGGCGCGCCATACCGACAACACGCCCGATCGCGGCCATCGCAGTACTCCGGCTGGCCGGGTTGAATCATGTGATTGCTGCGCTCGGCACACACCAGCTCACCGCGCGGCGAGGGCCATCGCCGGCACGGGCAAGCAAGCCTGCCGCGCTGCATCCTGCCGGTGCGTTCATCCACCGGGCGCGCCAGACTATTGACCCGGTCAGCAGTTTTGCAGTAGTCCGACCCCATGTTCTGCAAAGAAGCACGCGTTTGGCAACAACGTGCCCGCCATTCAACGGCGGCGTTGCAGCGCGTGTTTGCGGCATATTGACGGAAAGTCATTACCCCAAACGCCCAGCAAACCCGCCCTTCCGGCGGGTTTTTTCATGCCCGCCGGGTTCCCCTCACGCACAGGAGCCCGCCATGCCAACACCACCGCGATACACCAGCGACGCTGAAATCGAATCGATCTTTCATGGCGTGCTCACCTGCACGCTGCCGAAACCCGCCTGGACGCACGCGGCCCATTTCGCGGTGGCGCTGTGGGTGGTGGCGCGCCGGCCTGAAACGGATGTGCCGCACATGATCCGCGCCTATAACGAGGCCACCGGCGTGCCAAACACCGACACGGGCGGCTATCATCACACGATCACNNCCGCTGGGGCATCCGGACTGGATATTCGCCCATTGGTCCCGCGACAGCCTGTTCACACCGGTCGCCAGAAGCCGCTGGAGCCCCCCGGACCTGTTGCCGACAGCGTAAGGGAGCAAGGAAGGTCTTCTTTTCTGAAGAAAAGAAGCAAAAGACTTTTCCAGCGCTGTCGCGGACTCGCGGGCAATATCTACCGAAACTTCAACCGCCGTCACGCGTCGGTCTCCAGGAAAAACTGGTCGGCCTCCTCGTCGTAATTGAACAGCTCCGCAAACCGGCCCCAACTGATCACGGCCCGCAACGTATCCTCCGCATAATTGGGCGACATGTGATCCTCCAACTCGTCACGAAACCGCACCGCACTGGCCCGGTGATTCCACCGCTCATCCAAAACGCCACGAATCGTCGCCGCCAGCTTCACATGGCCGCGCAACGCGGTCGCGAACAGCACCTTGCGGTCATCCGTGTCGGCATTGGCGAACTCACGCCCCTGGTCCGTCAACTTGATGTCCCCCTCCTCAAGTTCGCCGAAATGCAAAAGTGCCAGCGTCTCGCATAGCGGCAGCAGCTCATCCAGTTCCAGTTGCAGCGCGCCGGCCAGCGGCGGCAAATCCGCGCGGCCCCGATACGGCTCCGCGGCAATGGTCTCGATCAGCCCCGCCATCAAATTGGTGCTCACCGGATGCAGCGCATGAACCGCCTCCACCACCGGCGTGCCCGCCGCCTCCCCGGTATTCGGCGCCGGCACGCTGGTCGCCCGCCGCGTCATCAATGCGTAGATGTCATCGACGAATTTTCTGAATGCCGCATCGTGCCGGTTGCGCGGATGCGCAAACGGCACCCGCAACTCCTGCGCCACACGGCCGGGATTGGACGAAAATACCAGGATGCGGTCGCACATCAGCACCGCCTCCTCGATATTATGCGTCACCATCAGAACAGACCGCACGGGCAGCTTGCCCTCCATCCACAGATCGATCAGATCGGTGCGCAACGTCTCCGCCGTCAGTACATCCAGCGCGGAAAACGGTTCATCCATCAGCAACAAATCCGGATGCACCACCAGCGCCCGCGCCAGGCCCACACGCTGCCGCATCCCGCCGGACATCTCCTTGGGATACGCACTCTCATACCCGCCAAGCCCGATCAGATCGATCGCCTCCTCCGCGCGCTTCTCCCGTTCAGCGCGCGCAACCCCCTGCGCCTCCAGCCCCAGCTCCACATTCTCCTGCACCGTCAGCCACGGAAACAGCGCGAAACTCTGGAACACCATCGCCACGCCCTCGGCCGGCCCGCTCAACGCCGCCCCGCGCCAGATCACCTGGCCGGAGGTCGGCTTCAGCAAACCCGCCACAATGCGCAACAGGGTGGATTTGCCGGAGCCGGACCGGCCGAGCAGCCCAACGATCTCGCCGGCACGGATGGTGACGTCCACGTTGTCCAGAACGACGAAATCCGCGGCGGCGTCCTTGTGGTAGGCCTGCTTGCAGTTGCGGACTTCGAGGAGGTTGGTGTCCATGGGGCACAAATCCTAAAGAAAGGAAGGTCTTCTTTTTTGAAAAAAAGAAGCAAAAAACTTTTACTCTTGGTGCGGGACTCTCCGGCAGCGTACGCCATGGGCAAAAGTTTTTTGGTTCTTTTTTTCAAAAAAGAACATTCTTTCTTAGTACCTCAACCGCTTACTCGAATACGCATACATCGGCCGCCACACCACCCGATTGAACGTCAACACAAACCCCGCCATCACCACCATCCCCAGCAGCACCCGCGGCGTATCCCCACGGACCGTGGCCTCCTGGATATACGCGCCCAATCCCTCGGCGTGCAGCGTCGTATTGCCCCATGTGGCCACCTCCGCCACCAGCGACGCATTCCACGATCCGCCGGAGGCGGTAATCGCGCCCGTCACGAAATACGGGAAAATGCCCGGCAGGATCACCCTGCGCCACCACAGCAGCCCGCCCACCCGGAAGTTCTTCGCCGCCTCCTGCAAATCACCCGGGAAGGCCGCGGCACCCGCAATAACGTTGAACGCGATATACCATTGCGTCCCCAGCACGATCAGCGGCGTCAGCCAGATATTCGGATTCAGCGAATACCGCACAATGACCACCACGAAGATCGGATAGAACAGATTGGCGGGGAACGCCGCCAGAAACTGCGCCGCGGCCCCCATCGCCCGCGCCCGTTTCGGCCGCAGCCCGATCCAGACCCCCGCCGGCACCCACACCAGGGTTGCCAGCGCCATCAGCACCACCACGCGGATCATCGTGAACACGCCCAGCAACACCGCCGTGCCCACATCGCCGAATCCGAGATGCGCGTTCATGAAGAACGTCACGATGCGGAACGCCGCCCACAGCACCACCAGCGCCAGCACGGAGAACCACAGGATATCCGCCGCCCGCGATGGCGCGCGTACGGTCCGCTCCCGCATCCGCCCAACCGACCCCAGGCGCAGGCCGCTCACCAGAAAAAAGACGGCGCCCAACGCATCGCCGATATAGCGCAGCAGCCGCGTGCGCCGCAGCAGCGCCAGCATCCACGGATCATCGCCTTGCTCCATCTGTGTAGTTTCGAACCGGAACTTGCCGCTCCAGGCTACCAGCGGGCGGAACAGCAACTGGTCGTACAGCAGGATCACCACCAGCATGGCCACAATGGCGTAGAACACGGCACGGATGTCGCGCGCCATCAGCGCCTTGGCGATGTAGCTGCCGATCCCGGGCAGCTCGAACGTGGTGTTGCCCACCGTCACGGCTTCGGAAGCCACCAGCATGAACCAGCCGCCGGACATGGACATCATCATGTTCCACACCAGTCCGGGTGTGGCGAACGGCACCTCCAGCCGCCAGAAGCGCTGCCAGCCGGACAGCCGGAAGCTGGTGCTCGCTTCATCCAGATCGGCCGGCACCGTCTTCAACGACTGGTACATGCTGAACGCCATGTTCCAGGCCTGGCTGGTAAAGATCACGAACACCACGGCCAGTTCGGCGCCCAGCACCTGGCCGGGAAACAGGCCCAGGAAGAATGTGACCGTGAAGGTCAGAAACCCGTAGATCGGCAGGCTCTGCAGCAGATCCAGAATAGGTACCAGCACCATGCTCGCGCGCCGGCTCTTCGCCGCGAAGGTTGCGTAGGTGAACGTGAACAGCAGCGAACAGGCAAGGGCGGCGAACATCCGCATCACGGTGCGCAGCGCATACCCCGGCAGGTAGGTGGGATCCAGGCTGATCGCCACTTCCTGTGGCACCGAGAGCGGGGCGAAGGTATGTTTCGCCGCATGTGCCACGGCGATCAGCACGGCGCTGATGAACAGCAGGGCCGCCAGGTCGAATCCGTTCGGCAACCTCTTGATGCTGGCGGTATTTGTGGCGCGGGCGCCGAGCGTGGTTTCAGACATCTGCGCCGCCTCCGCCGCCGGTCGATCGATCCGCCCTCAAGACCAGCCCGCAACGCCCCGCGCAAGGGGGCCGGCCCATGACGCTTCCATGACGGAGCCAGCGACATGGGATACGGAACCCAACGAGTAAAAGTTTTTTGCTTCTTTTTTTCAAAAAAGAAGAGTCTTCTTCTTTTTTGAAAAAAATAAGCAAAAAACTTTTACCTATGAGTGGGCCTTCTACGGTCGGCTCATGGGTCTTCTACGATCGGCCGTTTCCACCGCCGTTGCAGCCACGCTACCCCCGCGAGATCAACAATCCCCACCCAAAGCCGGTCCCATGTGCCGTATTTGGAGGCGCCCCGGGTGCGCGGGCGGTGCCCCACCGGCACCGAGATCACCCGGCCGCCGGCGCGGATGAACAGTGCCGGCAGAAACCGGTGCATATGATCGAAGGCCGGCAGTTCCAGGAACGCGTCCCGCCGGAACAGCTTCAGGCCGCACCCCGTATCGGGCGTCGCATCGCCCAGCAGCCGCGCCCGTATGGCGTTCGCAGCGCGTGAGGCGATGCGCTTCACCCGTGAATCTTGCCGCCGCGTGCGGTGCCCGGCGATCAGCACCAGCCCGGTCTCGGCTTGCGCGCGCATCAGCAGGCCTGGGATGTCGGCCGGGTCGTTCTGCCCATCCCCATCCAGCGTGGCGATCCACGCCCCGCGTGCCGCCCGCACGCCGGTTACGATCGCCGCACTCTGGCCGCATCCCGTGCGGTGCCGCCTGAGCGTCAGCGCGCCTTCCGCCGCCGCGGCGCGCAGCATGTCCGCCGTGCCGTCATCGCTGCCATCGTCTACGTAAACGATCTCATGCCCCACTGCCTGCAGCGCCTGGCGGATTTCGGCGATCAAAGGCTTGATGTTGGGCGCCTCGTTCCGCACGGGCACGACGACCGAAACCAGAGGTATCGGGAGGGGGGGCGCCGTCATCGCCGGCAGATCACAAGGTCTTGCATGGGCTGCGGGCGGTAGCACCTGCTGTGATCATGGGAAAGCGCCCCACACCCCTTTGCAGCCAAGCGGCCGGACGCTAGCCTGATCCATGCCTTTCGACGACCGCACGTTTCCGAACCGCGAAGCTGCCGCCATGCGGCGACGCCGCCGTTTTGTGGCCTACTGGCTATTCGCGGTTGCCTTCATGATCTGGGGCATGGTGGTGCTGGGCGGTGCCACGCGCCTGACCGGTTCCGGCCTCTCCATCATGGAATGGGCCCCCCTTTCGGGCATCATCCCGCCGCTCACCGAAGCTGCCTGGAACCATCTCTTCGCCCTCTACAGGCAGATCCCGCAATACAGCCTGCTGCATCCGGACATGACCCTGTCCGGATTCCAGGGAATTTTCTGGCTGGAATATCTGCACCGCGTCTGGGGGCGCCTGATCGGCGTGGTCTTCCTGGTGCCGCTGGTCTGGTTCGCGCTTACCGGCGCCATTCCGCGCCGGATGATCCCCCGCCTGGTGCTGCTGTTCGCCTTGGGCGGCCTGCAGGGTGCGGCCGGCTGGTTCATGGTCAAATCCGGCTTTTTCCCCGATAGCACGGCCGTCTCGCCCTATCGCCTGGTGGTTCATCTCAGCCTGGCGCTGATCCTGTTTGCCGCCATCCTGTGGACCGGTTTTTCCACGCTCTCGCCCGTGCCCATTTCCATTCCCGGCGCGGCCTGGCTCAAGCGCCTGGCGCTGGCTTGCACCGGGCTGGTGGCCTGCACCATCGTCGCCGGCGGTTTCACCGCCGGGCTTCACGCCGGGCTGGTGTATGAAACCTTCCCCCTCATGGATGGCCGCCTGATCCCCGCCGGCTATGCGGATCTGCATCCGTTCCTGCGCAACCTCACCGAAAACGTCACCGCCGTGCAGTTCGATCATCGGCTGCTCGCGACCATCACCGCCATCACCGCGCTCGCCACCGTGCTTGCCGGCTTCCATGACTCCTGGCGGGACCGCATTCCCGGCCCGGCGCGGGCGGCGCTTGTCATGATGGGCGCGGCCGTTCTCACCCAATACCTGCTGGGCGTGCTGACCCTGATATCGGGCGTCGCCTTTCCCATCGCGGTGGCCCACCAGGCCAACGCCGTGGTTCTGCTGGCATCCGCGCTTGCCCTTACCCATACTCTTCGAGGCGCCAAGCCCTAGCGCCCCCAACCAAGGAAATTCCATGTCGGCTCTCGCCACCACCGACGACCTGTTCTTCAACCGCGCCGACGCCGCCATCGACCAGGATACCGCCGCGCGCATCACCGCCGCGGCGCTGGCCGGCGCCGATGATGGCGAGCTGTTCCTCGAATACCGCGAATCCGAAACCATCGCGCTGGAGGAGGGCCGCATCCGAAGCGCAAATTACGATAGCGCCGTCGGCTTCGGCCTGCGCGCGGTGCTGGGCGAGGAAACCGGCTACGCCCATGCGGGCGAGCTTTCCGATGCCGCCCTGAGTCGCGCCGCCGCCACCGTCTCCGCCGTGCGTGGCGGCCGAAACGGCACTGCCTCGGTCGGCCCCCGCGCCACCAATTCCCGCCTGTATTCCGATGCCAGCCCGCTCGCCCAGGGCGA